>CALFCS010000160.1 GCA_937950565.1 uncultured Lachnospiraceae bacterium
TTTTCTACGTTTTGCACAAACAGCCAGCAAAGCTGGCTGGGGTGTGAATTGTAACTAGTAAAAAATAGGTGGTATTTGTATTGTACAGCTAATCTTTTAAATTATACGAAACAGATAAAAAAAGGAGCGAAGTGAAATGAAAGGATACAATACAGAAAATGGTTATATGGGATATGTTGACGGGGAGTATCAGCTCTTTGCCAGTGAAGAAGATTATATGGAATGGCTGGAAGATTAATAGGAGGTACCACTATTATGCAAGAATTATTTGGGGAGTTATTTGATTTTAACCATGATGGTAAAATGAGTGCTTTTGAAAGGGCGGCAGAATTCTCTTTTCTGAACGAAATGCTGGGAGAAGATGATAACAGGACCGAACTTGAACTATCCGGTTTAGATCCGGATGAGCTGGAATTTATGGATATCGAAGAACGCAGAGAAGTTTTGGAAAATGCCGGACTGAATCCGGATGAATATGATAAAGAGGCAATCATAGTAAAACTGGAAGGTCTTGGAAAACTTGGATATGTGGCGAACAGCCCATACACAGTCATCGGCGACAGCCTGAGTGCTGGCAGGCTATATGATCGTATCAGAAAGAAAGCATATGGAAAAGTAATTCTGGTAACCCCGCAGGGAGTTCTCTGTAAGGTGAATAAAAAAAGCCTGGTCGGTTATTAGTAGAAAAATCAATATCCGGTTAAACGAATCAAGGGTCCGGGGAGAACATGAAAAAGGAAATGGAACTGCGCCATAATGGAGCCTATGCCAATGGTCATAAGTCTTCTTCTGTAAAAGTATATGATCCATACGATGTGGATGATTATGATGAGTAATTGAGGTAAAACAATATTGTTTCCTGAACAGTTCAAGGGTAAAATAAATTGACCGAATAATGTAACGATTGGAGACACTAAAATATGGTGTCTCCTAATTTATTATGTTATACTTTTAGTAGGTCTATGATTTTAATAAAGGAGAAGCTTTATGGGGATGATTGACAACAAGAAATTGTATAAAGATATTGAAGCGGGATTAACGAAATTACAGTGTGCGGATAGAAATGAAAGCATTATTCATGCATTTCAGAAGGATTTTATGTATCGTTTCTGTTGGAGTAGTAATGCGCTGGAAGGTAACACATTATCGTTGGATGAAACGATTGCATTAATAGATTATGATGAAACAAGGGGAAGACATACCTATAAAGAGTATTGGGAAGCCAAGAACCTATTCTCTGCCATCAGTCGTTTTTTGGATTTAAATCTGGGAAATTCTATTACGGAAGATTGGATTCGGGAAGTGAATCATATTATCATGGGAAAGGAAATTGATGGATATAGAACTGGGGAAGTTTATGTGGGAACCCTTGCGGAAGCTGTTTATTTTCCGCCGAAAGCAGAAGATGTACCAGAGCTTATGAAAAAATTTTCCGAAGGATTGATGTTTGAAAAAGATAGTATTATAAACGCTGTTGAAGAAATTGCACGGCAGCATATCCTTTTTGAAAGAATTCATCCATTTTCTGATGGAAATGGAAGGACGGGAAGAATCATCCTGAACCAGCAATTGGTTAATCAGGGGCTTTTACCGATTATTCTTGAAAAAAAGTCGGATTATAGGCAGGCATTTAGGAGATTTGATAGAAATAAAGATACAAGTTTCATGGAGCATTTAATTTGTAAGGGAGAACTTGATGCAATAGGACGGCTTCAAGGTTTATATGAGAGAAAGCAAATGCAAGCGTCTGCTGATTCTATATATGAAGAACTAATCCCTCATGGCGCAAAAAAGCGGTAGAAATGAAACCGGGAGGGAATACTTCAAATGAATGGCTTGAGGCTGTGGATGATGAACAATATGGAAAAATTTTTCGGGGATAGGTGTGGGTTACACTTATCCTTGTTTGATTTTTGTGGAAAAAAGTTGATTGAATGATACAATTTCTTCATTTATGATATACTGAATATAATTTATAAGACTATGTCCGGATTGGAGGAAAGAGCTATGCCAAGGGGGACGAACCAGAAATTCAAGTTGTACCGTCTTGCACAGATTATGTTGGAAAAGACTGATGATGACCATTATATTACTATGCCTGAGATTATGTCTGCACTGGCAGAATATGGAGTAACTGCAGACCGCAAGAGCATTTATAATGACTTGCGCGATCTTGAAACGTTGGGAATTGAAGTGGAAGGTGAGCCGGTGGGCAACCGTTATCATTATCATGTGGTAAGCCGTCCTTTTGAACTGCCGGAGCTGAAACTTTTGGTAGATGCAATTCAGTCATCGAAATTTATTACTGAACGGAAGACGAATGCTCTGATAAAAAAACTGGAGCAACTGGTCAGCAAACATGAGGCAATGAAGCTGCAGCGTCAGGTGTACGTTTCCGGAAGAATCAAGACAATGAATGAGAGTATTTATTATATTGTGGATGCCATTCATAATGCTATTTCTGAAAATAAAAAAATTAAATTTCAGTATTTTCAGTGGAACGTGAAAAAGGAAATGGAACTGCGCCATAATGGAGCCTGGTATCACATCAGTCCGTGGGGGCTTTCCTGGGATGATGAAAATTATTATCTTGTAGGGTATGATTCGGACGCCGGACAAATCAAGCATTATCGGGTTGATAAGATGTTGCATATCCAGATGTGTGAGGAAAAAAGAGAAGGTAAAGAACATTTTAAAAAGCTGGATATGGCGGATTATGCGAAGAAAAGTTTTGGTATGTTCGGTGGTGAGGAGCAGGAGGTAAGACTTCTGGTAGATAATAGTCTGGCAGGAGTAATCGTTGATCGGTTCGGTAAAGATGTGATGATGATTCCAAAGGATAAGAGCCATTTCATTGTCAATGTTGAGGTTCATGTGAGCAGACAGTTTTTAGGATGGATATTCTCTTTGGGAGAAAATGTGAAGATTGTTGGACCGGAGAAGGTAGTGGTGCAGATGGGACAAGAGGCGAAACGTTTGATTCGTCAATATGTCAAATAATCGGACGTATTTTCACAGTATTTTTATTGCCCCGCATCTGTTGTGTTTTAAATTATAACAAAAATATTAATAGGCTATGAAATTTAATGGAGATGGTTATGTTACAAATTAGAACTGCTGAAAGTAATGATTATAGCACTGTCAGAAATTTTTACTATTCGTTGATTGATGCGATGAAAAATGCCGAATATAAGCCGGGATGGGAAAGAGACATATATCCAACGCAGGAATTTTTGATCAGATCTATTGAAAATAATGAACTATATATTGGAGAGATGGATGGCCAGATAGTCTCTTGTATGGTTGTGAATCATGTTTACAATGACGGATACAAAGATATACATTGGTCTGTTAAAGCAGAAGATTCAGAACTTTTGGTAATTCATGCGCTTGGTGTTCATCCTTTGTTTTCGGGTAAAGGAATAGCAAAACAGATGGTTCAGAAAGTTATTGAAACAGCTTATGAGAATAATATTAAGGCAATTCGGTTAGATGTTCTTGGTGGAAATATTCCGGCAGAAAAAGTATATACCAAAATGGGATTTATGTATCTTGATACAATTCAAATGTTTTATGAGGATACAGGCTGGACAGATTACAAGTTGTTTGAATTTATTGTTTGACTTACATGATTTGCCTGTAGTACAGCTTTAAAACAACAAAAGTGAACGTAATATATAAAGTTTTATCAATCCTAATATGTTATATTTTTATCAAAATAATATTTGGGAGAAATAAACAAATGATATTAAAAACAGAACGACTTATTCTTCGACCGTGGGAAGAATCGGATTCGGAATGGTTATATGAATATGCAAAAGACCCGGAGGTTGGTCCAATTGCCGGTTGGCCGCCTCATACAAGGGGTAAAATGACAGTAGCAGCGCTGCTTGAGGATTCTTATGGAAAATCCGCTCGAGTTATTTCTGGTATTATCATTGCTTTGGCAGCATTTTCAATCGTATCATTTCAGTATCGTGGAATGGGCATTATTCTGAATGCTTCAACAGGAATCAATGTAGACGTTGCGACTACAATCGGTTGTATTATTATTGTTATTCTTGCAATTTCAGGCGGACTTAGGACAGTAGCTTTTACAGATGCAATATCTGCGGTAATCATGGTTGTAGGTTTAGTACTCGCAGTGCCCACGATTCTGCATGCTATTGGTGGTTGGGATTTTGTAGTACAGCAGACGCCGATTGAAAACCCACTTGGTCTTACCTTTACCGGTGGATGGACATGGAAGAATTATCTGGTTAATTTGCTGCCACCCTTCTTGTTACAGCTTGGAGACCAGAACTTGTATCAGCGAATGGCAGCAGCCAGAGATGATAAAAATGTCAAGATTGGTATGATCGGCTGGGCGATCGGTATGATCATCTTACTTCCTATCATTGTTGTTCTTGGTTATATTGGACGTATGTATTTTGGAACAAATATTGAAGCTGCACAGTCAATGATTGCGACCTCAACACTGTGTCCATGGTACATTGGTGGACTTCTGATGGCAGCGGCAGTTGCATTTGTTATCACAACAGGCGACTCTTATCTGTTATCAGGTGCTACGAATATTTCTACTGATGTATTCGCATTTTTTAAGAAGGATGCAACAGATAAGCAGACTTTAAGGGTTACTCAGCTGAGCATTGCTGTATTCGGAATTCTTGCGCTTGGAATATTGAAATTTTTCCCGAGTATTCTTGCCATTCAGTATTGGTCATATACTATTGTAGGCGCGGGAATAACTCCTTCGTTACTTGGATGTATAATATGTCCAAATAAAGTATCAAAATGGGGTGGTATTGCATCTATGGTAGGTGGAACGATACTTACGATTGTATGGGAAATGTGTGGACAGCCGTTTGGCCTTGCAACAGTTCTTGTAGCGTTCCCGGTTTCATTATTGTTATTAATTGTAGTTTCCATATTGACGAAAAATAAACAGAATTAGTATATAAATTTGGTGTGAGCAAGAAAGAAATTGCCACAATTATCATACATGTAAAAATAAGAGTATCCCGTAGAATTCAATGCTTTTCAGCATACGTCCTTCTATGGGATATTCTTATTTCAAATGAATATGATGAGTAATTGAAGAAAATATTATTGGAAGAGGTCATTTACCATGATATAATGATTATTAATAAGGATTGATGAAAACAAGGGGGAATAGTTATGGCATTATCAGAACTCATAAAATATGAAGGTGATGACTCGACTTTTATTTGGAAATATCCGCATGAAGATTTCAATAGCATGACGGAACTTATTGTCCATGAAAGTCAAGAGGCAATTTTTTTTGCAAATGGTCAGGCCGCAGATACTTTTGGTCCAGGTCGATATAAATTGGATGCAAAGAATATTCCTATTTTAACAAATTTAATTAATATAGTGACGGGGATCAGTGTTTTCCATTGCGAAGTTTTCTTTATTAATAAAACCGTTCAAATGGCTGTAAAGTGGGGAACTGATTCGAAGGTCAGACTTGTTGAACCTACACTAGGGGTTCCGGTTGAATTAGGCGCATCGGGTGAGATGAATTTAGCAATATCCGATGGAAGAAAGCTGCTGCTTAAATTAGTTGGCACGATGAAAGGGATTGCCTGGGATGATGGAGGCGCAGGTTTTACAAAGTCTCTGCAGACATCTTTTAGACCTTTAATTTCTACCGCTGTTAAATCAAATCTTCCTTCAGTCATCAAGAAACAGGGTATAGATATTGTAGAGATTGACGAGAATTTGTCTGAATTATCTGAAGCTCTTAGATTCAAAATGCTTCCTGGTTTTGAAGAATATGGCTTAACGATTCCACAGTTTTATTTGACGAATGTAGTTTTACCAGAGAATGATCCGAGTTTTAGAAGATTGAAAGAACTCCATACTATTTCGCTACAGAAAAGAATGGCTGAGGCTGAGGCCGAAGTTCGTACATCACAGGCAGAAAGCCGTGCTTCTTATATGACTGCAGAAGCAGAGGCAGAAGCAAAGATAAAAGCTGCACAGAGAGGTGCTGTTCTTGAAGGACAAACAACAGAGACAGAAATTGCAAGACGTGAAGCAGAAAGAAAGCTTATTCAGGCTCAAGCAGAAGCACAGGTTGCACAGATGGCAGGCCTGGCGGAAGCTGCTGTTATGCAAGCACAGGGATATAATCAAAAAGATGTTCTTCAAGCAGAGGTTCAAAAAGCATATGCTGAAGGCATAGGAAACATGGGAGCAACAAATCCCTCTGGTGGTAGTGGATCAGTTATGGGAGATATGATAGGTCTCGGAGCGGGAATGGCAGCAATGGGAGCAATGGCTCCTCAAGTAGGAGAAATGATGAAAGGCTTTAATTTTGGAGGTCAGGATGAAGTTAATGTACAGACGGGTAATCAGACTACCCAATGTCCGAAATGTGGCAACATACTTCCTGTAAATGCAAAATTCTGCTTGGAATGTGGAACTAAAGTAGAAAAATTGGCAGAAGGAGAAATGATTTGCCCTATTTGTGGGAAAAAGACTCCAAAGGGAAAGTTCTGCATGGAGTGTGGACAACCGCTGGTACATAGATGCCCGAATTGTGGTTTGGAAGTACCACAAGGCGGAAAGTTTTGTTTTGAATGTGGAACTAAGTTAGGGTAAGTTTTTAATTTGGGGGATGCGAAATGACAATTTTTAAATGTAAAATGTGCGGTGGCAATCTTGAAGTTCAACAAGGCATGAATGTATGTGAATGTGAATATTGTGGTTCATTTCAAACCGTGCCAACTCTCGATGATGAAAAGAAAATAAATCTTTTTACCAGGGCCCATAGGCTTAGGAGTGCGTGTGAGTTTGACAAGGCTTCCGGAGTATATGAAAGTATCGTTGCTGAATTTCAGGAAGAAGCAGAAGCGTATTGGGGGCTGATTCTTTGTAAATACGGTATTGAATATGTTGATGATCCGAAGACTGGAAAGAAAATTCCTACATGTCACCGCTCTTCTTTTGACAATGTTTTGGATGATGTTAATTTCGAGATGGTTATGGAATATTCTGATCCTGCTTCTCGTGCAGTTTATCGTGAAGAGGCAAAGGCGATAGAAGCACTTCGAATTGGAATTATTGCTGTTTCTTCAAAAGAAGAACCTTATGATATTTTTATTTGTTACAAAGAAACAGATGCATTGGGAGAACGAACTATTGACAGTGTTATCGCTCAAGATGTTTACGATGTTCTGACAGAAAAAGGGTATAGAGTATTTTTTTCACGCATTACATTAGAAGATAAGCTTGGACAGGAATACGAACCTTATATTTTTGCTGCATTAAACTCAGCAAAAATAATGTTGGTATTTGGTACAGATTATGAATACTATAATGCTGTATGGGTTAAGAATGAGTGGAGTCGATTTCTTCATTTGATTGAAAAAGGCGAGAGGAAGACGCTTATTCCTTGTTTTAAAGGCATTGATGCATATGATATGCCTAAAGAATTTGCAAGATTACAAGCGCAGGACATGGGAAAGGTTGGAGCGATTCAAGATTTGGTTCGTGGTATTGGAAAAATCCTGGGCACAAACTTATCTACAGTAAGAAATGATATTCCAGGAGTCGCAAAAACAGAAGATTCCGCATTAATACAAAGAGGTAATATGGCATTAGAGGATGGTGATTTCAAGGGTGCAGAAGGCTTCTTTGAAAGAGCACTTGATGCAGATCCTTCAGATGCTTATGCATATTTGGGTAAATTCCTTGCATATTATGGCTTAAGCTCTCTGGAAGACTTATCAGACAAAGTTTGTATGCTGGAGAATAGCAAAGAGTTTCGCCGGGCAGAGCAGTTTGCTGATGTCAAATTGGCAAAAATATTGAAGGATGTAAGAGAGCGCAATACTATAAAACTGGAGAGACTCAAAGTAATTGATGTAATAAAGAAGTATTCTAGAAAACGGGCGATTGCTGAATTAGATTCTACAAAGAGAGAGTCATATTTTCAAATTATGAGCCTTACTACGGAGGGAGAAAAACGAGCAAGGGACACTTATATAAATTTATTAATTACAGGAATTGTTTCTCAAACAGAGTATTCACGGCTGATAGAAAGAATTTCTATTGTAAAAGGTATAGGAACTATTTTAAGTGATTATGAAATTCATGCTCAGTCAGACATGTTTATAGCGTCTTCGCTTAAGAAATATCCTCGCTATGATGTTACAGCAACGCTAGAGGAGTTACTTGCATGTAAATGTATTGAAGAAAGTGAAAATGGATATTGTTGGATTGGAGCAAAGGAAAATAGAGAACGTCTAGTCAGAGAAGCTGAAGAGCGGCGGAAAAAGGCGGAAAAGCAAAAGGCAGCATATGATGCGGCTTGCCAGCGGTTTGAAGAGAAAATTTGGAATGAGGCATCTTCGAAAGTTGATTTGATTTCTACAGAGTATGATTCGAGAATTCAGGGAATACAGAGGGAAATGGATGAAAAAATTACTGTTGCAAATCGAGAAAGAGGATTTATCCAGAATGAAATTTCTGATTTGCGAAGCAGGCAATCCTCACTTGGATTTTTTAAGGGAAAAGAGAAGAAAGCTTTGCAGGCGCAAATAGATGCAGCACAGAAGCGATGGGATGCTGTATTATCTCCTGAACAAATTCAGTCTCATTATCAGTTAATGATCAGCAAGATTGCTTCTGAGAAAAAAGGTGAAGTTGATAAGGTGTTAAATGAGGTTCGAGCAAGGTACGCGGCTCCTAAGTATGAAGACTTTGCAGATAAAGAATAATTACATTTTTATTTTAAAGAAGTATTAATATAAGTAGGAAAATGGAAAGTTTTTTTTCAGTGGCTGAGTAAAAAGAACTTGACCTGGAGTTAACTCTAAGTATTATAATGTATTTGTTAATCTGTGGAATTGATAATAGCATAACTTTAAAAGGATGAAAGAAGGGAAAGATATGGCAGAAAAAATTGTACAGACAGCAGGCAGAGATGCACTTGGAGAGTTCGCTCCTGAATTTGCACATTTTAATGATGATGTTCTTTTTGGTGAGAACTGGAATAACGAAGATATTGATCTAAAGACAAGAAGTATTATCACGGTTGTAGCGCTTATGTCTTCAGGAATTACAGACTCTTCCTTAATCTATCATTTGCAAAATGCAAAAAATCATGGCGTGAGCAGGAAAGAAATTGCCGCAATTATCACACATGTAGCATTTTATGCAGGATGGCCTAAGGGGTGGGCAGTGTTTAACCTGGCTAAGGATGTCTGGAAGGAAGATGAGGCATCTGTTGATGCGAAAGCTGCACATGAGACTTCTATGATATTTCCGATAGGGGCACCCAATGATGCTTTTGCAAAATATTTTATAGGCCAGAGTTACCTGGCACCTGTTTCAACCGAGCAGGTTGGAGTATATAATGTGACATTTGAGCCAGGATGCAGAAATAACTGGCACATTCATCATGCTGATAAAGGCGGCGGTCAGATTCTCGTATGTGTGGCAGGCCGCGGATATTATCAGGAATGGGGCAAAGAAGTGGTAGAAATGAAACCGGGAGACTGCATTAACATTCCAGTGGGCGTTAAACACTGGCATGGAGCCGCACCGGACAGCTGGTTCTCACATCTTGCGATTGAGGTTCCGGGAGAAAATACTTCAAATGAATGGCTTGAGGCCGTGAATGATGAACAATATGGAAAAATTTTTCAGGGATAGGTGTGAGTTACATCTATCCCTGTTTAAATCGGTTTTCTTTCAATAATATAATTTCCATTTTCCGGTAATGCACTCTTCTGAAGTCTGGTGAATCCAATGAATGGTTCCATCCACATCCCGGTTACGAATGTAAGACCAGGTTGTATAGTTGCTCTGGTACAGTGTTTCGATTCCGTACAATGTGCAGAAGCGTTCCCAGAGAGTAAATATGGGGGCTTTAAAGGATTGAAAAATTAACGGAATTAAAGTGTTTCCGGAAATCATTGCAAATTCATGCTGAAATTCAAAAGCCGCCTGCGTGGCTTCGGAGATGTCTTTGGCAGTTCGGATGGTTTCCACCTTTTCGCGAAGAGTTTCCACATCTTCATCGCTGATATGTTCAACACATAATTCTGCGGCCAGAGTATCAAGGGCAGATCTGACTTCAAGGATAGAGCGGATTTCACTGTTGCGGATGCGTCCGCCGTTATAATTCATGATAGCATTTAGGGTATCAAGTGTTCCTTTTCTTCTGTAATCAGCAACGTATGTGCCACTGCGTGGCTTGACGATAAGAAATCCCATTTTTTCCAAATCAGAGATTCCACCATTTACAACTGCGCGGCTGACATGCATACTTTCTGCAAGCTGGCGTTCCGGCGGTAGTTTTTCTCCGATTTTCAATTTGTCTGAAAGAATCAGGTGTTGTAGTTGTTTTACAAAAAGTTCCCGAAGAGAGGGGGAACTGATTCTCTGAAATTCCATGTGTGATCAAATCCTCCAGTATGATATTAACATATCTAAGTTTAGCTCCCATTTCTTTATTCTTTGATTATATGATAAAAATCACTGGAAAGCAAATCTAAAAGATGAATCCTCTGTTAAATTGGAATTGGCTATACCAGATACCAGTATAGGAAAATAAAATTTTGACTATAAAAATCAAGAAAAAACAGGTAAAAATTACTGAAAATCATAATATAAATTGACAGAAATTGTATGATATATTAAAATGACAATAAAATAACAAAATTGGTATAACCAATATTGGGCGAGGAGATGAGAAAATGGGAGAGTTTCGGGTATTGGAAGTCAAACAGAGTGTGTTTGCGGACAATGACAGACGTGCAGATGAGGTGAGAAAGGAGTTGAAAGAGAAAAAAGTTTATCTTCTGAATCTGATGTCGTCACCGGGTTCGGGAAAGACAACGACTCTGTCCAGAACCATTGAACAGCTGAAGGATGAGTTCCGCATGGGTGTAATGGAGGCAGATATTGATTCGGATGTAGATGCCCAGACGATTTCTGCGCTGGGCGTGAAGGCAATCCAGCTTCATACGGGAGGAATGTGTCATTTGGATGCGGATATGACAGCTCAGGGTCTTGTGGGACTGGAAACCGGAGATATGGATCTTGCGATTCTGGAAAATGTGGGAAACCTGGTCTGTCCGGCAGAGTTTGATACGGGCGCAGTGAAGAATGCGATGATTTTAAGTGTTCCGGAGGGAGACGACAAACCACTGAAATATCCGCTGATGTTTTCTATCTGTGATGTGGTCCTCATTAATAAGATTGATGTTCTTCCTTATTTTGACTTTGATATGGAAAAGTGTAGGAAAAACATATTGCTGAGGAATCCAAATGCAAAGATTATTCCGATTTGTGCCCGTACCGGAGAGGGGATTCAGGAATGGGCAGACTGGCTTCGGAATGAAGTAAGGGAATGGCAAAAATAACAAAAGGATAAGAGAAAAGAGGAGGTAATATTATGTTATTTCAAATTTATGGAGATGGCGCCGGCTGGCAGCTGATAGGATGGGTACTTGTTTTTGCAGGTCTTGTGTTTGCAAATGAGGTCGCACGGCGGACAAAAAAAGGAGGTATTTTCTGTTTTCTGGTAATACCTGTCGCATTGACCATATATTTTATTACGATTTATGTGTGCGCTGCACAAGGTATGGAGTGGGCGCTCAATAATCCGACGTATGTTCATATGACCAGCTGGTTCCATTATGCAAAGCTGTATGCGGCGACTGCCGGATGTATTGGATTTATGATGCTGAAGTATAAGTGGAGTATCGGTAAGACAGAGTGGTTTAAGGTATTCCCGTTCTTAATTGTTGCAATCAATATTTTAATTGCGGTAGTCAGTGACTTCGAATCCGGTATCAGAGGACTGAGCGCTCTGGCTGAATATGGTGACCGCTGGTGGCTGTCCTCCGAGAATGTATGGCTTTATGGAGGCTGGTGGAATTGGGTTAATGGTATAGCAGGAATTTTGAATATTCTCTGTATGACAGGCTGGTGGGGAATCTATTCTTCCAAGGATAAAAAGGATATGCTCTGGCCGGATATGACCTGGTGCTTTATCATTGCATATGATTTGTGGAATTTTGAATATACATATAATAACCTGCCGACCCACGCATGGTATTGTGGTCTTGCGCTTCTTCTTGCACCGACATTTGCAAATGCATTGTGGAATAAAGGTGGATGGATTCAGAACCGTGCCAATACACTGGCATTGTGGTGTATGTTTGCCCAGGTATTCCCGATGTTCCAGGATTACAGCCGATTTACGACCCTTCCGGTTCTTTATGCAGACGGTGTAATGGATGCGGCAGTCAGACCGACGGCGGCAGACCCGACTATGCAGGGCGTGGTGGCGATTCTTGCTTTAGCTGCAAATGTGCTTTGCCTGGCAGTCATTATTAAGCGGGCGAAGGAACAGAAGAAGAATCCATATAAGAACGAGATATTTACGGACCAGAGAGATTTTAAGATTGCTATGGCAAGAGCAGAAGGAGCGAAGTAGCAGATAAACAAATAAAAGCAAAGGAGGACAGCGTATGGATATGAACATGTATAATGAATGGCCTGCAAGACATAAGGGAGATAAGAATCCCAGTGAGAAAATCATTAAGCTAGGCAAGAAAATTACAGATGTGGCAGCCCACAAACTCAAAGGTGTGACGGTAGAAGATCCGGAGTATTGGGGACTGGCAGAAATTATTACTGAAGAAATGGCGGATGTGGCGCTTTCCATGAAATTGAGGACTCCGTATACTTTTTCTGAGATGTGTAAACTGAACCAGATTGATAAAGCGGGGGAAGAAAAATTTCAAAAGCTGTTGGATGAGATGAGCTATATCGGACTTCTGGAGTACGATTACGGGTATCACTATGACCATAACGGACGTACAAAGCCTCAGAGCGAGAGAAGATATATTCTTCCCATGTTTGTACCTGGCTCGGCGGAACTGTTCAATATGGAAGAGCTTCCGGACAGAAGTAATCCAAGACTTGCAGAGCATCCGGATGTGGCGTCCTTTTTCGAGCGGATGACTTACATTCCGCTGGCGGGGATTACCCAGATGGTTCCTCCGGGAGGCGCAGGAATCGGTATGCATGTCATTCCGGTCGAAAAAGCTATTTCCATGGAGAATCAATCGGTGGACCTGGAGCATCTGTCATACTGGCTTGACAAATATGAGGGTAAGATTGGTGTAGGCCGCTGTAGCTGCCGTGCTTCCCGCAAGGTTCTGGGAGAGGGCTGTGGAGATGATGATTATGGCTGGTGCATCTGCGTTGGTGATTTTGCGGACTATTGCCGTGAGACAGGCAAAGGGCATGATATTACGAAGGAGGAGGCGCTTGCGATTCTGAAGCGGGCAGAGGATAATGGATTTGTCCATCAGATTACGAATATAGACGGAGAAAATAAGATATTCGGTATCTGCAACTGTAATGTGAATATCTGTAACGCACTCCGTACTTCTCAGTTATTTAATACACCGAATATGTCTCGTTCCGCTTACGTTGCCCATGTGGAAAAGGAGAAATGTGTGGCCTGTGGACGGTGTGTGGAGCATTGTCCGGCCGGCGCGCTGAAGCTTGGACAGAAGCTGTGTACGAAAGATGGCGGTGAAATTCAGTATCCGAGACAAGAGCTTCCGGATGCGGTAAAATGGGGACCGGAGAAATGGGACCCGGATTATAGAGACAATAACCGGATTAACTGTCATGAGACAGGAACAGCTCCGTGTAAAACGGCATGTCCTGCCCATATTGCGGTGCAGGGGTATCTGAAGAAGGCGGCACAGGGCGAGTATCAGGAGGCTCTGGCATTGATTAAGAAGCAGAATCCATTTCCGGCAGTGTGCGGACGAATCTGTAACCGCCGCTGTGAGGATGCGTGTACGAGAGGGACCATTGACCAGGCAGTTGCTATTGATGCAGTCAAGAAATTTATTGCAGAACAGGATTTGAAGGCGGAAACCAGATACATTCCTCCGGTAGTAATCCCGGCAAGTATCCACAAAGAACGTTGGGAAGAGAAGATTGCCATCATCGGCGGTGGTCCGGCAGGACTTTCGGCAGCGTATTATCTGGCAGAGCGTGGATACTATCCGACCGTATTTGAGAAAAATGAGATGCCTGGCGGTATGCTCCGTTATGGAATTCCTTCTTATAAGCTGGAAAAAGATGTGATTGAGGCAGAAATCGATGTTATGCGGGAAATGGGCGTAGAGATTAAGACCGGTATAGAAGTAGGGAAGGATGTCAGCCTGAAAGAACTTAGAGAGCAGGGTTATAAGGCATTTTACATTGCCATCGGCTGTAGCGCAGGAGCTCGTCCGGGTGTGCCGGGTGATACCGCAGAAGGAACGATGACAGCGATTGAATATTTGCAGGAAGCGAATACCGGAAATAGCAGTTATGCAGGAAAGGTCGTAGTTGTCGGCGGTGGAAATGTTGCTATAGATGCGGCAAGAGTCAGCATTCGAAGCGGCGCTTCTGAAGTTATCCAGCTTTGTCTGGAGTCTGAGGCAGAAATGCCGGCTTCCGATGAGGAAGTCCGCGAGGCCGGAGAAGATGGTGTAATGATTCAGAATGGCTGGGGACCGAAGGAAGTTCTGGTAAAAGACGGAAAGGTTACTGGAATCGTATTTAAGAAATGTCTTTCTGTATTTGATTCGGAGAAGCGTTTTGCTCCGGTATATGATGAGAATGATACGATTACGATTGAATGTGACAGAGTTATTTTTGCAATCGGCCAGCAGATTGTCTGGGGAGATCTCCTGAAGGACAGCAAGGTGGAAGTTGGGCGTGGTAACAGACCAGTGGCAGATTCCCTGACTTTCCAGACCGCAGAGCCGGATATTTTCGTGGGCGGCGATGTATACACGGGACCAAAGTTTGCGATTGATGCCATCGCACAGGGGCATTATGCAGCAGAATCTTTACATCGTTATGTACAGGGCGGCCATATGACGATCGGACGTAATAAATGGGAATTTATTGAATTGGATAAGGAAAATATACAGGTAGAGAGCTATGACAATTCTTCCCGTCAGATTGAGGGAACGGATACTTCAGTACCTTCGAAATCCTTCCGTGACGCACATCTGACTCTGACGGAGGAGCAGGTAAAGGCAGAGACTGCAAGATGTCTTGGATGTGGCGCGACGATTGTAGACCCGAATAAATGTATCGGCTGCGGCGTATGTACTACGAAATGTGCTTTTGATGCGATTACCCTTCACAGAGACCGTCCGGAGTGTACCAAGATGGTCAAGGCAGAGGATAAATTCAAGCACATCATCCCGTATCAGTTAAAGCGGGCGGCAAAGATTGCGATACATAAAAAGGGCTAGAGATTATGCATGAATTGGGTGTTGTATTTTATGTAATACGGGATGTGAAAAAGATTGCGGAAGAAAATAAAGTAGAACGGGTGGAAACAGTTACCCTGGAAATTGGTGAGGTTTCCGGGGTAGTCCACGATTATCTGACAGACTGCTGGAACTGGGCGGTTAAGAAGGAACCGATTATGGATCAGGCAGAACTTTTGATTGAGACTATTCCTGCGGTTACTTTCTGTGAGGATTGCAAGAAGGAGTATGAGACGGTCAAATATGCGAAAATCTGTCCTTACTGTCAAAGTGAGCATACGTATCTGGTGCAGGGAAATGAATTTAACATCAAAGAAATTGGAGTGACATAAAAATGTGTGAACATCATCATATTCACAGCCAGGAGGAGAAGAAGGCGGTTGTGAACCGGATTGCGAAAGCAATTGGACATCTGGAAGCTGTCAGGAAAATGGTGGAAATGGATGAGGACTGCAGCGAGGTGTTGATTCAACTGGCGGCGGTGCGTGCAGCTGTTAATAATACGGGAAAGGTAGTATTAAAGAATCATCTGAGCCATTGTATTGTTGAGGCAGTGGAGCAAAACGACTACGAAGCAATCGAAAAATTAAATCAGGCAATCGACAGGTTTGTGAAATAGTTCCGGGGGCTGCTGCTCTGTAGACAGGTAATCTGATGAATTACCATCTATGGGCAGCAGCCTCTTCTCTGCAGGCAGAGTGGAAGCTCCATGTGATTTGCCTCCAGAAGTTCTTTGTTTTGCAGAATCTTTTCTGTCTTTCCATCAGCGGCAATTTCTCCGTGAGAAAGCAGAATCACCCTGTCACATGTGTCCAGTATCATATCCAGGTCATGAGAGGCAATGAACTTTGTCTGGGTCAGGCTGTTAATTGTATGAATGACTGTGCGCCTGTTAAAGGAGTCCAGGGCAGTAGAAGGTTCATCCATTAAAATGATTTCCGGTTCCATAGCAAGAGTTGCCGCAATTGCCGCCATCCGTTTTTCTCCACCGGAAAGTTTATGGTTATGCTGGTGTTTTAAGTCTTCCAGATGAAATTGTTTTAAGATTTTATCCACTTTTTGCTCTGCTTGTTCAGAGGTATCCCCGTAATTCAGTGGACCAAAAATCATATCTTCATAAACGGTAGGCATAAACATCTGGTTGTCTGAATTCTGCAGTACATAGCCGATGGTTTTTCGGATTTGTACTAAATTTTTTTTATTGACAGGCATTTGGTTAACTAATATTTTTCCATTTCCGGAGAGAAGACCAAGAATCAATTTTAAAAGTGTAGATTTTCCGGCTCCATTTGGACCGATCAGTCCTACGGATTCCCCATCCTGAACAGCGAAGTTCAGATTTTCCAGAATGGGACGTCCATTTTCATAACAAAAGGAAACATTCTCAAATTCAATCATAGGATTCACCTCATAAACAGACTGCCAATCAGCCTGGAAATATTAAAAAATCTTGCGCAAAGAAAATATATGATACAGGCTGCCAGGAAGAGTGTGGAACGAAAGGTCCACATGGGCAGACCTGTGTAGTAAAAGTTACCGTTAAAACCACGCAGTATCATGCTGTTATATAACTCTTCGGATTTATCCAGACTTCTCAGAAGCAATTGTCCAAGAAAAGATCCCCATGCAGAGAAGTGTATTCCTTTTTGTCCGGGCGCCCGGAGCTGATACGCTTGTACCATAATACTGACTTCTTCTACCATAACACTCAGATAGCGGTATGTCAGTAAAAGCAGAGTGGTCAAAAGCGTCGGAATATGAAGCTTCCGTAAGGCCGCGCAGATGGAATCTATAGAGGTAGTGGCAATCAGAAGAAACGAAGCCATCAAAGAAAAAATTCCTTTTAACATAAGTGTGGACATAGAAACCATGCCGCCCGTTACGACAATACCGTTAAGCTGCAGGAAGGGCGTGTGGTCCAGAAATGGATTTGCCAGTCCTACAGCGCATATGAAAGGCAGAATGAAACGGAGTCTGTAAAAACAAAACTTTACCGAAATATTTGCAGCCTGAAATAAAATCACAGGATACAAAACCATAACAACCAGATTGGAAATGTCATATTTCGGAAAAGAAACTACTACAATAATGTAGAAAATAGTCATTAATAATTTACATAAAGGGTGAAGACGGTGTATCACAGAATTTCCTTCTGACAGTGCTTCTATTTCCTTTATTTCATAATGTGCATGAGATAATTTGTTCATATATTTTTCTTTCTAAAAAAGCCTCCGATGATGCAAATCAATATAGCGGCTCCTGCAACAATTGCTGAACCAAGGAGCCCGGAAATGCTTGTTCCGGCAACGCTGTCACTGTCTGTAAATGTGTAATCGGGAAGAAATGCGGTTTTTTCCTGGATAGAGGCGGCTGTATCCGCAGCGTCGCTTGAAATACCAAAATCCTCTTCATTAATCCCCATATTCTTGTCGTACCCGGCTTCGCTATTGCCAAACATAGACCATTCCAGACCATCCGGATTAGAGCTTGCAAACAAGCTTAGGCCGCCGCCCACAAAAGCAATTACAATCGTTAAAATTGCCAGAGTTGTTTTAAGAGATAAACGATTCTTAGCGGATTGTTTTGCGTATCCGGCATCCATAATCAGTTTCGGTCTGGATTCATAGATAAACAAAAGAACCGCAGAAGTAATTAACCCTTCGATGAATCCGACAGCCAGATGAATTGGCTGCATAATTCCGGCAAATGTACCAAATGGAAGTTCTGTTATGCCGGAAATGGAAGTTTCCAGAACAACAGAAAAGGAGCCAAGCTGAAGGGTGATGATGCATCCTAGTACGGAAGCCAGTATGATTTTTACTCTGGTGCTTTTTCTGGATTCCAGATGTGAAAATAACTTTCCTTTCATAATTGGTTTCCATATTAGATAATAGCCTGCGAAGCATCCATAGAATGCCATGTTCCAGCAGTTTGCACCAAGAGCGAGCAGACCGCCGTCAGCAAAAAACAGGCATTGTATTGTAAGAATAACAATCATAGATAAAAATCCGGCCTGCGGGCCAAGTAATGCGCTGAGCATCATGCCGCCGCAAAGATGTCCGGAGGAGCCCGTGCCCGGGATGGTATAGTTAATCATCTGTCCGGCAAATACTAATGCGGAAGAAACTGCCATTGTGGGAAGTTTTGCAGCAGTTTCATCATTTTTGAGTGATTTGATAGAAATACCTGCCGCCATTCCACTTGCGGCATACATTGCCGCGGCCGCGGCTGGAGATAATAATGCGTCTGCCATATGCATAAACACACACCTCTTTTTTCTATATGATTGTTTATTTTATCATGGGAAAAAAGTGCGGACAAGCCGGGGAGGGGGATAAGAATTGATGCAAAATCCAGATGTTTGTGGTAAAATAAAGCAATAGTGAGAAAGGCGGGGAAGAAAATGATAAAGATTCGTTGTGTGGTGGAGCGTATTACATATCAAAATCCGGAAAATGGATACTCCGTCTTAAAATGCGCCGTAAAAAATTATAATGAACTGGTGACAGTTGTGGGGAATCTTCTCGATGCAAACGTCGGTTCTGTTCTTCTGATTGATGGGAATTGGAAGATGGATGTCAGATATGGCAGACAGTTTGTTGCAGAAAACTGGGAGGAGACGATGCCTGCAACTGTTTTTGGTATAGAGAAATATCTTGGCTCCGGCCTGATTAAAGGAGTCGGACCCAAATATGCAAGACGGATTGTGCAGCAGTTTGGTACAGATACGCTGGAGGTAATTGAGACGGATGTGCAGAGACTGATTGAGGTTCCGGGAATTGGAAAGAAGCGGGTGAATAAAATTGCCGAGAGCTGGGAAAGACAGAAGGAGATTAAAAATGTGATGCTGTTTCTGCAGGAGCACGGGGTCAGCACCGCTTTTGCTGCAAAGATTTACCGTCAGTACGCAAATGAAAGTATCCCGAAAGTAAAAGAAAATCCATTTTGTCTGGCGGACGATATCTGGGGCATCGGATTTAAGACAGCGGATAGTATTGCTGCAAAATTAGGCATAGGAAAAGAAGCATTTATCCGGCTGCGGAGCGGGATTATGTATACCTTAAGCGAACTGGCAGACGAGGGGCATGTCTATGCAGAAAAGGAACAATTAGTGAAAAAGGCGGCGGAACTTCTGGAAGCAGAAGAAGCATGTATTATTATGACTCTGGATCAGATGTTGAAGGACCAGGAATTGATTCAGGAAAAAATTGTAGTACCGCAATCGGAAGATTATGAGAACACATTGGAGGATACTGTAGCAGAACCGGAAAAAGAGTGTATTTATCTGCCGCCCTTCTATTATGCAGAAGTAGGGGTGGCAAACAAATTACGGAAACTGGCAGCAGAGCCGGCGACAGACAGGCTGTGGGTGTCTTTGATGAAAGCCAGAAAAGAGACAGGAAATGATAAATTATCTGTAGATGTATCAAAAATTCAAAAAAGTGTAAACATGGAATATGATGAGATTCAGGCGGAGGCTATCCGGAGCGCGGCGACAGCGAAAGTGTTGGTGCTTACCGGAGGACCGGGTACCGGGAAGACGACAACTACGCAGGGGATTATTGCGGCATACCGTGCCTTTGGGCTGAAGATACTGCTTGCCGCACCGACGGGCCGTGCAGCTAAGAGGATGACAGAGGCAACCGGGCTTGAGGCAAAGACGATACACAGGCTTTTGGAGTTTAAGCCTGCGGAAGGATATCAGAAAAACGAGGAGACACCTCTTAACGGTGATGTTTTGATTGTAGACGAATGTTCTATGATTGATACCTTGCTCATGAATGCATTATTGAAAGCGATACCGCCTCATATGCGGTTGATTTTGGTGGGAGACATTGACCAGCTTCCATCTGTAGGGGCGGGAAATGTGCTTCGTGATGTGATTGATTCCGGATGTTTTCCGGTGGTGCGTTTGACAAGAATCTTCCGGCAGGCGCAGACCAGCCGGATTATTATGAATGCCCATAAGATTAATGCAGGGCAGATGCCGGACATTTCGAACGGAAGGAATACCGATTTCTTTTTTATGGAAACGGAAGATCCCGATGTTGTTGTAAAGCAGATTGTGGAGCTTGTAAGAAAGAAGCTTCCGGGCTTTTATGGGATTCCTGCCAGTCAGATACAGGTGCTGACGCCGATGCAGAGAGGTGTGGTGGGCGCTGCAAATCTGAATATGGCGCTGCAGGAAGCATTGAACCCGCAGGGGGAGGGACTCCGCCGGAGTGGGTTTATTTATCGTCCCAATGATAAGGTCATGCAGATAAAAAATAATTATGACAAAGAAGTTTTTAATGGAGATATTGGTATCATAGAGTCTGTAGATATGCAAGACCGGACACTGACAGTAAATTTTGATAACCGGAGTATAGAATATGATATAACGGAGCTGGATGAACTGGTGCATGCTTATGCGACGACCATACATAAAGCGCAGGGTTCAGAATATCCAATTGTAGTTATACCGGTGCTGATGAAGCATTTTGTTATGCTGCAGAGAAATCTGATTTATACAGGGATAACCCGGGCAAAGAAAATCCTGGTCATGGTAGGAACAAAAAAGGCTCTTTCGTATGCTGTGCGAAATGTTACTGTGACAAAGAGAAATACTTTGCTCAAGGAGCGTCTGGCTCAGCATGGAAGGGAGTCAGGATATTTTAAATAAAATAAAAAGTAATCGGACTTATAAAAAATCTTTTTTAATCTTTCCATTCTCTAAAACAATCTTAAAAAAATATAAAATCACTTGCGTTTTTTGTAAAAAAGAATATTATATATAATTTAATGGAGAAGGAGGGATTAGGCGAATGATTAAGCTAATGAAATATCTGAAGAAATCAGCCGGATACATGATTCTCATTGTGGCGCTTTTGTTCCTGCAGGCTTACTGTGATCTGTCGCTGCCGGATTATACGTCTAAGATTATTAATGTCGGTATCCAGCAGCAGGGAATTGAGGATGGCGTGCCGAAGAAAATCCGTGTAGCTTCAATGGAAAATCTGATGCTCCTTATGGGTGATTCTGCAAAGGAAGATATGGAGAATGCTTATAGCAGAGACGGGGAAGTCTATGTTTTGAAAAGCGGTATTTCCAGGAGTGAAAGAGAAGAGTTAGATAAAAATATTGGAGAAGCAGTAATGGCTCTGGCGGGAATTACACCGGAAAAGATGAAAGAAATGCCGGAATCGGTTGCATCTCAGGCGGCGGTAGCTTTTGTGCGTGCCGAATATGAAGCCATGGGAGAGGATGTAGATGCAATTCAGATGAAATATCTGGTTGTTTCCGGGGTAAAGATGCTTCTTATGGCTCTGGTCATTATGCTGGCGGCAATTAGTATTACATTCCTGTCAGCAAGAGTAGCGGCTGCTCTCGGACATGATTTGAGAAATGCTGTTTACCGAAAGGTTATTGGATTTTCCAGCCGGGAGTATCACCGGTTTTCTACAGCATCCTTGATTACAAGGAGTACGAATGATGTGCAGCAGGTACAAATGGTCATGACGATGATGTTCCGGATTGTGCTTTATGCACCAATTCTTGGAATTGGTGGCGTTATGAAGGTGCTTCAGACAGATGCTTCTATGACATGGATTCTCGGTGTAGCCGTTGTGTTGATTATGCTGGTAATCGCGATGCTGTTTGGTATTGCGATGCCGAAGTTTACAAAGCTTCAGACTTTGATTGACCGTCTGAACCTGGTTACAAGGGAAATTCTTACAGGAATTCCGGTTATACGGGCATTCAGCCGGGAGAAGCATGAGGAAGAACGTTTTGAAAATGCCAATCTGGATCTTACAAAAACGAATCTTTTTGTAAACCGCTGTATGACTTTTATGATGCCGATTATGATGCTGATTATGAATGGTGTCTCTGTTTTGATTATTTATAATGGCGCCCATGCGGTAGATAACGGTACTATGCAGGTGGGAAATGTGATGGCATTTATCCAGTATGCGATGCAGATTATTATGTCCTTCCTGATGATTACGGCGATGTCGATTATGCTTCCAAGGGCAAATGTAGCGGCGCTTCGTATTGTGGAGGTACTGCATACAGAAGCCGGAATTGAAGATCCGGAGAATCCGGTATCTCCTATGGAGGACAGGAAAGGGGAAGTGGAATTTGACCATGTATCCTTTGCCTATCCGGAGGCGGGAGAAAACGTACTGACGGATATTAGTTTTAAAGCAAAAAAGGGAGAGACGATAGCAGTCATTGGAAGTACCGGAAGTGGAAAGAGTACACTTGTGAATCTGATTCCGAGATTTTATGATGTAACGAAAGGCTCGGTAAAGGTAGATGGCACAGACGTACGCGATATGACGCAGAAGGAGTTAAGGGACCGGCTTGGCTACGTGCCGCAGAAGGGTGTTTTATTTTCCGGAACGATTGATTCCAATATCCGGTATGGGAAAACGGATATTTCAGAAGAACAGGTTAGGGAAGCGGCACAGGTGGCACAGGCAGAGGAATTTATTACGGCGAAGCCGGAAGCCTATGATGCACCGATTTCCCAGGGAGGCACGAATGTGTCCGGTGGGCAGAAGCAGAGACTTTCGATTGCCAGGGCAATTGCCAAGGAGCCGGAAATCTTTATTTTTGACGATAGTTTCTCGGCGCTTGATTTTAAGACAGACAGTCAGCTTCGGAAGGCTCTGAAGAAACATACGAAGGATGCGACGACGATTATTGTAGCGCAGCGAATCAGTACGATTTTGGATGCAGACCAGATTCTTGTATTGGATGACGGCCGGATGGCAGGAATCGGAACACACAGGGAGCTTATGAAGGGTTGTGAAGTATATCGTCAGATTGCAATGTCTCAGTTGTCAGAGGAGGAATTAGCATGAGTGAGCAGAGAAGAAGAGGACATATGGGCGGGCGTGGAATGCGTCCGGCAGAGAAAGCCAAAGACTTCCGGGGAGCGATGACAAAGCTGTTCCGTTACATGAAGAAATATAGGTTTCGCTTTGCCCTGATGTTTCTTTTTGCGGTGGCAGGAACGATTTTTAATATTGTAGGGCCTAAAATTCTGGGAAAAGCTACGACAGAACTTTTCAATGGCCTTGTGGCAAAGGTAAATGGTACGGGTGGAATTAATTTTGAAAAGATTGGCATGATTCTTCTGTGGACAATGGGATTATATTTGTTAAGCGCTTGTTTTTCGTTTGTTCAAGGATTTGTGATGACTGGAATCTCGAATGATGTAACATACAGTCTCAGGAAAGATATTTCAAAGAAGATTAACAGACTTCCGTTAAATTATTTTGAAAGCAGAACAAATGGAGAGATTCTTTCCCGTGTGACAAATGATGTGGATACGTTGCAGATGAGTCTGAATCAAAGTCTGACTCAGCTGATTACTTCTGTAACGACACTGATTGGTGTATTTGTGATGATGCTGTCCATTAATGTATGGATGACTCTGGCGGCGCTTCTGATTCTGCCGGTTTCCATGCTGATTATTCAGAAGGTGATGAAACGTTCGCAGAAATATTTCCAGGCACAGCAGAAGTATCTGGGTGAGGTAAATGGCCAGATTGAAGAGAATTTTGGCGGACATAATGTAGTGAAGGTTTTTAATAAAGAAAATGATGTGGTAGAGGAATTTGAGAAGGACAACCAGAAGCTTTATGAATCTGCATGGAAATCTCAGTTCTTCTCAGGAATGATGATGCCGATCATGCAGTTTGTAGGAAACCTTGGCTATGTAATGGTGGCGATTCTGGGTGGCTGGTTTGCCATTAAAGGGGCGATTGAGGTTGGTGAGATTCAGTCCTTTTTCCAGTATATCCGCAACTTTACCCAGCCGGTGCAGCAGATTGCACAGGTAACGAACCTGCTCCAGTCTTCGGCGGCGGCATCTGAGCGTGTGTTCGAATTTCTGGAGGAGCCGGAGGAAGAGCAGAAGGTTTCAAATCCGGTGGATATTACAGGACTTTCCGGCAACGTCCAGTTCGAACATGTTGCTTTTGGATATCAGCCGGATAAAATTATCATTCATGATTTTTCCGCAAAAGTGAAGGATGGACAGAAGATTGCGATTGTCGGGCCAACCGGTGCAGGGAAGACGACCATGGTGAAGCTTCTGATGCGTTTCTATGATGTGAACAGCGGGGCAATCCGGGTGGATGGCCATGATATTAAAGATTTTAACCGAAGCAGCCTTCGAGAAATGTTCGGTATGGTTCTGCAGGACACATGGCTTTTTTCGGGAACGATTATGGAAAATATCCGGTATGGACGGCTGGATGCGACGGATGAGGAAGTCATTGCGGCGGCAAAGGCGGCGCATATTCATAATTTCATCATGCAGCAGCCGGGAGGATACCAGATGGTCCTGGATGAAGAAACAAGCAATATTTCCCAGGGACAGAAGCAGCTTCTTACGATTGCAAGAGCAATTTTGGCAGACAATAAGATTTTGATTCTGGATGAGGCAACTTCGTCCGTAGATACCAGAACGGAAATGCAGATTCAGAAGGCGATGGATAATCTGATGCGGGGAAGAACCAGTTTTGTGATTGCACACCGTTTGTCTACGATTAAAGATGCAGATTTGATTCTGGTCATGAAAGACGGAGATATTATTGAACAAGGCTCACATGAGATGCTTCTGGCAAAGAAAGGATTTTATGCAGACCTTTATAACAGTCAATTTGAAAAAGCAGAAGCGGTGTGAGAGATAGGTTAAAAATCGAAAATACGGAAACAGTGTATCTTGATATTCCAAAGCACTGTTTCCGTATATTAATATGTACATGAAATTATATATCTAATAATTCTATACTACATCTTTTATAATTTCCTCAATAATCTTTCCAATATTACTTGTAAGATTATCCAATGCATTTTCAGCACACTGATTCAAATTTACTTCTTGGTTAATTGCTGTATGTATATTTGCAGCTAACTCGCCAATTGCCGGATTCTCCTTAGGGTTCATTCCACTTCGTTCTGTAAAAAGCGCAGTGATATATCTTCGTTTACCAACTTTTCTGTTTTGTAATATTTCATCATGATTTGGGAGTATGAGTTCCTCATATGATTTTTCGTAATGTAATAATAAGAATAATTCAAAGCTTGGATTTGTGATAGCCAGGATATTGTTATTTCGCCCCATTTGATAGATTTCTTTGAATGTGTCCGGATAGTTTTTGTATATATCAGCATCGAAAACAATAACCATTTTATCGTGATTAATGTCAAACTTGTTTTTGGCAATTTCTTTCTGCCTTTCTGCAAATTTAATCAAAGCTTTAGGATTAGAAAGATGGGCATCTTCGTCAGTTTTTTCCATTAATCGGATGTCAATCAATGGATGGATGCCCAATTGCTTTCTCATATCAATAAGCTTGCGAAAATACCACACTTCCGTATTTGAACCTTCGCAAATGAAAAAGTACTTTCGGAATGGTTCTTTTTGTTCCTCGGCATCGGTTGGTCGCTTATTCCAATCAGTATATGTACGTATGGGGGACATAATCATACCCCCTCTCTAAATTCGAATCTGTTAAAGACAGGTATTGCACCGTATCGTCCTTCCAGATAAGCTTTGCTCAGCTTTTTGTCATAACGTTCTTTAAAGCAATCAAGTGAATAAATTTTGCTGTTATTTTCTTCATCTCTTTCTAAGAACCAAATTTCATCCCTGCGGAACAACTCCTGATCCATTATTGAAGCTTCATGTGTTGTAAAAATCAACTGAATCTTATGCTCCTTATGTCTTTCATTAAATAGTTCCAGGAAGTGCTCTGTGAGCTTCGGATGCAAACTTCTTTCTAATTCATCCACAATATAAACAACGTCATCCTCCTTCATAAGGAGCATATCCATCAGATCAAAAAGGCGTCTTGTGCCATCGGATTCATCCTCAAAGTCGAAATCATATAATGACTTCCCATGTTTTAGCTTAATTGTGGTAATTTTAGGTTCATCATTTCCATTAAATTCAATATTGAAGAATGATGTATCGGATCTTCCGGACATACGAAAAGTTTTTTTGTTGGTTTTTGATAATTTTTTCTTTATCTTTTCCATTACTTCATTTAAAATTGGTTTAGGCAACATTTTTGACAAATCATTTGAATCGATTTCTTCAATTCGTACATTTGATACGCCTGTGTCAAATGTGGAAATTAAATTATTAATCAATGTCAATGAATCATTTTCATAATAATACTTAAAATCAGTTACTCCGGAATTTGGAGTAATAATTACGATATGACGCTTCAGCCAATGAAATACTTTCTTAAATACTTGAAAATTGGAATCATCCAAAATCCTTTTTCCATGATTCATTTCTGTCAAAAATAAATCCATTGTGTTATCTTCAAAATCCGAAGCATACGTATCAAATCGATTATCTTCTTCTTTTGTTAATGTAACAGAAGAATCAAGGACAGGCTTCGACTGTTCTTCTCTCTCAAAAATGCATTTTGCTCCCCCATTTTGATATAGTTCATAAAGCCACTCCCCTGTTATCCGACGTTTAGCAAGAATTGCAGAGAATCCATACGCATAGAACTTGTCATCAATTTCCATCTGTATTTCAAAAACACTGTTTCGTGTTTCATTTTCCTTATTGTTACGACAGAAATATTTTGTCCCCCATACTGGCAGGCCGTATTCTAATGTTGATTTAAAAAAATGAAAAAAATCAACCAGATTACTTTTACCGGAGGCATTTGCGCCGTAAATAACAGCGTGCTTTAACAGTTTGGTGTTGCTGCCAATTTTTACCCGGTGTTCCAGTTTTGTACGTATTTTTGATGATGATATCATTGTCAATTCTGTTTCTCTATCAAATGACTTAAAATTTTCGACTACTATTTTTGTCAGCATAAGTATCACACTCCTTTTGTTGAGTTAATCTACGACTTGCTATTTGACGATTTTTTCTCTAAATAATATTATAATATATTATATACAATTATGCAAAGAAATATTTAATGATAATTTTTTGGGTATATTCTGTTCTCTATTGGTAAAAGAATATGATATAATGTCCACGAAAGCAATGAGCAGTGCCAAAGTGCAAAAAAGCAATCGACTGCTTGCTGGCGAATTGCTTTTCTTGCACTTTGATAGGGCGAAAGCCCGTGAACGAAAGAGCGGAACGCTCTTGAGTTGTGCACTGCGGTCTACGGTATAATGTGAACACTTGGCGAGGTATTACACGAGCCTAGTGAGAACATATGCCCTTGCGGTATAATGTGAACACTTGGCGAGGTATTGCACGAGCCTAGTGAGAACATATGCCCTTGTGGCAAGATAATATTAAAATACTGTTGCAATAAAAGATCGTTAAGATAGGAGAACAATTAGATGAGAACAGGCGGAAAAATACTGTTAATGATGTTAATATTGGTTTTGGGAATCAGTCCTGCAGTGTCGGTATCTGCATCAGAGGTGGCGCAGGAGGAACTTACACCAGAGGAGCAGGCGGAAATTGCGGAGCAGCAGAGAGTCTATGCGCTCCCGGTACAGACAAATGAACTGCCGGGATGGCCGCAGGGACCCGGCACATACGGGGAAGCGGCGATTGTCATGGAGGCGGAGACAGGAGCCATTCTTTATGCGAAGAATATCGACGACCACCACTATCCTGCAAGTATTACAAAGGTGCTGACAGCGCTTGTTGCCCTGGAAAATGGGCAGTTTAGCGATCCGGTTGTTTTTTCACACGACTGTGTGGCATTTATGAAACCGGGAGATTCTTCTGTAGGATTAAAAGAAGGAAACATGATTACTCTGGAGCAGGCGTTATATGCAACGCTTCTTGCATCTGCAAATGAGGCTGCCTATGCGGTGGGAGAGAATGTCGGGAAAAATGCAGGTCATGATTATAGCTGGTTTATTGAGCAGATGAATGCGAAATGTAAGAGCCTTGGCGGGGAGAATTCTAATTTTGTCAATACAAATGGATTACATGACCCACAGCATTATACATGTGCCAGGGACATGGCGCTGATTGGAAGTGAGATATTTACAAAGCATCCGGAATTTTTTACGATTGTACAGACACAGGAATATAAAATAGAAGCTTCTCCGACGACAGAAGAGCATATTTTTCAGCAGAAGCATAAGATGCTGAAACCTAATAATGAAAATTATTATCCTTATGCAGTCGGAGGTAAGACCGGATTTACGTCAGACGCGTTATCTACCTTAATTACAATGGCAGATAACGGGCAGATGAAGCTGGTTTGTGTTGTCCTTCGGACACACGGGAAAAATGTATATCCGGACACAAGAAATCTTTTCGAATATGCCTTCCAGAATTTTATTAAAATAGATGTGGCTTCCCAGGAAATGCCGGAAGAAATCGAAAGTATTCTTCCGGAAGGAAATTCCGGATATGTCGTAATTCCTTCCGGGCTTGATTTTACACAGCTGAGCATGGAGATTGTGCCGGATGAAGGAATCAGCGATGAAGGAACTTTGGTTTACAGCTATGAAGGTCAGACAGTAGGGCAGGCAAGAGCGCGTCTCAGCACGTCCTACCTTGAAGCACATTCGGCGAAGGTGGAAAAAGCAGAAGAAAGTAAAGAGGAATCTGAGAAAGATTCAGAAGAAAAGAATGAAATTGATCAAAGTAAGACGAAACGAAGTAAAACAGAAATAATAATCTTATTTGCCGCAGTAGTATTATTTGTGGTACTTGTGATTATTCTCATTATATTAATTATAAGGAGACACCTGCAGCAAAAAAGGCGGAGACAAAGAAGAGAAAAAAGGCAAAAAACCCTTGACGAATAATGGGTTTTTACCTATAATATAACAGCACATGAAAAAAATGATGACGAAGACAGTAAGATATGTAAGAACGCCAAAGCGAGCCGGGGATGGTGTAAGCCCGGTGCAAGTAAGATATATCTGAACATCACTTCCGAGTTGCGATGCTCGAACAACGGTAAGTTGGTTCAGTAGAGTTCGACGGATTTCCCCCGTTACAGGGAAGACATATGATAGTATGTTTAGGTGGTTAATAAACGTGAGTTTTGGCTCTCGTCCTATACAGGACGGGAGCCTGTTTTGATTATTAAGGAGGTAGCTATGTACAAGAAAGTTTCAACAGACTTGAATTTTGTAGACAGAGAAAAAGCAACTGAAAAGTTCTGGCGGGACAATCAGATCTTCGAAAAGAGTATGAAAGAACGTGAAGGTAATGAGATGTATACATTTTATGATGGACCGCCGACCGCTAACGGTAAGCCACATATCGGCCATGTTCTTACCCGTGTTATTAAAGATATGATTCCGAGATACCGTACGATGAAGGGGTATGAAGTTCCGAGAAAAGCAGGATGGGACACACATGGACTTCCGGTAGAGCTTGAAGTTGAGAAGGCGCTTGGTCTTGACGGCAAGGATCAGATTGAAGAGTATGGTCTGGAGCCATTTATTGACAAGTGTAAGGAAAGTGTATGGAAATACAAAGGCATGTGGGAGGATTTCTCCGGAACCGTTGGCTTCTGGGCAGATATGGACAATCCATATGTTACGTATCACAATGACTTTATCGAGTCTGAATGGTGGGCGTTGAAGAAAATATGGGATAAGGGGCTCCTCTACAAGGGCTTTAAAATTGTTCCTTATTGTCCTCGCTGTGGCACACCGCTTTCTGCACAGGAGGTTGCCCAGGGATATAAGGATGTAAAGGAACGTTCTGCGATTGTACGTTTTAAGGTGAAGGACGAGGATGCCTATATTCTCGCATGGACGACAACACCGTGGACGCTTCCGTCCAATATTGGTCTTTGTGTGAATCCATACGAGGAATACGCGAAGGTAAAATGCGCAGATGGATACACTTATTATATGGCATCTGCACTTCTTGACACTGTCCTTGGAAAGCTTGCAGATGAAGAAGCAGGGACTCCGGCTTATGAAGTTCTGGAAACTTATAAGGGGCAGGATCTGGAATATAAAGAATATGAGCCACTTTATGAGTGTGCGGCAGAATGCGCTGCAAAGCAGAATAAGAAGTGTTTTTTTGTAACATGTGACACCTATGTAACACTTACAGATGGAACAGGTGTTGTTCATATTGCACCGGCATTTGGTGAGGATGACGCGAAGGTGGGACGTAAGTATGACTTCCCGTTCGTGCAGCTTGTTGATGAGAAGGGTAACATGGCAGAGTCCACTCCGTTTGCAGGTCTTTTCGTGAAGAAGGCTGACCCGGAGGTGTTAAAGGATCTGGATAGCCGTGGACTGCTCTTTGATGCGCCGAAATTCGAGCATAGCTATCCGCATTGCTGGCGTTGTGACACACCGCTGATTTATTATGCGCGTGAGTCCTGGTTTATTAAGATGACGGATGTCAAAGAGGATTTGATTGCAAATAATAATACAATTAACTGGATTCCGGAAAGTATCGGTAAGGGGCGTTTTGGCGATTGGCTGGAAAATGTCCAGGATTGGGGCATCAGCCGTAACCGTTACTGGGGTACTCCGCTGAATATCTGGGAGTGCGAGTGCGGACATCAGCATTCTATCGGAAGTATTGCGGAATTGAAGGAAATGTCTGATAACTGTCCGGATGATATTGAGCTTCACCGTCCATATATCGATGAGGTGACTATCCGCTGCCCGAAATGCGGGAAGCCGATGCATCGTGTGCCGGAGGTTATTGACTGCTGGTTTGACAGTGGTTCCATGCCGTTTGCGCAGCACCATTATCCATTTGAAAATAAAGAGCTGTTTGAAAAACAGTTCCCGGCGCAGTTTATTTCGGAAGCAGTGGACCAGACACGTGGATGGTTCTACTCCCTGCTTGCGATATCAACCTTAATCTTTAATAAAGCGCCTTATGAAAATGTAATCGTTCTTGGCCATGTACAGGATGAGAACGGCCAGAAGATGAGTAAGTCCAAAGGAAATGCGGTGGACCCGTTTGATGCGCTGGAGAAATATGGCGCAGATGCAATCCGCTGGTACTTCTATGTGAACAGCGCACCGTGGCTGCCGAACCGTTTCCATGGAAAAGCGGTTGTAGAAGGACAGCGTAAATTCATGGGAACTTTGTGGAATACTTACGCATTTTTCGTATTGTATGCGAATATTGATGCATTTGATGCAACAAAATATACATTGGAATATGATAAATTATCCGTCATGGATAAATGGCTTCTTTCCAAGCTGAATACATTGATTAAAGATGTAGATGATAATCTTGGAAATTACCGTATTCCGGAGGCGGCAAGAGCGCTTCAGGATTTTGTAGATGATATGAGTAACTGGTATGTAAGAAGAAGCCGCGAGCGTTTCTGGGCAAAGGGAATGGAGCAGGATAAGATTAATGCTTACATGACACTTTATACTGCACTTGTGACAGTATCGAAAGTAGCGGCGCCGATGATTCCATTTATGACAGAGGATATTTATCAGAATCTTGTAAGAAGTATTAACGCAGATGCACCGGAAAGTATTCATCTGTGTGACTTCCCGGCAGCGGATGAGGCGGTAATTGACAAAGAGCTGGAATCCAATATGGAGAAAGTTTTAAAGCTTGTTGTCATGGGACGCGCCTGCAGAAACACAGCAAATATCAAGAACCGTCAGCCAATCGGACAAATGTATGTGAAGGCAGATTTTGATTTGCCAGAGTTCTATCAGGAGATTGTAGCGGACGAATTAAATGTAAAAACTGTAACATTTACACAAGAAGTTCGTGATTTTACGACATATTCTTTTAAACCTCAACTAAAGACAGTCGGGCCAAAGTATGGTAAAATGCTAGGTGGTATCAGGGAGGCTCTTGGCTCTTTAGATGGAAATGCCGCTATGGATGAGCTGAATGATACAGGAGTTTTGAAATTGAATATCGGCGGCCAGGAGATTGAACTTTCCCGTGATGACCTGTTGATTGAGTCGGCACAGATGGAAGGTTATGTGTCAGAAAATGATAATGGTATTACCGTTGTACTTGACACGAACCTGTCAGAAGAACTCCTGGAGGAAGGCTTCGTGCGTGAGATTATCAGCAAGATACAGACCATGCGTAAGGAAGCTGGCTTTGAGGTAATGGATAAGATTGATATCACATACGAAGGAACTGAAAAGGCCGAGAGAATATTTGCAGCCAATGCAGACATGATTGGCGCAGAAACAATGGCGGAAAGTGTTACAAAAGAGACAGCAAAGGGTTATACAAAGCAGTGGAAAATCAATGGAGAGAATGTAACACTTGGCGTAGAGAAAAAATGAAGAACGTCAAAGGTTAAGATTGGAAGGGGAATGATGATGTATAATTCAAGATTTAAGAAATCGACATTTAAAAAGGATGTACAGGATAATGCAAGAAGACTTTTTCGTAAAGAACTGGATGAAGCAAATCCGCAGGAACAGTTCCAGGCAGTTTCTTATGCAGTAAAAGAGGCAATTATTGATGACTGGATTGCAACACAGAGACAGTTTGATAAGGACGATCCGAAGATTGTATATTATATGTCCATGGAATTCCTGATGGGTCGTGCACTTGGAAATAACCTGATTAACATGACTGCATACAAGGAAGTGCAGGAGGCGTTGGACGAACTTGGAATTGATCTGAATGCGATTGAGGATCAGGAACCGGATCCGGCTCTTGGTAACGGCGGCCTTGGACGTCTGGCGGCATGTTTCCTTGATTCACTGGCTTCACTTGGATATGCTGCTTATGGATGCGGTATCCGTTATCGTTATGGTATGTTTAAGCAGAAAATCGAAAATGGCTATCAGGTAGAAAAACCGGATAACTGGCTGAAATATGGCAATCCATTCGAACTGCGCAGACCGGAATATGCAAAAGAGATCCGTTTTGGCGGAAATATCCGTGTGGAGTATGATGATAAGACAGGAAAGACACACTTTGTACAGGAAAATTACGAATCTGTACTTGCAGTTCCATATGATTATCCGATTGTGGGATATGGCAATCATCAGGTAAATACACTCCGTATCTGGGATGCAGAGCCAATCGTGGACTTCCAGTTAGAGTCCTTTGACCGCGGTGATTATCATAAGGCAGTAGAGCAGCAGAATCTTGCAAAGAATATTGTTGAGGTACTCTATCCGAATGATAATCATTATGCAGGTAAAGAGCTGAGACTGAAACAGCAGTATTTCTTTGTATCTGCAAGTCTTCAGGCAGCAGTTGCAAAATATATGAGAAAGCATGACGATATCCGTAAGCTTTATGAAAAAGCTACCTTCCAGATGAATGATACACATCCGACAGTAGCAGTCGCAGAGCTTATGAGAATCCTTCTGGATGATTATGATCTGGAATGGAATGAGGCATGGGATGTAACGACAAAGGCATGTGCTTACACGAACCATACCATTATGGCAGAAGCGCTTGAGAAATGGCCAATCGACTTATTCTCCAGACTGCTTCCGAGAGTATACCAGATCATCCAGGAGATTGACAGAAGATTCATTCTTCAGATACAGGCACAGTATCCGGGAAATGAAGAGAAGATTAAGAAGATGGCAATCTTAAGGGACGGCCAGGTGAAGATGGCACATCTTGCGATTGTTGCAGGATATTCCGTTAATGGTGTTGCAAGACTGCACACAGAGATTCTTAAGAAGAGAGAGCTGAAGGATTTCTATGAGATGATGCCGCAGAAGTTTAATAATAAAACAAATGGTATCACACAGAGACGTTTCCTTATGCACGGTAATCCGCTTCTTGCTGACTGGGTGACAGAAAAGCTTGGTACAAAAGACTGGATTACAGACCTGTCCCTTATGAGCGGTCTTAAGAAATATGCCGAAGATGAAGAGTCTTTGAAGGAATTCATGGAGATTAAATATAAGAATAAAGAGCGTCTTGCTGCTTATATTAAAGAGCATAACGGAATCGAAGTTGATCCGAGATCAATCTTTGACGTACAGGTTAAGAGACTTCATGAATATAAGAGACAGCTTCTTAACATCCTGCATGTAATGTATCTTTACAATCAGATTAAGGAGCATCCGGAGATGAGCTTCTATCCAAGAACCTTTATCTTTGGAGCAAAGGCGAGCGCCGGATACATTCGTGCGAAAGAAATTATTAAGCTGATCAATTCTGTAGCAGATGTTGTAAATAATGATCAGAGCATTAATGGTAAACTCAAAGTTGTATTTATTGAAGACTATCGTGTATCCAATGCAGAATGGATCTTCGCGGCAGCAGATGTCAGCGAGCAGATTTCTACAGCTTCTAAGGAAGCTTCCGGTACAGGTAACATGAAATTTATGTTAAATGGTGCGCCGACACTTGGAACGATGGACGGAGCAAACGTGGAGATTGTAGAAGAAGTAGGAGAAGAGAATGCATTTATCTTCGGACTTAGTTCAGACGAAGTTATGAATTATGAGAAGAATGGTGGTTATGATCCATATGAAATCTACAATAACGATGCAGAAATCCGCCGTGTTGTAGAACAGCTTGTAGACGGAACTTATTCAAAGGGCGACAGAGAGATGTACCGTGATCTGTATAACTGCCTTTTGAATACAAAGGGCAGCGACCGTGCAGATATGTACTTTATTCTGAAAGATTTCCGTTCTTATGCAGATGCACAGAGAAGAGTGGAGGAAGCATACAGAGATAAGATGGGCTGGGCAAAGAAGGCACTTCTTAACACAGCAAGCTGCGGTAAATTCTCATCTGACCGGACGATTGAAGAATACGTAGAAGATATCTGGAAACTAGAGCCAATTAAAGTAGAAGTATAAAATAACCCATAAATACAAAAAATGACTTCACAGAGATGTGGAGTCTTTTTTTGTGCCGAATTATGCCCATCCCATATTTTTACTCTGCCTCTGCCCATGTAGCACCCACGCTCGCTTTGCCTCTGACAGTCCGCCCCTTGGCCCTTTGCTGCCCCTGCAGCTCCGATTGATTTTTTTGCTTTTTCTCCGCCGCCTATTGACTGTTGCTTTAGCAAACTCGCAGTCATTATGAGCCGTGCCGCAAAGCTACCCTTTTGCCGTCGTCTGAGACATCTGTTACAGACACTCGAAACAGATAGACAGGGATGAACTGCGGTCTATTTCGCTGTCTGAGCTTTGCGAGTTTGAAATAGACCGCAGCTATCAAACATCGCTGTCTCTGTTTCGTAAGTGTCTGTTAAGATTGTCGTTCGACAGTAAAAGGGCAGCTTTGCGGCACGGCTCATGATGACGCTCAGACATTGCACAGCAACAGTCGCTATGCTCGAAAAAACTGCAAAAATCTACACGGAGCTGCAGGGGCAGCAAAGGGCCAATGGGCGGACTGTCAGAGGCACAGCGAGCGTGGGGGCGGCATAGGCAGAGGCAGAGTGAAAATATGGGTATGGTCAAATTCGTTCAAAAACAGTCACATTTGTGCAATTATAACGAAAAAGGAAGGAAGATTTTGTGGAATAGTTTGATTGACTTTGACTGAATTTGGATATATACTAGACTTACAAAAACAAAGAAACGCAAAAACAAGCAAAAATAAAAAAGCTAGAAGGAGGAGAGAATATGATCTATACGGTGACCTTTAATCCGTCTCTGGATTACATCGTATCGGTAGAAGATTTCAAACTAGGTCTTACAAACCGGACCAGTTCGGAGCTTCTGCTTCCGGGAGGAAAAGGAATTAATGTATCAACAGTACTCGGTAATCTCGGAATTGAGAGTACAGCATTGGGGTTCATCGCCGGATTTACCGGTGATGAAGTAGTACAGAGGCTGACCCGTATGGGTGTAAGGAATGGATTTATACGGATTGATGAAGGATTTACAAGAATTAATTTGAAGTTAAAGACCATTGATGGTACGGAGATTAACGGACAAGGTCCGGTAATCGGGGAAGAAAAAGTTGCGGAGCTTATGAATCAGCTAAGGACGCTTGGAAAAGGAGATGTACTTTTTCTATCTGGCAGTATTCCGGCCTCCATGCCGGATGATGCTTATCAGAGGATTATGGAGATGCTGGAAGGAAAGGAAGTTCAGATTATTGTAGATGCAACTCAGGAGCTTTTGACGAATGTTCTTGCTTATCATCCGTTTCTGATTAAACCAAATAATCATGAGCTTGGTGAAATTTTTGGTGTGGAGCTTCGGAAGAGGGAAGAAGTTGTGCCTTATGGAAAGAAGCTTCAGGAAATGGGGGCACAGAATGTGTTGATCTCCATGGCAGGCGAAGGTGCAGTGCTGATTGCCGCAGATGGCAGTATATACAGCGCTCCGGCGCCAAAGGGAACATTGGTAAACGGAGTTGGAGCGGGAGATTCTATGGTAGCAGGGTTTATGGCCGGATACATGGAACGTAAAGATTATGAATATGCATTTTATATGGGCGTGTCCGCCGGAAGCGCCAGCGCATTTTCCGAACATCTGGCAACAAAGGAAGAAGTAGAAGCTGTGTACAGACAGCTCACAGGCAAATAAAAATAAGAGGAGGAATTTAAGATGAGAATCACAGATTTGCTTGACGTAAAAAGTATTTCCCTGAATCAGAAGCCAAAGAGCAAGAAAGAAGCCCTTGATATGGCAGTTGCACTTATGGTGAAAAGAGGGAACATCAATGATGAGGAAGCGTATCGGAAACTTGTGTATGCAAGAGAGGAAGAGAGCACAACCGGAATTGGCGAAGGAATTGCGATTCCTCATGGAAAAGGAGATGCAGTAAATGCACCGGGGCTTGCGGCGATGGTTATCAAAGGCGGTGTAGACTTTGATTCCCTGGACGGGCAGCCTGCGGACCTGCTGTTCCTGATTGCTGCGCCGAATACGGAGGATAACGTACATCTGGATGTGTTGAGCAAATTATCTATGATGCTGATGGATGAGCAGTTCAGGGATGATCTTAGAAATGCAAAATCTCCGCAAGATTTTCTGGATATTATCGATAAGGCAGATGATGAAAAGAAGAGTGTAGACGAGAGACTTGCAGATGTGAGCGCGGCAGGTGAAGGGCAGATGAAGATTCTTGCAGTAACCTCCTGTCCGACCGGAATTGCGCATACTTATATGGCGGCTGAAGGACTTGAGAAAGCAGCAAAGGCAAAGAACTGTTTTATCAAGGTAGAGACCAGAGGTTCCGGCGGCGCCAAGAATGTCCTCACAGATAAAGAAATTGCGGATGCAGATTGCATTATTGTTGCCGCAGATGCCCAAGTTCCGATGGAGCGTTTTGATGGAAAGAGGGTAATTGAGCGTCAGGTATCCGATGGAATCAACAAGGCAGATGAGCTGGTCGCTCTTGCGATGTCCGGCAATGTTCCGGTTTATCACAGCGCGGGAGCTGCGCAGAAGACTTCTGACTCTGCAAAAGCAGGCGGCGGTATCGGGCATCAGATTTATACACAGCTTATGAACGGTGTGTCACATATGCTTCCGTTTGTTGTAGGCGGCGGTATTCTGATTGCAATCGCATTTCTGATTGATGGAATTCTGGTGGATATGAATGCACTTTCTGCAGCAGAAAGAGCGAACTTTGGTACTATTACTCCGGTTGCGGCAATGTTTAAAAATATTGGTGGTGTTGCATTTGGGTTCATGCTTCCGATTCTTGCAGGATTTATTGCAATGGCAATCGGTGACCGGCCGGCGCTTGCGGTTGGTTTCGTTGGTGGTATGATGGCAGCAAATGGTACTTCCGGGTTCCTTGGGGCGCTTGTTGCTGGTTTTGCAGCGGGTTATCTGGTGAAAGGGCTTCGCAAGATATGTGATAAACTACCGCAGGCACTTGAAAAAATTGCTCCGGTACTTATTTATCCGGTTGTGGGTATCCTGCTCATTGGATTGATTATGACATTTATCGTAGAACCAGTGATGGGAGGCATTAACACAGCTCTTAATAATGGACTTACAAGCATGGGCGGAACAAGTAAGATCATCTTAGGCTTGATTCTTGGCGGTATGATGGCGATTGATATGGGCGGCCCGTTCAACAAGGCGGCATATGTATTTGGTACGGCCGCAATCGCAGCAGGAAATTATGATATTATGGCAGCAGTTATGATTGGCGGTATGGTTCCTCCGTGTGCGATTGCACTTGCAACGATTTTCTTCAAAGATAAATTTACAACAGAAGAAAGAGAATCCGGACCGATGAACTTTGTTATGGGGCTTGCATTTATTACAGAAGGTGCGATTCCTTATGCAGCGGCAGATCCGCTTCACGTACTTCCGGCATGCATTATAGGCTCTGGAGTGGCAGGAGCGTTATCTATGGCATTTGGATGTACCTTGATGGCTCCACATGGTGGTATCTTTGTAGTACCGGTTATGGGAAATGCATTGATGTATCTGGCTGCACTTGTAATTGGAACAGTTGTTTCCGCAGTGCTTTTAGGAGTATTAAAGAAAAAGGTTGCTTAAAGTGAGCAAAATGCTAATAATAAAAGAAATAAAAATAGAAAATATTAGAGAAAAATGGAGGAATTTATCATGAAAGAATTAAAATATGTAATTACAGACCCAATGGGAATCCATGCACGTCCGGCAGGACTTCTGGTAAAGGAAGTAGCAAAGTATAAATGTGATATTAAGCTTAGTAACGGCGCAAGAACTGCGAATGCCAAAGGAATTATGGGTATCATGAGCCTGGGCATTAAGAAGGATCAGGAAGTAACATTTACATTTGACGGTGAAGATGAGGAAACAGCATATGAAGCGGTGAAGGGCTTTATGCAGGAAAATCTGTAATAGAAGAGAACGAAGGGCTTCCGGCATAAAATAAGGAGACGGAATATGAAGATCTATAGTGGAAAAAGTGTATTTGGCGGGATTGTAATTGGTAAAATTCAGATATATAAAAAAGGGGAGCAGCAGGTAAAACGTATCCGTATCACGGATGCGGATGCTGAGATGACCCGTTATGAGGAAGCAAAGAAAGAGGCAGTGATTCAACTTCAGGGCTTATATGAGAAAGCCCTGAAGGAAGTCGGTGAGGCAAATGCGGAAATTTTTAATGTACATCAGATGATGATTGAAGATTTGGACTATAATGATTCTGTGGAAAATATTGTACGCAGCCAGGAAGTAAATGTTGAATATGCAGTTGCAACGACCGGAGATAATTTTTCTCATATGTTTGCTTCTATGGATGATGATTATATGAAGGCAAGGGCTGCCGATGTCAAAGATATCTCCGAGCGAATTCTCCGTATTTTAAATGGCTCGGGGAAAGGCGGCATCCGTATGGATGAACCGGTAATTATTGTGGCGGACGATTTGGCGCCTTCGGAGACAGTGCAGATGGACAAAGATAAGGTATTGTCTTTTGTAACTGTCCATGGTGCAGTGAATTCCCACACAGCGATTCTTGCAAGAACAATGGCAATTCCGGCGCTCATTGGAACACCGATTCCGCTGGATGATTCCATAGATGGGAAGCTTGCAGTGGTAGACGGCACAGAAGGAAAGATATACGTAGAGCCGGATGAAGAGGCGCTTGTACAGTTGGAAGCGCGGATGAAGGAGGAGCAGGAGAAGAAAGAACTTCTCCAGACATTAAAGGGCAAGGAAAATGTTACGCTTGACGGTCAGAAGGTGATGCTGTATGCTAACATTGGTAACATCAAAGACCTGGCAACTGTAATACAGAATGATGCAGGCGGTATCGGGCTGTTCCGAAGTGAATTCATTTACCTTGAAAAGGATCATTATCCGACAGAAGAGGAACAGTTTCAGATATATAAGCAGGTGGCAGAAACCATGGCGGGGAAAAGAGTGATTATCCGTACCCTGGATATTGGGGCGGATAAACAGTGTGATTATTTTGATATGGAGCAGGAAGAGAATCCGGCTCTTGGATATCGCGCGATTCGTATCTGTCTGACCCGACCGGAAGTATTTAAGACACAGCTCCGCGCGTTATACAGAGCCAGCGCTTTTGGAAAAATAGCAATCATGTATCCGATGATTACCAGTATAAAAGAAGTAAAACGGATTCAGAAAATTGTAGAAGAAGTTAAGGCAGAGCTTCATGAGCAGGGGATTGAGCATGGAGAACCGGAGCAGGGTATTATGATTGAAACACCTGCGGCAGCGATTATCAGTGATGAGCTTGCGAAGGAAGTAGACTTTTTCAGCATTGGAACAAATGACCTTACGCAGTATACACTGGCAATTGACCGCCAGAATACGAAACTGGATGAGTTTTATGATTCCCACCATCCGGCAATCTTGCGTATGATTTCCATGGTTGTGGAAAATGCGCATAAAGCAGGTATCTGGGCGGGAATCTGTGGGGAGCTTGGCGCTGACCAGACTCTTACCCGGGACTTTCTTGCCATGGGTGTGGATGAATTATCTGTATCACCGGGAAGTATTCTGCCAATCCGTAAGATTGTACTGGAGACAAATGTAGGAGAATACAAGGCAGGGAAATAAATGTTAACGAAGCAGAGACAAGAGCTGATTTTAGAATTATTGAGAGAAAAGGGAAGCATTACAGTGGCAGAAGCGCGGGATGTACTTCAGACATCCGAGTCCACGGTAAGAAGAGATATTACGGCCCTGGACAAGGAAGGAAAGCTTGTCAAAGTATTTGGCGGCGCTGTGGCGGCAGAGCAGACAATGAGTGTCCAGGAATATACAGTTTCCCAGAAGGAGGAACTCAATCAGGAAGAAAAAAGAAAGATTGCAAAATATGCAGCTTCTTTTATTACTCCGGGGGATTTTGTATATATTGATGCCGGTACAACAACGGCTTATATGCTGGATTATATTGATTTTCCGGACGTGACGTTTGTGACAAATGCGGCTGCCCATGCAAGAAGACTTGCCGGACAGGGGATGAAGGTAATCCTGATTGGCGGTGAGCTGAAGGCTTCTACGGAAGCTGTGATTGGCAGCCAGGCGATACAGATGTTAAAGGACTATCATTTTACAAAAGGATTTTTCGGAGTTAATGGTGTGACAAAGAAAACAGGGTGTACCACACCGGATATCAATGAAGCTCTTGTAAAGCGTACAGCGATGGAGCAGTGCAGAACCCGTTACGTGTTATGTGATCATTCGAAGTTTGGAAATATTACTCCGGTTACTTTCGCGGAATTTGACCGTGCAGTATTTCTTACAGACAGAAATATAAGCGGATATGAAGATTGCGAAAATGTAATGATAATTAAGGAATAAAAGAACATGCCCTTCCATACAGTGTATGGGAGGGTATTTTTATGCGTCAGAAAATAAAAACTTTTATGTGTTATCTTAGTGTTATTGTGTTGCTGCCATATGTTGTGACTGTATTTTTAAATGGGCCAAGCCTGGTTTCTTCTTCTAATATAGATGCAAGATATGTGAAAGTGAAATCGGATTCAGGAACAATACAAATGCCGATGGAAGAGTATTGTATTGGGATACTGGCAAAGGAAATACCGGCGGACTATGAGCAGGAAGCGTTAAAGGCACAGGCAATTCTTGTAAGAACGGATATATATGGAAAGCTTGCACAAAATGGAAATGATATGGTTCTGGAAGACAGTTTCTGGAGTAAACAACAGATGGGGGATTCCTGGGGAACGTCCAAATACAGTTCCAATTATTCCGCACTTGAGAAAGCGTGGGAAGAAACGGAAGGCCAGGTTCTTATTTATAATGGAAAAACTGCGAAAACACCATTTTTCCGCCTGAGTAACGGAAGCACCAGGGATGGGAGAGAAGCACTTGGAAGCGAGGAATATCCGTATCTGAAGATTGTGGACTGTCCTCTGGATATTGAGGATGTAAGGCAGGTGCAGACGATAACGATTGATGATATGGATGCAGAAATTACGGCATGTGATACGGCGGGTTATGTTTTGAATGTAAGGGTTGGAAATAATACGATAAGCGGGGAGGAATTCCGTGCAAATTATCATTTGGATTCCAGCTGCTTTTCTTTTCAAAAATATAATGGAAAGCTTCGTATTACAACAAGGGGTATCGGACACGGGCTTGGCATGAGCCAGTATACAGCAAATGAGATGGCAAAAGAGGGAAAAACAGTGGAAGAAATTTTGGATTATTTTTTTGAAGGAACGGAGTTAAAAGAGGTCGTGGAAATTGTAGAATTGAAAAATGAAACAGAAGAATCTTTGTGAATAAGGTCATCGTAATCTGGCAAGAATAAAGTCAGAGGTGGTGATAAAATGAATCAGAGACAGAAGCCGAAAAAAAGAAGAGGAGCTACCGTTGCGACCGTATTGTGTTTTGTAGCGGCAATTGCAATTACAGGAACATATACTTTTAAGGATTACCGGGAAAAGCAGCGGGAAGATGAACTGGCAGAAGCAGAGGAACTTAGGAAAGATGCAAAAGAAAAGGAAGACAGTGAAGAGGCGAGCGGTGAGGCAGAAAAATTTGTGATTCATGAAGAAAAGAAGACAGATGAAACCGCTGAACAGCCGAACAATGAGACTGGAAAAGAGCAGGAAGGTACAGATACTGCAGCAACTGAAAATACGGGTACGGGGGCAGCGGATTCGCAGCAGACAGCGGCACAGCCGAGTGTGGCACATTTTAATGGAAGCAGTATGCTGCTCTGGCCGGTAGATGGAAATATTCTTCTTAGCTATAGCATGGACAAGACGGTGTATTTCCAGACGTTGAACCAGTATAAGTATAATCCGGCATTGGTTATCGCTGGTGCGGAAGGGGATCAGGTAATCTGCGGTGCACCGGGAATTGTAAAATCCATTGATGTAACAGCACAGACGGGAACAACAGTCAATGTGGACATCGGAAATGGTTATGAATTGTTCTATGGGCAGTTAAAGGAAGTTCCGGTGAAGGTCGGTGATTTTGTGGAAGCGAAGACGGTGCTTGGCTATGTGAGCCAGCCGACAAAATATTACAGCGTGGAAGGCTGTAATGTGTATTTTGAGATGAGAAAAGACGGGCAGCCGGTCAATCCTATGGAATACCTGGTGGAGTAGCAGTTCAGCCATAGCTCGTGCAGTGTGTGAATCGCGTTTGTATGAATAACGCATTGCATGAGCTATTTTTATACGAGAAGTATAAATAAAAATCTTTACAATTAATTGTCGGGATGCTATAGTTTGTATAAGCATTTTATTTCTAAAATCTTGATGACATCAGTCATTCTACTATCTGTTTGCATCATGCAAATCTTAGAAATTTTCAATGCTGAAATTCACAAAA
>CALFCS010000161.1 GCA_937950565.1 uncultured Lachnospiraceae bacterium
CGCAGGGAAGCGCAAACCGTGCGGAATGCGCAACGATTATCCAGAGATTTATGGAGAAATATGAAAAATAAAGGTAGTTGAATTTTGACAGAGGACATAGGAAAGTTGGAACTTTCTATATCCTCTGTTAACAATGTAAGAAAGAATGTAAGAAGGGAGAGGAGTCATGAAATTTAAAAGGTTGGTGTCCGCTGTGCTTGTGTCGGCAATGATTCTGGGAAGTGCATTGCCGGTAAGCGCACAGGAGCGGGCAGGAGAATCTGAAGAGGGGCTTCTTTTACATTACGATTTCAGCAAAATGGAAGGAACAACCGTAAAAGATAGCTCCGGCAATAACAATGATGGAAGTATGAAAGGAACTGGTTATCAGGTAGAGGACGATACGCTTACACTTCCGGGCGGCGATTATGGCTCAGATGCGGCTTATGTAGAGCTTCCAACAGGAATGTTTGATAATCAGGATACTTTAAGTATTTCCCTTTGGCTTAAGAATGAGACAGGGGCAGGAAATTACGCCGGAATGTATTTCGGGACAACAGAAGCTCTTCCAACTGGTTATTGGATTTTGAATCCATGTAATCCGGCAGGAAATTTAAAATCCGTTATTACGGACAGTCTGGATGAGGGAGCGCCTTATAATACAGAGGCAGGTATTTCACCTACGGTGGCTGCAAAGGGAATTGCAGGTCCGGTTACCGGAAATGCATGGGCGCTGTATACAACGGTAATTGAGCCGGGCAGCCTTACTGCATATTATAATGGGGTGAAGATTGGAACTGTGAATACGAATCGTAAGGTGAGTGAATTCGGAAAAGACCTTGTGGCATATATTGGGAAATCTTCTTATCACGATAAGCTTTATAAAGGCAGCATAAAGGATGTAAAGGTATATACAAGAGCGCTTTCTGACAGCGAAGTGAGCAGCGAGTATCAGACACAGATGCAAGAACCATTGCTGTTACATTATGATTTTGACCAGGTTGAAGGAACGACTGTAAAGGATGTCTCCGGCAACGGCAATGATGGCGTGATAAAGGGAGAAGGATATCAGGTAAGTGATGGTGAGATAATTTTCCCGGGCGGCGCAGCCGGAAGTAATGCGGCTTATATGGAACTCCCAAGAGGGATGTTTGACGGACAGGATACACTGACAATTTCTCTGTGGCTGAAAAATGAGACGCAAAAAGGCAATCTGGCGGCGATGTATTTCGGAACGGAATCAACCAGCCATTACTGGATTATGAATCCGGGAACCGGGACAGGAATGCTCAAATCTGTAATTACAAAAAATTCCTATAATGGGGAATATGGATTTTCACCGACAAATGGCGGAAATGGTCTGTTAGGACCGGCCACCTCCGGAAGATATGCGCTGTATACAACGGTAATTGAGCCGGGCAGACTGACGGTATATTATAATGGAAAGAACTGCGGTACCGTTAACACGGGAGTATCAGTCAGTGAGTTCGGAACAAGTCTGTCCGCATATATTGCAAAGTCACCTTATCCGGATATGTTTTTCAAAGGAAAGATAAAGGATGTAAAAGTATATCGGGAGGCATTGCCCACGCATGAGATTATCAGCACATTTTATGAGGAAGCAGAAGACCAGACACTTGCAAAATCTGCATTGGAAGAAGATAAAGAAGCTTTGGAGATTGCAGAGAAAGAGACTGCGTCGGACATTACACTTCCGGTGTGGGGAGAAAATGGTTCAGCGATTACATGGACTTCTTCCAATCCGGAATATGTGAAAGAAGATGGAAGCGTTGTGCGTCCTTCAGAAAAAGATGGAGATGTTACGGTAACGCTCACTGCTAAGCTCGCACTTGGAAAAGAGAAAGCGGCAAAGGAATTTCAGATAAAGATTCTTTGTGATTCGCCGGAGAATAATTTCAAAGTGGCGTTAGCGGATTATGATCTGGGACAGAGCGCCGTGGCGGAGGATATCGTTCTGCCGTCCTCTCTGGATGGAGGCATTTCCCTTAGCTGGAAGTCATCTGAGCCGTCAGTCATTACCGATGACGGAAAGGTGAGCCGTCCGGAGTCAGGAGAGGGAAGCAAGGCAGCAACATTGACCATGACCGCAAAACTAAATGGGATGACACAGACAAAAGAGTTCAAGGTTGAAGTAATTGAGAAACCTTATGGAAACATACTGACTTATGTACGCACAGGAAATACTGCGCGGACAGATGCGCTTCATTATGCTTACAGTAAGGATGGAAGTGCATATACAGCGCTCAATAATAATCACCCGGTCCTTTACCTGGAACGAAGAGGTGAGAAGAAGATGGGAAGTCCGGTTCTTTTCCGCAAGGCGGACGGCGCTTATGGCTTGCTTGCTTCAGATGACAATAACAGTACAGAAATTGTCGTTTATGACTCTGAAGATTTGATTTATTTTACAAATCCAAGAACTCTTTCTTTGAATAGCCAGGGAGTTAAAGTGCAGAATCCTTCCTGCCGTTATGACAGTGCATCTGCAGGTTATATCATCAGCTATGAGGGAAGTGACGGAAATTCTTATGAAGTAAAGACAAAAGATTTTGTCACAGTAGATGAACCGGTGAAGAGTAATTATAAAAAGGCGGCTGTATCCGGGACTTTGCCGCAGGGAGCAATGGAAGCCGGCGTATTTGAAGTGACAAAGGAGGAATATGACCGCATTTTGCTGAAATGGCAGAGAGTGGTGAACACAGATGTAACCCAGCCGGAGGATATCACGGTAGAAAAGGGCGCTGTCTTTGACGAAAGTTTGCTTGCAGAGAAGGCAACAGCAAATTACAGCGATGGTTCTGCGAAGGAGTTTGGTATTCAGTGGAATCAGGATGAGATTGCGAAGATTGATACGTCAAAACCAGGAACTTATCAGGTGACAGGTACTTTGAACCAGCCGGAGTATGAGGATGTACTTGTTGACCAGCGAGCAGACCCGTGGGCATATAAGGGAGATGATGGATATTATTATTTTACCGGAACCTATCCGATCTGCGGGGCAGAAGAGGAAGCGCAGGGAATCGGGAATGACAGAATCCCGCTTCGAAGAGCCAAAACACTGCAGGGACTCAGGAATGCGG
>CALFCS010000162.1 GCA_937950565.1 uncultured Lachnospiraceae bacterium
CTGTATACTTCATTTCCGGCTGTGCATTCATCTTATGAAGCACTGCTGCGAACTGTGCTCTTACCAGAGTCTCAGCCGGTCCAAAGGTATCTGATTTTAATCCGGTCATAGTCTGCGCATAATAATTGTAAGCAACCGCATCATAATACCATGCACCTTTTTCTGTATCTGTATAAGGAGGCTGTGCAGCAACCTCAACAGTTGTGCCATATTCCATCTTCCATCCGTCATACAATGAAGTTACAGTTGCTGTCAGAACTGCGGTACCGTCTGCTTTTGCCGTTACCACACCATCCTTATAAGATGCAACTTCTTCATTATCAGAGCTGTAAGAAACGCTTACATAATCCGCAGCTGCTTCAGGAACCTCAAACAATGTCTGTGTCGTACCTGTTTTAATAACTTTCTTCAGTGCTGGAGCCGCCTTTTCAATTTCCACCCATGGATCACGGTATTCTGTTACATATACCAGTCCGCTTGCCGCCTCGCGGATTGCTGCTTCCAGCTCTTCTGCCTGTTTTTCACTGGTCACTTCTGCATCTAAATCTTCCGGAAGTGAATCCATAACCTTCTTAAACGCTGCATAAGACTCTTCTGTAAACATGCTTTCTTTCAGAGCCTTTGCTTCTTCTACAACTGCTTTTAAGGAAGAAATATCTGCTACGCCTACCGTTAAGTTTACAGTCTGTGATTTTTCGGTTGAACCAACTTTTACAGTTACTGTAATCTTTGCAGTTCCTTCTTTCACACCGGTCACTACGCCATCCTTAGCTGTTGCAACACTCTCATTATCAGAAGTGCAGGTTACTTTCACATCCGTGGAAGATACACCTGCCGGATAACGAAGGCCGAAGTCTGCCACTTCCTTTGCATAAACAAATACATCTTTACTTGCTGTAAATCCTTTTTCTTTAAAGATATCTTCTGCGGAACCACTTGGATATAATGCCGCTACCTGAGCATCTGTTAATACCTGGTCATATACCTGTACTTCATCAGCCAGACCCTGATATAACGGATCCCAGTTATTTACACCAATATAAATATCGGAATTGTCCTGCGCAAGCGCATCTGCCGCTCTTCCGGATTTTTGCTTCTGACCGTTCAAATATAACACTGCATCATTACCTGACTGTGTCAGTGTTACAAGTGTCCACTGATTTGTCGGAATCGAGATTCCGTTAAATGCAGATGTCCAGGAGAACTCTCCGCCCTTGGACCAGAGCTCATAGCTTCCACCACCCTGAACGCCTGCGAAAGATGTCCAGTACTCGGTTCCGGAACCAGGCTGTCCCATATAAATCAAGGAGCTGTGGCTTCCGATTGCCGCCGTCGGTTTTACCCACAGGGAAATCGTATAGTCAGAACCAATCTTACCTGTATTCAGACGTAATCCAAATCCATTAAGATTTACTGCCTTTCCAGCTTTTCCAGCCTCATAAGTAATCGCTTTCGTATAATCGGACGTATTGCTTACTACTCTTGCTGTACTTCCATCCAGACTATCCTCGAAGGAATACACTGCAACCGGCTTCGGTGCTTCATCTGCCTGAGCCTTTACCGCTTTTGTCTTGCCAGGCTCTACCACATAGATTGTAACATTCTCTGACAGCTTCTGTTCCCCATGTGTATAAGTTACAGTCAGTGTCTGTCTGCCTGCTTTGCTTGTATCAATTTCACTTGCATTTGTTGTATAGTTAGTTACCCATTTTACATCGCCGTTTGCCTGTGTTACCTGTATACGGATATCATCTGCATTAAATTTGCTTCCTACCGTATACATTCTCTTTGTCTTCTGCACACGGATACCCTTCACTTCACTATCAGTATCCACGTTGAAAGAACAGCTGTCAGCATCCGGATTATCTGTGAGAACCAGGTCTCCATCTACGCTTGCAAGATAATATCCTGGTCTGTAAACGCTCTCAAAAGTTACGCCATATCCTGCAAATCCTTCCAGTGTACGGAATGTTACTTTTGCTTCTCCGGTTGCATTGTCATCCCACTGCTGTGCAAGTGTTACATTTGCAGTATCTTCAGCAGTAATGTAAAGACCCGGCTTGTTATAGGACTGAATGGATACATAAGCATCGTTATCCGGATCAGCTTTGCCCTTTTCCAGTTCCCAGAGCGCATCGGCTTCTTCCGCCTTATCACTCACTAACATATCTCTGGCATTCGTATTTACCATCGGATACTCGGAATCATTGTTCGTGTTGTCAAACTTCACATGTGCAACGGAAGCACCCTTTGCATCTGTGATTGTCGTTGTCACGCCGGAAATACCGGTGGAAGTCTCTGTAAACATATCAATAGAGCCGTCCTCGTTAATATTCAGCTTCTCTACACAAGCTACACGGCGATAACCACTGCCGTGCGGAAGTGTTCCATTATGGTATACGAAATACGGCTGCCCCTTGAAGTCAAAAACTGCCATATGGTTCGTATTGGCTGTGGAAGTCGGGAGCATGATTCTGCCACCGAAGTTCCAGTCATTTTCCAAAAACTGCTCATATGTATCACAAGTAGCATACGCCATCTCTTCACGCCAGTTAGTCGCAAAGAACATATAATATGGGCCGTAGTAATTGCCGTCCTCATCCTGCTGGCGGTAATAGTATGGAGCTTCTGTATAGAAACAGTTTTTACCCGTCTTATCCTGCCATAAACATCCCGGGCTGGTATCATTCATTCCTTTTTCTCTTGCTTTTCCATCGATCTTACCAACAGAAATATCATAAGCAGCGCCATAACCGCAGGAAATGCTGTTCGGATTTCCATCACGGTCTTTGATAGACATCATGTCTTCATTTAACTCACAGTTGAAGAAACGGTTATTTCCCCAGCCAAGTACACGGTGCTCTTCACCGTCTACAGTTTCTACCCATGCAGTCGGGTCAATATCTTCCCATGTATGTACGCCATTAGGTGTATCTATGTTTCTTACAAGCGGTTGTCCCTTGTCCACAAACGGTCCGGTCGGGCTGTCTGATTTTGCTACGCCGACGCACTTACCGCCGCCAACACTGGAATTGCCTTCTGTACAATAGTAGAAATAGTAACTGTCTTTGTACTTGATGACCTGTGCAGCCCATGCTTCATGGTCGTTTGCAGCCCATGATACATCTTTGTTTTGCATGATAATACTCTCGTATTTCCAATGCACCATATCGGTCGATGAATAACATCTCCAGTTTGGCATCCAGTATCCTTCTCCGGATGCGGTGTCATTACCCACATAAGCATATACAGTATCTCCGTCAACCAGAATTGACGGGTCTCCTCCATAAACTCTCTGTCCGTTCTCGTCGAACCCGAGGAACGGATTGCCGAGCTCACTTTTGGCAAGTACTGTCTCTACCGGAACCTGGAGCTTCTTTGTATCCGCTGCCTTTGCTTCTGTGCTCACCGCCGCCGGTGATGTCAGAACCATTGCTGCCGCAAGAAGTCCTGCCAAGATTTTCTTTCCCTTCATTTTAAATCCTCCTTGTATGAATTGTTTTTATCTGAAATGCCGGCTGCGAGCCATTCGAAGCCGGCATTTTCATTCACAGTGATTATTTCTTATTTCTCGTATTTTTCCATAAATCTCTGGATAATGGTTGCACATTCTGCACGGTTTGCACTTCCCTGCGGATCAAGAAGAAGTTCGCCATCAATCGTCTTTCCTGTGATGATTCCTTCTGATACTGCCCACTTGAGTGCATCTACTGCAAATTCCTGTACGGCCCCTGCATCCGGGAAGGAACTGTAATCACCGTTTGCTTTGACATCATATCCCTTGTAATCCTTTGCATAACGATACATCATCGTCGCCATCTGTGCGCGGGTTACCGGATCGTTTGGCCCAAACATCGCTGTACCTGTATATCCGTTTACAATCTTCTTCTCTGCCGCCCACAGAACCGGATTCTTGAACCAGTCGTCCTTCGTTACATCCGAGAATTTATCCGTATACTCTACTTCTACTTCATCATTCATCTTATGAAGCACTGCCGCGAACTGTGCTCTTACCAGTGTATCTGCCGGGGCAAAATGCGTATCATCCAGACCAGTCATAGTCTTCTTCTCATAATTATAAGCTACTGCATCATAGAACCATGCATCTTTCGCCACGTCTTCATAAGGAAGTTCTGTCACTACCGGAACGTCCGGCTTTTCCTCTAATGCCGCCTTTGCATCCTTAAGGTCCTTCACTGCCTTTTCTACATCTGCCACAAGCGCATCCGGATTATCATTTACAGCTGTTCCGGCATCTACTGCAGCCTGCAATGCCTTCCAGGTGTCCTCTGTATATTTTGTCTCATCCAGCGCCTTACACTCATCAAGTAAACTCTTAAGCTCTGTCTTGTCTCCAAGAACGCCGCCCTTAATCTCTACTTCACGGAGCGCGCGGTTGTATACCTTGATATTATCAAATGCTCCCTTAAAGTAAGCATCCGGTCCATAGAAGGATTTTCCAAGATAAGCAAGTACTTCTTTTCCAAGCTTGGAAATCTTAACTGTATTAGCATTTTCCCCAATCAGATTCTCTCCGGCATACAGCTTCATGTTTTTGCCGTCCATAACCAGTGTCACATGAATCCATTCACCTGCTTTTACCGTTCCTTTGCCTTCTGTAAATCCCTTTTCACTGCCATAGGAGCCAATTGTAATAACGGATTTCAGACTTCCGTCAGAAGTCGGTCTCATAAAGTAATATTTCTGGTCGTCCTGACCGATTGCAAATGCAAAGAAATTGCCGTCTATCTTGTCCGCTCTCATATCCATGGAAATAGAGAACTTATTTCTTCCATCAAAGAATCCCTTCGGGAAGGAAGCATATGTATTGTCACTTCCATCAAGATACAGAACATTTGAGCCTGTTGTTGTATCTTTCTGATAAGCGGCTTTTCCGGATAATGCACCCGTATGTTTATTTCCGGTAGTATCTGTAATATTCGTCCCGTCTGCCTTCTCAAAGTCATATACAAGAATCGGATCTAATTTCTCTTCTTCTGTGTTTTCCGGAGCGTCTGTATTTTCTGGATAGGTAATACCCCATTTCTCCACAACAGCGTTATACTCTTCTTCTGTTACCGGAATCGGTGTGCCGTGTCTTGCCCTGGTCGGCATCTTGTATTCATCCGGGTTTTCAAATACGCCTGTTGACAGATTGTCCGTTACAAGCGGATAATATCCGCCGCCACCAAAGTTATCTACTAACAGACACCACTGGTTTGTCTCGGAATCATCCGGATTATACTTGAAGATTGTCGGTCCCTCTACCCACTGATTTGCATTCAGGGAATCAGACGGTACGTGCGTCCATGTTCCAAGGAGCGTCGGACTCTTCTCAATAAAAATGGATTTTGTCTTTGCTCCCAGCTCGTTTGTATTGCCACCTTCATTTTTCGTATAACGATAGAACATCTTCTCATTCTTTTCGTAAATCACAGTCGTATCAATACTGGATTCATTTTTCTCAATCCATACCTTCGGTTCTGTAAAAGTATAGAAATCTCTTGTCTTGCAGTAATAAAGTCTCTGCTTTCCATAATTATCAGAAGATACTTTGGAAGCCCAGTATACAACATACTCCCCTGTAATCGGATCGTAGGTTGCTTCCGGCGCCCATGTACAGCCTGCTCCGATAGAAGCGCTCACTTCTACCATACGCTGCTCGGACCAGTTTACGAGGTCCGTAGACTCCCATACCATCAGGGACTGACTTCCTGCTGTCTGTGCAGCGCCCCATCCATTTCCGCCATTAATCTTAAGGTCTGTAGCGATCATATAGAATTTATCACCTTCTGGGGAACGGATAATATATGGGTCTCTGACACCTTTTTCTCCAAGACTGGAAGTAAGGGTTGGTTTGTTATTATTCAAATCCCCCCATATAAGCCCATCTTCACTTGCCGCAAAATAAATCTGCTCACCGTCAGAGTAACCTTCTCCTGCAAAATATGCAAAGAAATAATCTTTATAATCTGTTTCTTCCGGAGCTTTCACAGCCTTCTTAACCGTAAAGGTAAACGTCTTTGTATCTGTTACATTACCGGATTTCAGCGTTGCCGTCATAGTCACATCTGTATCTTTTTCCGGTCTGGTTACTGTTCCAGCCGGTGTGCTGTCATAGCCTTCATTTTCATGTACTTCTGTGTCTACAATATTCTTATCAGAAGATTTCCATGTAACAGCCACTCCATTTTCCGTCTTATCCGGAAGTGTAATATTACCATATACCGGACAATCCAGAGTGTTATACGGAAGTGTCAGACTTTCCTTCGCCTCCGCAACCTTTCCGGCATCGGAATTATCCTTTTTCTGAGCCTTAATCGTAAAGGATTTCAAAGTTCCGCTGAATGCCGGATCAGGACTATACAGAGACTTTCCAATATAGCCAAGCGTCGCTCCGTCCGTACCATTCTTGATAATGGACTGGATGGAATATCCGGTTTCCAGAGTTCCGATTGTTTCTCCATTCAACGTTACTGTTACAACGCCGTTATCAAATGCATAAACGACCGTATTGTACTCCCCGGCCTTCACCTGCTTGTCCTGTGGAAGGAGCTTTTCACTGCTCGCATCACTAATTCCGGTTCTCACTTTCCCCTGGGCATTATTTCCGTTATTGCCCTGAGCCGGGCAGAAAAATACATAATTCTTAACACTTGGCCACTCAGCGACCTTCGTTCCAAGACAGAAGAGCCAGGAGTTTTCTCCCGCGGTTCCTGTCTTATCTGCCAGAAATTCTGCCTCAATCGTAAACTTCTCTGTCTCAATCAGTCCTGACGGAAGCTCAACATATTTGGACTTATTTCCGTCAAATTTTAACGCGCCGTCTGCAAAATCAGAGTCCGTAAGCCCTACCAGCACAGCATCATTGCCATTCCCCGACTGATCTGTCAGTTTTCCACCTGCATGACTCATATCATACTGTGCGACAACTTGCAGTGTACTGTCATCCGCAGCGCTCACACTAAGCGCCGGAACAATCCAGACTGCCAGAAGCGCAATCGCAAGTATAAATGATAACCCTTTCTGTTTCTTCATAATAACCCTCCTTGTTTCCTTTTGTGAACCATATTCCATAACATGATTCTTCTGATTTACATTTTATACAATTTAACACCTTTTTTAAATCTGTATTTTTACTATTTTGTTGGATTATTTTCCGATTGTTAAATTTTTACTTATTTCTGTTCATTTTCTTATCTTAATAGGAACGCTTTCTTATCACACTGTCAAGGTCCATAAAAGTATCATAATACGACTCTTCTACATAATGTATCTTCCCTACTTCTTCTCCTGCTTCTAATTTGTCAATAATCTCCGCTATCTTCGGCGCAAGCAGAGGATTACATTCAATATCGACATTAATATCTCCTTTTTTCATTGCCTGAAGCGCTGCCTGGACAGAATCAAAGGAAATAAGGATAATATCCCCTTCCGGTCCACAAGTCTTTCCGGCTTCCTTAATTGCTTCTATGGCTCCAAATGTCATATTGTCATTTTCGCTTACAACCACATCGATTTCCGGATATTTCTCCAGAAATTCTTCCATTACTTCTTTTCCTTTTGCCTGCGTGAAATCGCCGGATTTTCTGTCCAGCATTTTCCAGTTCGGATTCTTTTCCAGCACATTCTGAAATCCTTTGGTACGTCCAATCTGCGACGTAGAGCCAAGTGTCCCCTGAAGTGTTACAATCTGAATCTCTTCCTGTGTACGTCCGGTGGACGCAAGATAATTTTCCAGCCATTTTCCGGCACAAACGCCCTCTTCTTCAAAATCACTGCCCACCCAGGCAGTATAAAGATTCTCATCCTCCACCTCTACCGAACGATCTGAAAGAATTACTGGAATTCCTGCATCCTTCGCCTCCTGAAGCACTGCTTCCCATCCGGTCTCCACAACCGGGTCGAGAACAATATAATCAACTTCCTGAAGAATAAAATTCCGAATCGTCTTTAACTGATTTTCCTGTTTCTGCTGGGCGTCTTCAAAGAGCAGGTAATATCCGTTCTTCTGTGTAAATGTGTCCCTGACAGACTTTGTATTCGCAATACGGTAATCAGACTCCGAGCCAACCTGTGAATATCCTACCACAATATAATCTTCTTTTTCCTCTTCAATCTCCCCATCCGGTATGACCTCGGAAACAAAATGGGAACTCTGCGCACACCCGGTCATGAAAAGAAAAATGACAAAAAGCATGCAGACATTCCTGTATCTATTCTTCATGAGCAAACTCCCTCCACTCTGTCTAATCCTGCATGTTATATATTACTATATTTGCGCAAAAAAAGGAACCGCTAAAAGCGATTCCTTTTCTCTTATATGCACTTCGCAAATTGCTATTTTTATGATTTCGCCTTACGTGACTGAACCACACTCTGGATAACAAGGAAGAGACAGAGCATAACAGCTACTGTAATTCCTGTCCACCATGCCTGGTCAAGACCAAGTGAGGATACAATCTGCTGAATTGTACTAAGTGAAAGTACTCCAAGGAATGTACCTGCAATGTTACCAACACCACCAGTAAGCAGTGTACCACCGATGATAGAGGAAGCAATTGCGTTCATTTCCAATCCGGATGCATGTGATGGTGATCCGGAACCAACATGCAAGAAATATACAAATCCTGCAAGACCTGCTAATACGCTACAGATCATGTGAGCGATGAATTTTGTTCTCTTAACGTTGATACCAAGCATCAATGCACTCTGCTTATTTCCACCTACTGCGTAGAAGTTACGTCCAAGCTTTGTCCATCTGAGTACACAGAAAAGAACGATTACTACAAGAAGCGCAACAACTACACCGATTTCAATATATGCATCAATGTAATTACCAAGTCTGTTCGTTGTTCCAAGTCCCGGAATCGGAATTCTTGTACCTTTCAAAGCAACGAACTGTTCATTCTGAACGTTGAACGGCTCTGTATGAACAATTGTTGTCATACCACGTGCAAAGAACATACCTGCAAGGGATACGATAAATGGCTGGATATCAAGATATGCAACCAAAAAGCCCTGTACAAGACCATATGCAGCACCAATTGCAAGTGCAATTAAAATTGCAACAAACACATTACCATTACTGTAATCAAGATATACTGCACAGCTCATACATACAAGAGCGATAACACCACCGATGGAGATATCAATACCACCGATAATCATAACCACACTCATACCACAAGAACCGATAATCAAAGCTGCCTGAGCGCCAAGAATGTTCAGGAATGTCTGTGGTGCGCGGAAACCACCGCCTAATACTACTACTGCAAATATGTACATCAGCAGAAATACTACAACTGTAATCAGAAGCAGCATATTAGAATCTGTAAGGTCATTAAGACTAAATTTTCTTTTTGGAGCTGTCGCTGCCTTTTTTGTACCTGACATATTATGCGGCCTCCTTTCCCTGCTTGCCTGACTTAAACTTCTTGCTAAGTCCGGAAAGCTTATCTTTTACTGTCGGTGCACTGAGTACTACCAGTGCGATAACAACAATTGCCTTATAAGCCGGAAGTGCAGCAGAAGGCACGTTGAACTTGTAAAGTGTTGTTGTAAGGAACTGAATTACGTAAGCGCCAAGGATAGAAGCACCCATGTTGAACTTACCACCGCTCAGAGCGTTTCCACCAAGAGCAACCGCAAGGATGGCATCCATTTCAATATCTTTCGCAATAACGGAGTAGTTAATTGTAGAAAGACGGCTTACTTTGATAAATCCTGCAATTGCAACGCAAACACCAAGGATTACGTATGCAAGAATCTTAATCATCTCCGGATTCAGACCATTCAGTCTTGCGGAGCTTTCATTAATACCTACGGACTGTGTATACAGTCTCAAAGCTGTAAATTTCATTACGAGCACAATAAGGATTACACATACAGCCGCAATAATACAGGTCGTCGGAATCGGAATTCCTGGAATAAATCCACCTGCATATGCAAATGCCGGATCACTGATAACCGGAAGCTCATTGTTGTTAATCCATGCAGCGATGGAACGACCTGCCGTATACAGAATCAATGTCGCAACCATCGGCTGAATCTTGAAATAAGCAACCAGAACACCATTGAACGCTCCGAAAAGCATTGCAACTAAAACTGCTACTAAGAATCCTACAATAATTGGAGCCTGAAGTGTCTCCGGTCTTGTATTAGAACCGCAAAGCACTTTCAGAGTTACACTACCTGCAATCGCCATAGCAGCGCCGACACTAATATCCTGTCCACCGGAAGCCGCTGTAACAAGCGTCATACCAATTGCAAGAATTGCAAGCTCTGAACCATAATCCAGAATCGTAATCAGATAACCGGAAAGAACCGGGTCTCCTGTACTATTTGTACCTAATGTAATCTTAAAGAAAGCCGGGTCGGCAATCAAGTTAAAAAGTGCCAGTACTAAAAGCGCTGCAATCGGGATAAATATCTGACGCCCAACCAAGTCCTTTAAAAAGTTATTTTTCTTCATAATTAATTGTCACCTCCGGCAATCGTACCCATAATCTTGTTCTGAGTCAGGTCTTCACCCGAAAGTTCACCTACAACCTTGCGGTCACGCATAACAACCAGTCGTGAACATGTACGCAGCATTTCATCTGTTTCAGAAGAAATAAATGTAACACTCATACCTTCAGAAGCAAGCTTCAGTACTAATTTCTGTATATCTACTTTGGTACCAACGTCAATACCACGTGTCGGCTCATCCAAAATCAGATATTGTGGTTTCGTAAACAGCCAACGTGCAATAAGCACCTTCTGCTGGTTACCACCGGAAAGAGATTTAATCGGTGTCTCTGAGGAAGCTGTCTTAATAGAAAGAAGCTTAATATACTCAGCTGCCACCTTCTCAGCCTCTGCCTTGGAGAACGGTTTGAAGAATCCTCTAAGAACCTGCTGAGCAAGAATAATATTATCACGTACGGAAAGGTCTCCTACGATACCGTCTCTCTTACGGTCTTCAGCCAGATATGCAATACCATTCTTCATCGCATCACGGGCCTTGGAAATCTTAACAGATTTTCCATTTACCTTTACAGAACCGCCTGTTACCCTATCCGCGCCAAAGATTGCACGTACACATTCGCTTCGTCCTGAGCCAAGCAGTCCGGTAAATCCATTTACTTCTCCCTTTCTGATATGGAAGTCAAACGGCTTAATGTGAGCATCACTCACAAGTCCTGTTGCTTCATATACTGGCGGGATACTTTCATCAACATCGTATGCAGCCTGTTCGCCCTTAATATCTGACATATCGTCAAGCTCTTTACCAAGCATCGTTGATACAAGCTTAACTCTCGGGAGGTCTTTAATTTCATACTGGCCGACAAACTGACCATCACGTAAAACCGTAATCTTATCACATACTTCGTATACCTGGTCAAGGAAGTGTGTAACGAATACGATACCTACTCCTTTGGCTCTCAGGTCACGCATAACCTTGAACAGCTTCTGAACCTCATTGTCATCCAGTGAGGAAGTCGGCTCGTCAAGGATCAGAACCTTACAGTCCATATCTACTGCACGGGCAATCGCGATCATCTGCTGGATTGCGATTGAGCAGCTTCCGAGCTGCTGGGTTGCCTTTGCAGGAATATCAAGTGACTTCAGAATCTTATCTGTCTCTTTATTCATTTTTTTCCAGTTCACGCCCATACCCTTAGTACGTCCGATGAACATGTTCTCTGCTACCGAAAGATTCGGGCAAAGTGTAATTTCCTGATACACAGTACTGATTCCATGATTCTGTGCATCCTGCGGTGAATGGATAGCAACTGACTGTCCCTCAAGGAAAATATCTCCTCCATCTTTTCCATAAACTCCGGTCAGAACTTTGATCAAGGTAGATTTTCCAGCACCGTTCTCTCCCATCAGCGCGTGAATTTCGCCTTTTTCCAATGTAAACTGTACATTCTGCAAAGCACGTACTCCCGGGAAAGTTTTGTCAATATTTCTCATTTCCAATAAAGCTCTATCTTTCACTAGTGTCTTCACCCCCTAAAGTATTCAAACGTGGAAAACGCGACGCAAGCGTACGATCTCTTTTACGCTGCGCCGCGTTTTTAACAATTACTAAAATTTTCTGCTATAAGCTATACCTTAGATTCCGTATGTATCAACGTCTTCCTGTGTAATTTCTTCAGCGTCAAATCCTTTTTCTTCCATGATGATTGTCTTTTCAGCGATTTCTTCACCGTTTTCAAGCTTCTTGATGATTTCATCAATGTACTTAGCCTGGAATGGGTTGCACTGTCCATCATAGTTCCAGTTCTTGTTAAGAAGTTCTTCAAGAGCCCACTTGTTGCAGTCAAATCCCATGATTACAACGTCTTTGCCAACACCGTGAGTGATGTTTGCTTTGTCAAGAGCTGCTACAGCACCTTTAGCCATATCGTCGTTCTCAGCGTAGATTACATTGAACTTAGTTCCTTTGTCAATCTCAGACTGAACGATCTGCTGAGCTTTCTCTGCATTCCACTCTGCTGTCTGCTGTGTGATGATGTTCCATCCCTCAGCCTTAGCCATGTCGTCAAGACCTTTTGTACGTCCCTGCTGAGCTGCAGAACCCATAACGCCCTGAATGTGGATGATGTTGTACTCGCCGAGTGCCTGATCTTTTAACCATGTAGCTGCTGTTTCACCTTCTTTGTCCATGTCAGAAACGATGGATGCTGCATAAAGGTCTTCGCTAGCGTCGATTGTACGGTCAAATAAGATAACCTGGATACCTGCATCTTTAGCGTCCTGAAGCACGCTGTCCCATCCAGCTGTATCAGCTGCGGAAAGAAGAAGATAATCAACACCGTCAGTAACGAACTTCTGAGCTGCTGCGATCTGCTCGTCATTCTTCAGGCTGTAAGCGAAAGATGCTTCATAGCCATTCTCTTCTGTGAAGAATTCCTTCAGATCCTTGTCATTAGCTGTACGATAACCGGACTCGTTCGGGTCATTGTTGATGATACCAACTTTAATTGATCCCTTTTCCTCGTCATCAGCCGGCGCCTCTGTCTGCTGGTCATCCTTCGGCTCATCTGCCTTCTTGTCATCTCCGCTACCACATCCAACGAGCATAACTGCTACCATGGAAGCGCAAAGCAAAGCACTTAAAAGTTTTCTTTTCATGGTTCTAAATCCTCCCTATGTATTTTTTTTTGCCATTTCAATGGCTATGTAGATATCATACAAGAATTTATCAAAAAAGAAAACCGAAATTTTTCATGAATAAGTATATTTTTTTACTAGTATTTTAATAAATTATGAACAAAATTCTTTGTCAAGTTTATTTTTTTACGAATTTAGTTTATTTTTTTACTGCCGGAATGGTTATGCGCACTTCCGTCCACTCATTATATACACTGTTCAATTCAATTCCATATTCTGCTCCGTAATTCAGTCTTATTCTCTGTTCTACACTGAAGAGTCCAAAACCGGACGGACTGTTATAATCTTCTGCCTCCCCGCGGATAATCTTCCTCACATCCTTAAGCCGCTCCGGCGTCATGCCTGCCCCGTCATCTCTGACACATAAGATTAGGGAATCACCCAGCTTCTCTCCCGTCACAAAAATATGCCCAAGCCTTCTCTTATTTTTAATTCCGTGATACAGTGCATTTTCTACAACCGGCTGAAGCGTCATCTTCAAAATCTGATATTCATACAATTCTTCCGGAATCTGGATCTCATATTCCAGAATATCCTGATAACGGAATTTCTGAATCTGCAGATAACTCTGAATATGCGTCTGCTCATCATACAAGGAGACATAATCCTTCCCCTTGCCAAGTGTGGTACGGAAGAAATCAGAAAGCGCAGATACCATATGCACGACCTGCTCCTTTTCCCCGGATTCTGCGAGCCAGATAATTGCGTCCAGCGTATTATACAGAAAATGAGGGTTAATCTGTGCCTGCAGAAGCTTCAACTCCATTGCCTTCAGATTGAGCTGCTCAATCCGGATTCCTTCTACAAGTACCCCAATCTGCTCCACCATCCGGTTAAAGCTGCTGCTGAGCATCGCCAGCTCATCATCGCTTTCTTCCTGCACACGCACCTCAAAGTTTCCCTTTGCGGCCGCCTGCGTCACCTCACACAGATTCCGGATTGGCTCTGTAATCCCCGTCACAATCCGATGTCCCAGCCCGGACGCAATGACAAGAATAACGACCAGCAGAATACTCGTCACCTGTATCGCCCTGCTGATATCCGCCCGGATATCTTCACGCAGCGCGGACAAGTTCGTTGCTTCATAATAGATATATTTCTGAATCTGCTCCTGTATCAGCTCTGTCAAAATGCGGATATTCACATCCAGACGCTCCATGTTTTTGTCATAAGAGCCTGTAATACGGGCGTCACGCTCAATCTCTTCCACCCGGTCTTCAAGTGTAGTAAGACTTTTTAAAATCCTGTCAAGCTGCCTTCTGGGATAATCCGCCTCCGCAGTTCTGTGCAGTTCACCAAACACCTTTCTTGCATCGTCAATCATCACCTGCGGTCGCTCCACATCAACCAGCTCCTCGGCACGCTCCGAGTTAACTACAATAATGTACATAATATAATCCATATCTTCTTTAAATTCCAGATTATACGTATTTGCTTTCGCAATGTTATCTACAACTGCATCATACCTCCGTGAGAAGTGATCCAGGGTCGTCAGAAGATACAATATCATGATTACAAGTGGTACAAGACACAAAACAAGCAGTGTATACAAGCGCTTTTTAAGCGGAGAACTTTTCTTTAACATATCCTTTTCCCTCTACACCCCGGCGCGGAACTCTCTTGGGGTACATTTCTGCGTCTTTTTAAATAAATAACTGAAATAATGCGCATCCTTATATCCTACCGCATATGCAATCTCGGCCGTCTTCATTGCCGTGCTTCTCAGAAGCTCCTTTGCTTTTTCCATCCGTACATTTGTCAGATATTCAACAAAGGACTTGCCCATCTCCCTGCTGAAAATCGTGCTGAAATGATTAGGGCTTAAGTTCACGCTGGCAGCTACTGTATTCAGCGATATCTCATCATTATCATAATTCTGTTCAATGTAATTAGCGGCATTTTTCAGAAGAGAACTATATTTCCGTTTGGACACCGCATCTCTTAAGTCAATCGTCGTTCCGATTACATTTTTCAGATAATCCTTCGTCTGCTCTACAGTCGGGAATACACTCTCCATATCTTTAAAGTCCCCGCAGCGTTTGACCAGCTCATCAGAATTATAATCCAACGACTCCAGGACAGACGCCGCCGTCAGATAAATATCCATCGTCACATACTGGCGGAATAGAAGCGACTGTATGTTTTTCTGCCCAAAGCTTTCAAAATATTCATCAATAAAGTGTGTCACTTCCCCTTTCAGCCCCGTCTTCAGGAAATTTTCCGTTATCTTCCGGTCAAGCTTGTCAATCTGAATCGCCTTTACATTCAGCTCTGAATCTTCTTCAATTATTTTTTCGCTCTCTTCGCTGTCAATAATCTGATTCCATTTCTTCAGGTAGCGGTATGCAAATACACGCTCCGCTTCTTCCACCGATATTTTCAACTCACTGAGCCTTAACACCGCAATTCCTACCGCGCCGAAATACTCCAGTTCTCTGGGGCTTTCATGGATAATATCCTGAATACTGTCCCGGCATTTTTTTATTTCCTCTTCCATCCGCACTGCATCTTCTGCAAGGAACAGCACTGCCCAGCCCTCTGCGCCCCGCCGGAAATAATAGACATCTTTCTGCTGCCCCAGCATTTCCTCCACACGCGCAGACACTTCCGTGAGCTTCTGTTTTTCCTGTTCATCCTCATGCTCTCCAGCCTCGGATATCTTGAGCAGCATTGTATTATACATTCTGGCGCTCAAATCTATATCCAGCTGCTTGCCCTGTTCCAGAATCTCCGTAACAGACAGGTTCTGAGTCAGAATCCGGGTCAGGAATTCATCCTTTTCATATTCTCTGTTCTCACGCATATCTTCTTCATATTTTTTCAGAAGCTCCTTTTCTTCCCTTTCCCGCATAATTGAAGCAGTCACTTCTTTTAACACTTCCAGAAGCTTTGTAGAAGAAATTGGTTTTAACAAATATTCTGCCACCTGAAGCCGGATTGCTTCCTTTGCATACTCAAATTCATCGTATCCGCTCAAAATCAGAATCTTGATATCAGGAATTTCCTGTTTTACCAGTCTGCTTAATTCCAGCCCGTCCATAAAGGGCATCTTAATATCTGTGATCAGAATATCTGGCCTTGTTTTTAAAATCATCGGATACGCAAGTTCCCCATCGCTGGCCTCCCCGGCAAATTCATATCCTTCTTTTTCCCATTCGATACTATTTTTAATTCCATTCCGGATTACAATTTCATCCTCTACCAAAAATACTTTAATCATATTCTTTGTTTAAATACCTTTCATTGTAAGCTGTATTCTCTTCTTCTTCAAATCTACGCTCATAACCTTTACGTCTACAATATCTCCGACACTGACCGCCTCCAGCGGATGCTTAATATATTTTTTGTCAGTAATCTGGGAAATATGTACCAGGCCGTCCTGATGCACGCCGATATCCACAAAGATACCAAAATCAATGACATTTCGCACCGTGCCTTTTAACAGCATGCCTTCCGTCAAATCTTTCATTTCCAGGACATCAGTCCGAAGGATTGGCTTCGGCATCTCGTCACGCGGGTCACGGGCCG
>CALFCS010000163.1 GCA_937950565.1 uncultured Lachnospiraceae bacterium
TGCATCAGCATGAGGGCGTCTGACTATCTGGAAATGCCGGAGTGTGTTTATAACCGTGTGGAGGTTTCCATGAGCGGGAAGGAGATGGAGCTGTACGGGCAGTTGGAAAAAGATATGCTTGTACCCTTTTCAGACGGTGACATTGATGCGGTGAATGCGGCAGGGCTTTGCAACAAGCTGTTGCAGATGGCGAACGGTGCGGTCTACGATGAGAACGGCAGGGTAAAGCATATCCATGACCGGAAGCTGGAAGCATTGGAGGACTTGGTAGAAGCGGCGAACGGGAAGCCGGTGCTGGTTGCCTACTGGTATAAGCATGATTTACAGAGGATTGTGGAGAGGGTGAAGGCTGTGGAGCTGGATACGGCGGAGGATATGCAGAGGTGGAATGCCGGGGAGATTCCGGTAGCGGCCATCCACCCGGCATCGGCAGGGCATGGGCTGAACCTGCAGGCCGGAGGCTCTACTCTGGTGTGGTTCGGGCTGACCTGGTCTCTGGAATTATACCAGCAGATGAACGCAAGGCTGTGGAGGCAGGGGCAGAAGGATACGGTGGTAATCCACCACCTGGTTGCAAAAGGCACACTGGACGGGCGGGTGATGCAGGCACTGGAAAAGAAGGACTGCGGGCAGGCGGCGCTTGTGGAAGCGGTGAGGGCGAGGATTGGAGGTATGGAGGATGCGTGAAGAAATCAGGAGGATGTTCTGTGAATATCCTGTGAGGGAGAAAGAATTAAGGATTTTAAAATTCAGGATCACGAATTTTAAAGGGGTAGATGCGGATGAAGTGATAAAAAGCATGTGCTTTTCTGTGCCGCAGGAGGAAAAAGTGCAGACAAGCGGCCCTTCGGACAAGACCGCATCCACGGCAATCAATTACAGGAAAGTGGCGGACCGGCTGGAAGATGAACTGTTTGACGGGCTGCTGGACCAATACCGGAAGAAAAAAGAGGAAATGGAGTTTTTCTGTTTCGGGGTTGGGAGCTTGAGCGGGAAGCTGCCGGAAGTCATCCGTGATATGGTCATGGAGGGGATGGAGTGGCATGAGCTGGCGGAGAAATACGGCGTATCGCATTCCATGATAGGGAAGTACCGGAAGAAAGCATTGGAGGAATTGGAGGCTATTTACAGCATAAGGGAGCATATGGAGACGGCATTCATGCTGAGCTGAAAGAAAAATAAAAATTTTTTTATGGGATTTTGCTGTCCCCGGTAAAAAGTGAAAATCCGTAGAAATCCAGTATTTATCAGTGTTTCCGTACTTTGCCCCCTGACCGTGGTAGACTAAAGGTAGACTGGCAGTGGACTGATGGTAGACAGGTGGTTTATTGATTTGTTTTTTCCTTTGTGGTATCTTTAGAATGCGAAGAAGTGCAGGAAGCTCTGTGGAGGAATCCATGGGGCTTTTTTGTACCCTTTTTTGCAGGGCAGCGGGCTTCATCCTTTCACCGCTGCCCTTTTGTAAGGGGAAAGGGTGGGAAGGGAGAAAGCAGATGGATTGTTTTGCTTTGAAAGAAAACGGGAAATGCAGTGTGGTAAATGGCGGGGCCTGTGAAGGGAAATCCTGTGGATTTTACAAAACGAAGGAGGAACAGGAGAGATCATTGGAGAAAGCAAGAGGGAGGCTTAGGAGCCTGCCGGAACATCAGCAGGACGCCATTGCAGATAAATATTACGGCGGAGTGAGGAAGTGGTGAGATGCCGAGGAGACCGAAGAAGCCGTGCAAGCATCCGGGATGCCCGAAGCTGACAGACGGTGATTTCTGTGAGGAACATGCACTGCTGCACCGTGCTGACCGTGCGGATGCGTCCGGGCGCGGATATGACAGCAGGTGGAGGAAAGCCAGGAAACATTTTTTGAAAGCGCATCCGCTGTGTGAGAATTGTAAGAAGCAGGGACGGTTCGTGAAGGCAGCAGTGGTTGACCATATCGTGCCGCACCGTGGGGATGGGAAGCTGTTCTGGGATGAATCGAACTGGCAGGCACTCTGTAAGAAGTGCCACGACAGCAAGACCATGACCGGGGACAGGTATCAGGAATATAGATACTGATTTTACCGTGGAAATTTCCGTGGATCATGCAGGACACGGGATTTCCCATGGATTTCTGCCGGAGGGGAGGGGCGGTGCAAATCTCCACAAGCCGTCCCCCTGGACACCGCCGCCCCCTCAAACGTGAATTTTCGCAGAAATTAACAGGGGGGATAGGGAATTCCGTCTCCCGTGGTACATAAATGCAGGATTTACAAGGATTCCAGAGGTTTACGCCGTACTTAGAATCTTGGTAAATCCTGTATTTTTGAAGCTGAAAAACTATCAAAAACGGCTAGTTTTTTGGCTTTTTTGTTTTGGGGGTGAAGGTATGACGAAGGACCAGGAGGAGCAGATCAGGGAGATGCGGATGCAGGGGAAAGGCTATAAAGCTGTTGCCTCTGCCGTGGGGCTGTCCCGTGACATTGTGCGGAACTACTGCAAGGCAAACGGGATGGAAGGCTGCGGGGAAGCGGCGAAGCTGAACCTGCAGAAAGAGATGGCGGAAGATGCCGCCATGCCGGGTGCATGAGGACGGAAGAAAGGAAAAGCTGTATGTGGCGTCACTGTCCGGCGGGAAGGATTCCACGGCCATGGTCTTACGGCTGGTGGAAGAAGGCTGGCCCCTGGATTTAGTTTTGTTCTGTGACACGGGGCTGGAATTTCCCCAGATGTATGAACATGTGGCAAAGCTGGAAAAGGCCCTGCCGGTCCCGGTGGTGCATCTGAAAGAGGAAAAGGGCTTTGAGTATTACCTGCTCCATTATACGCCGGAGCGGAAGGAACCGGATTCCCCTTATGCTAATAAGCCGGGCATGAGCTGGGCTGGCCCTAGGAACCGCTGGTGTACGTCTGTTTTGAAGACGGCGGTGATCGGCAGGTATCTGTCGGGGCTTAAAAAGGATTATGAGATTGTGCAGTACATCGGCATAGCGGCGGATGAGCCGCAGAGGGTGAGGCAGTACCGTTATCCCCTGGTGGAATGGGGGATGGCGGAGAAGGACTGCCTGGCCTACTGCTATGAACGGGGATATGACTGGGGCGGGCTGTACCGCCTGTTTGACCGGGTATCCTGCTGGTGCTGCCCGCTGCAGGGCCTGGATGAACTGCGGACACTGCGCAGGGAGTTCCCGGAACTGTGGCGCCAGCTCCGGGAATGGGAAGCGCAGACATGGCGGGATTTCCGGAAGGACTTTTCCGTGGAGGAATTAGAGATCAGATTTGGGTTTGAGGAAGAACGGATCCGGGAAGGAAAGCGTATCCGGGGGAAGGAGTTCTTCCGGGAACTGCATGGGAGGTTAGGCAGGGATGGGGACAGGAAAGAAATATAACATCATTTATGCCGATCCCCCGTGGCGGTATGACAATAAACGGGTGCGGGGCGGAGCGGAAAAGCATTACAGGACAATGGGCATGGCAGAAATCTGTGCGCTGCCTGTGGCGGATATTTGCGCGGAGGACTGTACCCTTTTCCTGTGGGCAACATTCCCACAGTTCCCGGAGGTCCTGCGCGTCATGGAAAGCTGGGGGTTCCGGTATAAGACGGTGGCTTTTGTGTGGCTCAAACAGAATCGGAAGTCTCCCGGCTGGTTTTATGGTCTGGGGTTCTGGACCAGGGGGAATGCGGAAGTATGCCTGCTTGGTGTGAAGGGGCATCCGAAGCGCCGGTCTGCCCGTGTCCACCAATTTATCATCTCTCCATTAGAGACCCACAGCAAGAAGCCGGACGAGGCAAGGGAGAAGATTGTAGAGCTTATGGGAGACCTTCCGAGGGCGGAACTGTTTGCAAGGCAGCGTGTCTCCGGCTGGGATGCCTGGGGAAACGAGGTGGAGAACAGCCTTATCCTGGAAACAGGGGAAGCCAGAGAAGGCTCAAGGAAAAACGGGGAGGTGGGCTGAAATGGGGCGGCTTACATTTTTGGATATCTGTGCCGGTATTGGAGGCTTCCGGCTGGGGCTGGAAGCTGCCGGGCATAAATGCATCGGGTACTGTGAGTATGACAGGTTTGCAAGGGCTTCCTATGAAGCTATGTATGATACGGAAGGGGAGTGGAAGGCATATGACGTTACAAAACTTAAACCAGGGGACATCCCATACGCAGACATATGGTGCTACGGCTTCCCCTGCCAGGATATCTCCATCGCAGGAAAACAGAGGGGGCTTAGGGGAAAAAGAAGTGGAATCTATTACAGCATTATTGACCTTATCAAAGGCAAAGAAGAAGGTGATAAGCCCACATACTTACTTGTTGAGAACGTTAAGAACCTGTTATCAGTTAATGCAGGATTCGATTTTGCCGCCGTTCTCTCTGAAATGGACGAAGCAGGGTATGACGTGCGGTGGCAGGTGCTCAACTCCAAAGATTTCGGAGTCCCCCAGAACCGGGAGCGGGTATTCCTTATCGCAGTTCTTAGAAGCAGAGGCGGACGGGAAATATTACCTGTCACCGGAGAAGACGGCGGAGCTCTTAAAGAAGTTATAGGCGGGATGCAGGGATACCGGGTGTATGACCCGTCCGGGATCTCCGTCAGCATCGGGGCAAACGGCGGGGGCATGGGCGCAAAGACCGGGCTGTACTGCGTGGGGAACGTGAACCCCAGCGGGAAGGGGATGAACGGCTGTGTCTATGATGCCAGGGGGCTTGCACCGGCTGTTACTACCAATAAGGGGCAGGGCAGCAAGGTGTTTGTGGACCAGACGCTGAACCATCCGAAGGTCACGGAGACCGCCCGGTGCCTGGTGGCGTGCTATACCGGCAGGCTTATCAACTGGCGGGCAGTCAATTCCGGGGTATTGGAGACCGGGGAGCTAGCGGCGGGAAAAGGGAGCGCTGATACATCAGAAGCCAGGGCGGTGCTGACACCGGACCGGATGGAAAAGCGGCAGAACGGCAGGCGGATGAAGGAAGCCGGGGAGCCGATGTTCACGCTGACGGC
>CALFCS010000164.1 GCA_937950565.1 uncultured Lachnospiraceae bacterium
TTCACTAACCATGACAAAATCATGATTAAGAAGTCACTTAGAGCATATATCACCCGCCGCCAGCTTGTATTTCTTATACTGCCTTACCGCAAAATGCTCCGGATTGTCCGCTTCCAGTTCCTCAAACAGCTCGTCCACGGCGTTCTTAAACTCCTCATCATCCTCCCTGGCTTCACTGGCGTTGATAAATTCCAGCAGGGTGGAAAAATTCTGCTCCTCCTCTGGTGCCTCATACCAGATATACCCGATCAGCGCACAATAAAGCAGACGCTCTGCTTTCACCCAGAAATCTTCGGAAGATTTTTCTCCCTCACCCTTGGTATTGGCGATAATGGTATTCACCAGTTTCAGGATATCCTTTTCACTGTGTATGTAGTGGAATGGGTTATACCGCATGGATTTCTTAAAGTTAATGGTATTGAGAACCTTCACCGTATATCCGGCGTTCACCAGCATTTTCCCGCACTCAATGATGATCGTACCCTTCGGGTCGGTGACGACATAGCTGACTTTTTCCGGCATCTGCATTAAATTCGGCTTCACAAAAAATCTCGTCTTGCCGGAACCGGAGCCGCCGATGACAAGCACGTTCTTATTTCTCGCATACTTTGGCTGCTTTGGGCGGCTGTTCATTGTCAGCCTCTCCGTCTGGGTCAGCAGGATATTATTTTCGTACACCGGGTCAATGAACGGCTCGATATCTTTTGGCGTCCCCCATCTGGCGGAACCGTACTCCACACCCTGCCGGTATTTCTTCGCATTCTTCCCCTTGTAATATACAAAGAGCCGGAATGCGGCAGCTCCCGCTATACCCACAGCAAGGTCAAATAAATGAAAGCTCGGCAATGGGTTCTGAAACGCCAGGTTAAAATTCAAAAACAAAATTCCCAGTTTCTTCACCACGCTGTCACCGACACAGTGCCGGTACAGCCATGCCTCCTTCTCCACCACATAAAAGAAAATGATGTAGGGAATGTTCATGGCGATCACTTTTTTCAGATTGACCGTCTGGAGCTTTTCACGGAGCATAGCGGACAGCTTCTGCCCCCATGCGCTGCTTCCGGCCTTTTCAGACGGGGGCTTTCCCTTGATCTTTTTCCCGGAATGTCCCGGCTTCGTTTTCTTTATCATAAGGACTGCCCCCTGTCTTTCTGTTTCGTCTTATCCCGTTCACGCTGCTTTGCCACCCGTTCCTTGGCGATCTGCAGCTTCTTCCGGATAGACACCTTCTTCTCCTTCTTCATGGATATTCCGGCATATTCCTGAAAAGCCTTTGTCATGACATCCACATCCTTCGCTTTGAAAAACACCAGGTAACGGGGCGGGTCCGTAGAAGAATCTTTTTTCAGGCTGTAATCAATACTGTATTTCCGGGCAACCCGGTCAAAGGATTTGATATTTTTATCCGTAATCTCGATATTGGTCAGCTGGCTGCCCTGGCGCATCAGCTTCTTTAAGCTCTGCTTTCCATGGGCGGTCACATCCTTCTGCTTCCCCTCTGCCTGCCGGCCCTGCGCCGGTCTCTGTTTCCGTCTTTCCATATCCGCCAGAAATTTTTTCATGGCGGCTTTCAAAAGGCTGGCGCTGATCCTGCCTCCCTTTACACAAAGGGATATGGTCTTTTGGTTAATTTCTTCCTGCAATCATTTTTCACCTTCTTTCACCACTGCTTTTCTCTATCCACCGCCGCCATATAAATCATGGTTTACAAGGGCGGCATAATAATTGCTTATGGTTGCCGGGGCATTATACAGTGCCGCCAGCAGGTACTGCCGGATATTCCGGACTTTTGTCGTGTTCTCCTTCATGCAGGCCAGCACATACCGGATGTGTTCCCCGTTCAGCTTCATCAGCCTGCTCTTTACGATCTGCGCCGGTTTATCATCCCCGGCGATACGGATGGTCTTTCTTCTGGAACATACCGTTTCTACCAAAAGCTCCAAAATCTCATAAAGCGTCTCTTTTTCAAACGGATAATCTGCCAGAAGGGAATCCATATACAGCTGCTCCATAAAATATTCCCGGTACTCCTCATATTCTTTCGTCCCATCCTCCATCCACATCTGTTCCGCCTGATAGATTGATTGAGTCTCACTATACTCAGTATGATTTCTATCAGTCTTATTAGCGTGTCCTTTTGACATGTCTTGACCTGTCATTTCTACATTTCCAGACATGTCGTTTTGACACTTCTGGAAATGTCCTTTTAACATTTCTGGCAATACGCATTTGTGGACGAATATCTTGTCCGGCTTTCCCTGTCCCTGGCGCACCCTGGTAATCAGGCCAATGCCCCGCTTATCATCCAGCTCGGCCAGCAGCTGTCCCGCTTTTTTGTTGCCGCAGGCCAGCGCCTCCATGATGCTCTCCACCGTAAAGTAGATGTACACCTTCCCTGTTTCATCAATCCAGTGGTTCCGGATAGACAGCTGCATCCGGTCCAGCAAAAGCCCGTACAAAAGCTTTGCATCCGTTGACAGCTTTGCAAACACCGGTTCCGTAAAGAGCAGCTTCGGCACACGGTAAAACGTATATTGCTCCGCTTCCTGCCCATAGTGGAATGGAAAAGATGGATATGCTTCACTTCCCATGGCTTTCCTTCATTTCCCAAAGGATTTTCGCCAGACAGTACCCAATGCACGGGGAATGCTTTCCATACGGGCAGCTTTCGCAGTCCCCCTTCTTTTCCTCTGCTTTCTGCTCCGGGAGCAGATAATAGCAGCTTTTTTTCGTGCAGGCTTTCTTCCCCACACTCCAGAAATAACAATAGGCGCAGTTCTTTGGCTTATCCTGTGCATACCGTTCCTTATCCGCTTTTCCTTCCTGCATCCTTTCTGTCCTTCCATTCCATTTTCTCCATCCATCTGTCCTCCTCTGCCCCGGCACGGAGACAGCAGTACAGGACAAAGCACAGCAGCACGGAGACCACGCCTACCCCGATCACGATCCCTTTCATTTCTATCGCCCCTCTTTCTTACAAAGTAAAAAAGGGCATTCATGGAATGCAGATGCAGACCACAAACGCCCTTGCCATCAGTTACTGTTCCTTATTTTTTCTTTCTGCGAAGCAGCACCACAGAACCGGCCAGCCCTGCAAATGCCAAGCCACACAGGAGCAGCCACAGTCCCGCATGGGTATCGTCCCCGGTTTTCGGTGTCCCATTGGAAGGCTGAGACGTCTCCGGCGTTTCCTCCGGCTTTACTTCATCCTTCATAACAACCTTCTGGATCTCCCCGGTATCCTTTACCTCAAATTTCACATCCTCGGCCACCAGATACCCTTCCGGAGCAGATTCCTCACGGAGCGTATATTTCCCGACAGGAAGCTTCTCGATATAATGAGGCTTGTCCGTGGAAGTCCAGCTTTCCACCACTTTGCCGTCTTTATCAAGGATGGTCAGCTTTGCCCCCGGCAGCTCCTTCCCGGAAATATCCGTTTTGGAAATCTCCACCTTTGTCACATCATCCTTCATTTCAATCTTCTGCACCTCAGCAGTATCCTCTACGGTAAAGGTAATGCTCTCAGCGGTCACATAGCCATCGGCAGGCAGCGTTTCAGTCAGAACATATTCCTTTCCTACAACCAGCTTTTCAATCCGGTGCGGTTCCTTACCGGAAGTCCATTCGTCTACTACCTTGCCCTCGCTGTCTGTCACTTTCAGCTTCGCCCCCGGCAGCTCCTTTCCGTCTGTCAGATCTGTTTTTGTGATCTCCACCTTTGTCACATCATCCTTCATTTCAATCTTCTGCACCTCGGCAGTATCCTCAACGGTAAAGGTAATGCTTTCTGCAGTGGCATACCCATCGGCAGGAAGCACCTCTGTCATGGTGTATTCCTTACCAACAGTCAGTTCCTTGATGATATGCGGCTCTTTTCCAGATACCCATTCATCCACTACCTTACCGCTCTCGTCCGTAACCTGCAGCTTTGCGCCCTCAACCTCCTTACCGTCAATCAGGGATGTTTTGGTAAATTCAAATACCGTAGGCTCGTCCTCAAAAGTAAGCTCATAGGTTACGGTTTCCTTTTGGGAATCCTCATAGGTAAAAGTAAACTCCTGCGCCTCAGATACTGTGGCGAATCCCGGTGCCGGGACAGTTTCTTTTACAGAATAGGAAAATCCAACCGGCAGATCTGCCGCAAAGGTCAGCTTCCCGTCTTTGTCGGTTGCCTTTTCCTCAATGACGGTTCCCGCTTCCATAATCACTTTGCCGTCCTTGTTGGTGATGTCCTCCTTTGCGATCAGTGCAAAGACTGCACCCTCCAGTACACGGTCAGAATCCTTCTCCCTTTTCAGCACGGACACTTCCACCTTCTGGCGGTTGTTCTGCCAGTCAGAGGAATAGGTCACCTCCGCCGTATGCTGGTCACGGTAGGTCAGGTCAATCTCCCGGATTTCCCCGTCCAGTACATAACCTTCCGCTGTCTCCTTTTCCTTCACAAAATATTTTCCAAGCGGCAGGTTCCCCAGGCTTGCAACCCCGGTATCATCCGTGGTGATCTCTGCGATCAGCTCGTCCTTTTTATAGTAGTCTGCACTTTCCCCGTCAGCGGCTTTGATATCCTCCAGAGCGTACACTTCAAAGGTGACGTCCTTCAGGGAACCTGACACATATTCAAACAGGTGGGCGATCCATCCGCCGATAGAATCCAGAGCGGAAACATCCTCCAGAAATTCCCCTTCTTTGTTAATCAAGAGAAGCCCTTTCGGGACAGCATCCTTCATCTCCACCTTCTGGATTTCTGCCGTGTCCTCCACGGTAAACGTGATCTCCTCCGCCTGCAGGTAGCCATACGGGGCCAGTTCCTCACGCAGCGTATAAGTCTCGCCTGCTACCAGCCGCTCAATGAGATGTTCCTCACCCTTCACGGATTTCCATGTGTCTACCACATTTCCGTCTTTATCAAACACGGTCAGCGTTGCACCGGAAAGTTCCACACCCGTAGTCAGGTCTGTTTTCTTCACGGAAACCAAGGTCGGCTCGTTCTGAAACTCCGATGCCAGTTTCACCACTTTCACATCCTGCCCCTGGTAAGAAGCAGTTACTTCCACCACTTCATCAGAAGAAACATAGCCAGCCGGAGCTTTTAATTCCTTCATGGCATATTCCCCAAAAGGCAGGTCAAGGGCAAAGACCGCTTTCCCCTCTTCCCCGGTCACGGCCTTTCCAAGCAGAGTGCCCGCTTTTACGATCACCTTACCGCTTGCGGAAATGTCAGCCTTTGCATACAGCCCAAACTCTGCGCCTGCTACTACGGCTCCCGTTTTCGCATCTTTTTTCACAACAGACACTTCCACCTTCTGGCGGTCATTTTCAAACTCCGCTGTTTGTTTCACTACCGGCGTTTCCTGATCCACATAGGAAAAGGTGACCGTCTGCGGGGTTTTATTCAGCACAAACCCTTCCGGGGCTTTCGTCTCCACAACTTTGTAAGAGCCAAGCGGCAGGTCTTTTTGCACCGCTTCCCCCTTTTCATCCGTAGTCAGTACTGCCACCAGCGTACCGGCGGCATACTCCAGAATCCTTTTCCCGTCACTGTCCTTCTGGAAGTCAGCGGTATAAATGTCCTCTGCAGCATAAACCTCAAAGACTGCCCCCGCCAGCGTTTCCTTTCCATAGGTAAAATCATCCTCGAACCCATGAAGCACTTCGCCCTTTTTCACTACCTTCAGCTCACCCTTGACTGGATGGTTTTCATAGACCACCTCAATGATCACATCCTTGCTGACCTTATCCTGATGGTAGGCAGTATTGGAATCCACCGTCACTTCATAATAGTTTTCATTCAGGGTATAGCCACACGGAGCATGGACTTCCTCAATACGGTAATGCCCGATCTTCAAATTCTGCGGCAGAATGAGATAGCCCTGTTCATCCGTAAAGTAGGACTTGTGGGTTACTGTAGTCGGATAGGTCGTTACCTGTTCCACGTATTTTTCATGCTCCAGGTCATACACCTTAAACTCGGTATTCTTTGCCAGAACCGGCCTTTTCGTCTCATCGTCCTGCTTCACGATCTTCAGCTTTGCCTCAAATTCATCATCCAGAAGCACACGCCATACCTGCGGCGTATCCGGCTTATGCTCTGTAATGCGCACGGTAAAATCGTCCACCGGAGTATAATTATGCGGCGTGATCGTCTCACGGACGATGTATGTCCCAAAGGGGATTGCAATGCTGCAGGCATAGCCTTTTTCATCCGTAAAAATCTCTGTTGCGCCATTCTCCCCGATCACTGCCGGAACTGCGGAATCAAAATCGTAACTGCCATCTTCCTTTGTTTTGAGGGATGAGGCCAGATAAGCCGTGAACCCGGCACCGGAGAGCAGGTCTGCATCGGTCTTTCCGTTATCGGCTGCCTTGATGATCTGGAACGGCTGTTTCACCACCTGCTCCAGGGAAACCACGTCTCTTTCCACGGTTGCCACAAGGTCACCCTCATAGCTGCAGGTAAGGTCATGTTCTGCTTCGTCCGCCAGATAACCCACGGGCGGAGTGATCTCTTTCACATAATATTCTCCGAGATAGAGGTTCCCGATGGACGCTTCCCCGTTTTTATCCGTTGTCAGCGTTGCCACCTTTTCCCCTGCTTTATGGATCACGCCTGTTGCCCCGTCCGGATGTACGATATCCTTCCGGGCATACAGTCCGTAAACGGCCTTTTCCAGTGTGGCATCGCCCTGCGGCTGGTTCGTATTGGTCTCTTTGTCTTTTTTCTGCAGGGAAATCTTCGCATTGACACGCTCATTCAGGAAAGTATGGGTGAAAGACACTTCTGCTTCCTGGTCGTTGGTATAGGCAAACTGGAAAGAATACACTTCACTGGTATTTCTCAGATACCCCTCCGGTGCCTGTTCCTCTTTCACATCATATCCAAATCCAACCGGCAGGTCTGCGTGAAAGGCGGCTGTGCCATCTTCCCCGGTCACTGCCTTTTCAATCAGTGTGCCTTTTTTCACAACAACCGTGCCGTCCCATGCGGTAATGTCACTGCCCGCATACAGGCCGAAAATACCGCCATCCAGAGGATTTTTCGTGTCCCCGTCCTGTTTTGTGACGGTCACTTTTGCTTTCTGGCGGTCATTGGTAAAGGTTGTCTCGGCAAAGACCACTTCTGCCGTCTGCCCTCCATAAGATAAAACCACTTCCTTTTCTTCCCCGGCATTGTAGAAATTCTCCGGAGCCTGCACTTCCCGCACCACATAAGAGCCAAGATACAGGTTCTTTAAGATCACTGCGCCATTGGAATCCGTTGTCAGGTTCCCTTTTACCAGGTCGCCCTTTTTATAGACAGCCGCACCATAAGCCGTCGTAATATCCGCCCCGGCATAAACATTGTAAACAGCCCCCGGCTGCCTGCGGTTCTCATAGTGGAAGGCAACGCCTGCGTCCGTCACATCCGCACCAGATAAAACCTGCCCTTCCTTATAAACCGTCAGCTCCCCGAACTGTTCCTCATCCGGCACCGTGACGGAAGCCGTCTGGTTTGCCACCAGTTTCACGTTGTAAGCGGTAGGGTTGACACGGTATCCTCTGGGAGCCGTGATCTCCTTTAAGTACACGGTTTCCTGTGTCTTGATAAACTCTACAGAAGCCGCACCGTTTTTGTCCGTTGCCGGCATCTGTGTGATAAGCTGTGTACAGCCCTGATCCTTGTAAACGCCAAACACTGCGCCGGACAGCTTAGCGTCCGCCTTTTTGGAATCCACCTTGACCACTTCCACTTTCGCTTTATCCAGCTTGATGGAAACCTCCGCCTCGCTGGATTTTGGTGCGTCCGTGGTGTGGCGCTCCAGGAATGTGATATTCTGTGCATCCGCAATCAGGGATTCATACATATAGGTGAACGGCCTGGAGAATTTCGCAGTTGCCTTTACCTTGAAAGTTACTTTTTGGTTCCCGATCGCATAGGCTTTTGCCACCGGGATACGGATATAAAATTTGCTGGTATCGCTGCTACTGTCCTTATAGATGATCTCCGCACCGTCCGGGGCACCGGAGAGCGTAAGGCTCCTTGATACCAGATCACCCTCTTTTTCTACAGAATACCATCCGGTCTGGTAATAGGTGCCGTCACCATTTAACTTCATGGCAGTGGAATCCGGCGCAACGATCTGGTAAACGGGATTGTCCCCATAGCCGTCTGCCGCCTGGTTCCCATTCTTTTTTACATCCTTATACATGGCATGGACGCAGTCATAGACATCCTGATAGCCGCTTACCGCACTCAAAGAACCAATGGAGTGCCCGTCATATCCATAATCCTCCAGGATACAGTAAAGCACGGTCTGCGTCACATAGTAGTCCTTGATCCAGTTCCCGGTTGAATATGCAGAATTGTTCTTATCCCCATATTTCTTGCAGCCGTTGGCAATCGCATAGGACAGTTCCGCATACATCCCGTTTGCCTTCCACTCTTTCCCGATATACTGTGTGGAATCAATGAAATGCCTGCTGATCTGCAGGCAGTACGCCAGACGCCAGCCGTTCTCCTCATCGTCGGCAATGTATTTTACATAGTTATGCACCTGGTTCCCTGTTTCCGAGGAATAAATATAATCCAGCAGCGGAATATCCCACATGCCGGATTCATTCTTTGCGTTCTTTACCACAAGGTCTTTCGCCGCTGCCCTTGCTGCCATTTTTCTCATGGACGGGTTCCCGGCCCCGGCATTTAACAGGGACTGGTAAAGCATGTACAGCTTCAGCTCCTCGCCTTCAAAAGAAACCTCGTCCTCACAGGATAGAAGGGCCTGCTGTACAAGGGCAGCACCCGCTTCCAGAACTTCCTCCGCCGTCATTTCCGAAGGGGATTTTTTTCCTGTCTCTGTCTCTGGTTCTGCCTCCGTCTCCCTCTCCGATTCCGTTTCTGATTCTGTCTGTCGCTCTGTACCTGCTTCCGTGCCGGTTTCTGCTGTGGCCACACCGGTTTCTTTCTGCGCCTCCGTTCCCGGCTCTGTTACCAGTTCCGTTTCCGGGAGCTTCTCCGAATGTGGCTCTGATCCATCCGCTTCCTCACTTTCCGATTCCCCGGAGCTTCCCTGTTCTCCCGGCGAAGCTGTACGCTTTGCACCAGCTTCTTTTACAGGCTCTTTCACCACCACATGGCGGATCACATGGTATCGGGGATTCCCGCTTACCGGCTCCACAAAGTACACCGCCTTATAAGAATCCGCACGGTTCCCGTCAAAGTCCTGCCCGGCTTCATTCTTCGCCTCATGGAATGTGACTTTTACTTTTTCCCGGTTGATCTCCATGCCGGAAAAATCCGACTTCACATCAAAACCACTCCCGGCTTCCACCTCATAGTCCTGCGCCGTGACAATCTCATCCTCCGCCAGCTTGTCCCTGACTTCCTCCAGTGCCGGGTACTCGGCTTCATACGCTGCAGGCTCAGGCTCCGTCTCCGCCGCATAAGCCGTAACCGGCTGCACAACGGATGTCAGGATCGTCATAACGGAGAGCATCCCGGAAAGAATCCTTTTTACTTTTCCTTTCATTGCTACCTACCTCTCTTTTTTTGGTCTGATTTTTCAACACGCACTTTCTAAGTTTTCATGGCATTTTCCCTCCTTTCCTCAAACTTTTGCGCTGTAAATCAAATATCCATGCAAGCATGGCTACTTGGCTCGTTGCTCGCGGGAATAACAGCACATCAGTACGGAGAAACCCCGAAGGGCTTCCCCGCACGGCATCTACTGCTATTCAAAATTTGAATGTATTTGAGCGTTTTGCCTGTTTTCTCCCCGGACCCGTTCCAGCCCCGGCTTCCAATTCCGCAGCGTTTTCTCCGGCAAGGTGTGCAGAATGCGCACTCAGATACCGGGTATCCATCCGGGCAGGCGATGAAGTTGTCAAGGTACAATGAACAGGGAAGTTTTTGTCTCGTCCCTTTCACTAACCCCTATCCCCGGCCACACAAAAACAAGCTGTCGGAAAAGTTTTTATTTCCTGCTCTCCAAGGCGCAAAAAAAGCCAGCGGCTCCGCCTCTTTCTGGCAAAACCACTGGCCTGTCTGTTTTTTACGGTTATCCGGTCACACCACCGGCACCGGCTTTCCTTTCCCTATCCACCGCTTATATGGCTCATAATCTTCAAAACGGGGACAGCTTTTTATGATCCACCCCCTCCCGCACCATCTCTGCATATGCTGGCAGGTCTTAAAATGCTGCAGCTGCTGTTCGCTGAACCGTTCCGCCACACCGGGAAGCCATCTGCCCCTGTTATCCACGAACTTCTGCTTATCATAAATCATCACAAACGGCAAAAACCCAAGCTCCAGCAGAGTATGGATACGGAACAGATCTTCCTCCGTGCTGCTCCAGTAATTTGTCAGCACATAGACCCGGCAATGATCGGATACCTTCAAACCGGAGCCTTGAAACAGCCGGAACTTCTCCTGAAGCTTCTCCCTGGGATCATCCCATGCAAAATGGTAATTCTTTACACGGATTTTTTTCAGTGCTTCTATCACCGGTTCATTTAAAAAGCGGATATCCATGCCTCCGTTAAACTCTACCAGTGCGCCGGAATCTGCCAGCTGGCATAAAAGCTCCATCCTTTCTTTACAGGCAAGGATATTCTGGTCTAACAGGACGATATTGCCCTGGCCGCTCCAGAACTCTGCCAGGTCTGCCGCCTTTCTGCTCACACATCCATCCTTTTGGGGCGTGATACAGAAGGTATGGTTCCTTCTGGGACATCCTCTTGTCAGAAAACCATACGCTGTATTCCGGGTAAGTTCCGGATATAATGTATAATTTGGGTAAATATGCTCTATCTCCTCCGGCAGCTTATTTTCAAGGTCATACCCGCTTCCCCCTCGTATGACCTGCCCACACACCGGCAGAACCGGCTCCGGGGACTCCGTAAATATCTTACTCACATACAACCGGTCATAGCTTTCTTCCATCCTGGCAAAGCTGACACAATCTCCTGCCTTTTTGTGATAAGCAGACAGCTTCATTAACGGGAGGTTGGGAAAGTTATGGCTGTCACAGTCTACCAATCCAATCTTCACTTTATTTCCTCCCGTCCTTTTTCGCTTTTTTCCCATCCAGGCCGTACTCCCGGCGGATACGGCAGATTCCCTTGCGTATCATGTCGGACACTGCCTGGTTCGTCACTCCCAGTTCCTTTGCGATTTCTTTCTGCGCCACATCATTCAGATAATGTCTGGTTACTACATACCGCTGGTTCTCCGTCAGCAATACCAGAATTTCTTCCATGCCTTCCCTCGCGATCAGCCTCTCAAGAAGTGTATCCTCCATTGCCAGGGCATCCCAGTCCTCCGCAATACAGCTGTAGGAAATAGTCTTTTTCCCAATCCGGACATCCTGATTTTTGGCAAGCCTGTCCTCACCCTCCAGCAAAAGCCGGATATACCAGTTCTCATTATCAAAAAAATCTGCCCCTATGTTCTCGATATGTGTCATTGCGGAATCATATATGTAATCCCCACAGGGATGCAACGGAAATACCGTTGCCCGGTTTCCCGCCCGGTAAAGAACCAGACCATTCTGATATACGGAAATCTCCGTCTGTTCACTTAACACCTCCTTCACAACAATCGGCGCACCAGACTCCATCAGCCCTCTCACCGATGGGACACGCTCCTCTACCTTTGCTTCTTCCACCATGTTCCGCAATTCTTTCAGTGTCAGCATTATGACCACCTTCCTGCCTCTCGGCACGGGCGGCCTGCATACCTGACTGAAAAAGTGCAGCAAAAACAGCCTCAGACCGACCCGTTTTTTTTAAAACGGGAAGTCTGAGACTCCGCCAGTTTTCCAGCTATGCGCTGTTTACATGAAAGCGGATACCTTATCCGGTATCTTCCTTTTGGTCCTCATCCGGCTTTTCTTTTTCCTCTGGATATGAAAAAAGACCCGAATAATCTCCCATGGCATCATAGGGACAGCTTCTCCTGTATTCCATTTCCTCCTGCTTCGTCATGGCTTGTCCTCCTTCCTGATAAATAATAGGTGCTGCAGTCATTTCCGAAAGCCCTATGCGCCTTCACTCACCCAATCCTGGGAGCTGCCCAAAACAAGCTGTCGGAAATTTTATCTGAAAAATTTTTTCTTTCCAGCCAAACGATTTATGGACGCAAAAAAACGCCCACATGAGTCAATTACTCACTTGGACGTTTCCTCTTTTGTATTTTTTAATTTTAGCTACTTCAACGTACTCTCTTACACTACCTGCGATGGTATATTCTTCCGCAGCGAAAACCTCAATTTTTTTAACTGATACCCTCTTATTTTGCAAATCCTTAGTACAACCATTACTTTCTTCCTCTTTTCATCCTGAAATCTTTAGGTCATCTACCGCACTACTTATTTGTCACCCCTCACACTTTTCACTTTCAAAACGTAATGTTATACACTACTTATAAGAAAGCATAGGAGGTGAACCACATGGGTGAAGTTGATCCGAAACTTGGCGAATTGATTAAAAGAAAACGGCTCGAGCGCAAACTGACGCAGGAGCAGACAGCTGAACTGGTTGGCTGCAATACACAGTATTATAAAAACCTGGAAAACGGCTGTGGAATGCCCAGCGTTCCGATGTTCTGCCGTATTATGCGGGCACTCAACATTTCCGCCGATGATTACATATACCCTAATAAAAACAGCAGCCTTCCTGTTTATCAGTCTTTGCTTCATCTTTTAAGCCAATGCGACAAGCATAAATTATCCGTATTACATGCTACCGCTGAAGCCCTCTTAAGAGATGACAATACAGAATAGGATAAGGAACAGATATAAAATATTTGTTATTAAAATGTAGGATAATATAGAATTGACGGTGTTCTACAAAGACACCGTCAATAAGACATGCTAAAAGAAATGACCCATTCTAAGAATTGAATGAGTCATTTTCTATTTGTCTGATCAGATTTTCAACCTTTTCACTCGCCCGAATCACAC
>CALFCS010000165.1 GCA_937950565.1 uncultured Lachnospiraceae bacterium
AGGAAGAATACAATATGATATTAGCATACGAGTAGCGACATGTCCACTGTTTTGGATAATTTTGATTCTATCTGTTACAGATAATATTCAACTTTCCTCAAATTCTGGCAATTCTTCGGTTTTTTTGGTATACTTTAGTTCAGTATTATTTTGTAAGGAGGTTTTCATATGGATTATAAACCAACTGGTGTCTGTGCACAGTCCATTCACATTGAGCTGGATGGCGACACCATTAAAGACGTAAAATTTACGGGTGGCTGTAACGGAAACACACAGGGCATTTCCAGCCTGGTGCGTGGAATGTCCGTAGAAGAAGCCATATCCCGCATGGAGGGCATCACCTGCGGATTCAAATCCACATCCTGCCCGGATCAGCTTGCAAAAGCTCTGAAGCTTGCAAAAGCTCTGAAGCTTGCAAAAGGAGAATAAATTTTTACATGGAAAAAGATACGACGGCGGCTGAACCTCGTATCTTTTTTTCTGTGCTTATTCTTTTTCCTTGGTATAATCCTGGATGTTCAAGAGGCGGTTCCTTGGTGTAAGGCCAGCCAGCCTATCCCGCACATCTTTCTCCATGTCATACCCACCATAAGTTATACGTTATTTAGTTAGCAAGTAGCAAACATTATCCTTTGTCTCCGTGCAAATATAGATTACTCAATGTAAACTCCGTTAGTAAAACTACTGCTCACATCACTGTTTGCAGAATGTGTACATCTTACCCTGTAATAATAACCGCCCTCTACTAATAAAGTGCGGTTCGAACCCACACGGTCAGTGTTTTCCAAGAATCTCTGCCAGCTGTCACAATATGACCATGCTGAATCCTCTTCCTTTGCTCTCTCTACAATTACAAAAATCCCAACTTCATCTACTTTATGGGCCGCGACTGTTGTTCCACCTGCATATGCCTTCCCTGGACCCAGTCTCGCACACTTGGAGTATCCGGTCATCAGATCCTCTCCCCGGGTAAGCTTCGTATCATAACCAACCGACTCATCTTCATGTGTAAGATAAGACCCGTCAATCATGCGCTGTTCGGCAGCACGGCTCTCTACTGTTGCGATAGATAACATTCCTGCCATCAATGCTGTTGCACAAAAAACGGACAATAATTTCCTCTTCAAGCGTCACCTCCCGTTCCTCCCCAGAACCCCTCTATATATAAGACACACAACCTGACAAAAACTGACGCGGTTTTATGAATAAATATATAAATTTTCCAAAATTTCGTCAAACTCCTCCTGCTCCATCGTTCCAATCATAAAATAAGCAATCCCTTTATAATTAAATTGAGCCGAGTATCTATGTTCTTTTGACTTAGGTAACTCATATTCCTTCACTCGCATTACACATCCTCTTACTATCTTTTGATATTCCTTTATTACTTTATCCTCCACATCTATCCCCCATGAAAAATCATGATAAACCGCACCCATCATATACATAAGACCCTCACCATCATAATCATAGTAAAGCTCCGCAACCTGAATTCCTTTATCATATTCCACACTTTGAAATTTCATTTCCTTTGGTCTCGCCGTAATTCTTATCGGTTCGCTTCCAAATTCCTCTGCAACAAGCTGGTAGGCTTCTTCCTCCTTTTCCCCCACTATGATCTTATTATCTTCTCCCGAATCTGTCTGCACAACTTCTCTTCCTCCTACCATAACCTGCATAACACGTATCGCTTTCTCCGTCACACCAAAACTATTTAATCCAAACCCCACTACGAGAATAAGCGCTGCTGCCAGTGCAAGGGAAACCCGAAGCCGCCGTTTCTTTCTGACAACTTTTCCCGGTTTCTTATCGTTTGATTCTTCCTCCGCCACCTCATCCGTACTTTTATCCACTTTTTTCCTGAGAATTTCATACCCCAAACGAAGCGCTTCCCTATCTTCCTCCGATAATTCAGCATACAGGCGCTCCCTGTCATATTCCTCTATCTGCTGCTTCAGATTCTCCTGTATCCGCTCTTTGGCATCCTGCGACATCGTTCCCTCATCCGGCTGAATTTCCCGACGAATATTCTCCGCTTCCTTTTCCAACTCTTCTTTTATAAATTTTTCCAGATTGTCTTTTTTTTCATTCATATAAAATTTACCTCATAAATGTAACAGTTCAGACACGCCCATTCGCAAAGGCCGCTACGCGGCTTTCCCGCTGCTGCGCAACTAACTTTGCTCATAATCGGGCGTTCCGCTCATAGTCCGTGCAGTGTGTTCATTCATGCAAGCATGATTCACACACTGCACGGACTATGGCTGAACTGTTACTTATATAATTGTTATTCTCTCTTGACCAAATCTTTTATAAACGTATAATATAAATATATCTATCTATTAACCCAAAGGAGGGCATTATGAAACGGATTATCTTAACCGGGGGCGGTACAGCCGGACACGTCACACCGAATATTGCTCTGCTGCCGCGCCTGAAAGAATTAAAGTATGACATTCATTACATCGGCTCTTACAACGGCATGGAAAAGGAACTAATTGAGCAGTTTGGTATTCCTTATCACGGAATTTCCACCGGAAAACTCCGGCGTTATTTCAGTGTTCAGAACTTCACAGACCCTTTCCGTGTAGTCAAAGGTCTTCATGAAGCAAAAAAACTAGTGAAAATATTAAAACCGGATATTATATTTTCCAAAGGCGGATTCGTATCTGTTCCAGTTGTTCTTGCTGCCAAAAGCTGTCACGTTCCCGCCATCATACATGAATCAGACATGACTCCGGGATTGGCAAACAAGCTTTCTATCCCTTCTGCATCAAAGGTATGCTGTAATTTCCCGGAGACACTGGAACATCTCCCAGAAGGAAAGGCAGTTCTGACCGGATCTCCTATCCGTCAGGAGCTGTTGTCCGGAGACCGTTACCGTGCGCTGGAATTCCTGCATTTCACAGATGATAAACCGGTAATTATGGTTGTCGGCGGAAGCCTTGGCGCTGTAGCCGTCAATGAAGCAGTCCGCTCCATTCTTCCGGAACTGCTGAAATCTTATCAGGTCATCCACCTATGCGGAAAAGGAAAGCTTGACAGTTCTCTGGATGGTCTGAAAGGGTACGCACAATTTGAGTATATTAAGGAAGAACTCCGTCATCTTTTTGCACTGACGGATATTGTCATTTCAAGGGCCGGAGCTAATGCTATCTGTGAACTTCTGGCCTTACACAAGCCAAATCTCCTGATTCCGCTTTCCGCAAACGCAAGCCGCGGAGACCAGATCCTAAATGCACGCTCATTTGAACGGCAGGGATTCAGTATCGTTCTGGAAGAAGAAGAACTGACTGACGAACTTCTCCTCAAATCTGTCAATGAATTATATGCCAATCGGGAATCTTACATAGAGACTATGAAGAATTCCTCTCAACAAAATTCCATTGACACAATTATTGATTTGATAGAATCCTTAACCTAATAAACATTCGGACTCATCCAATTGTTTCTCTATGTGGCAAATATCAGAAAACAGGTGTCAAAATGTGACACCTGTTTTTATTCATCGTCCAGCCGACCATACTGTTCCTCATAATTCTTCTTTATCCACCGCTTCGCACGATACAGCATACTATATAACGTATCCAGATTGACTCCCATAATTTCTGCCACTTCCTTCCGAGGTTTCTCCAGAAAATAGGTAATTGTTACTGCATCATACCATCTTGGATTTACTCTGTATAGTTCAGAAAATATATTTCCGGCAAGTTCCCTGTGCTCTTCTTTCTTAAGCTCCTGTATCACCATATCTTCCGGACTAGGTATATAAGGTACCAGCTCATCCGATACCTCAACCTCTTCCATCAGAACTTCCCGCCTGATTTCTCTCTGATAATTCAACGCCATATGCTTGGCTGTCGTCAAAAGCCACGAATTTACCGCATCCAGATTAACATTTTCAATATTTACATATAACTTCATGAAAACCGACTGCGTAATTTCTTCTGCCGCATGGTGGTTACCGGAATAAAACAATGCCGTTTTATATACACTTTCTATGTTCTCTTCATAAATTGCATCAAACCCGGCTCTTCCAATAGCCTTCATTATCTGTTGTTTTCCCTCTTCTTTTATATTGCCTGCATTTTAGAAAGAATCTCTTCTTTGTCTTCTTCCGTCAGCTCTCCCATGTTCCAGCCCAGTCCTACGGTGTCGCCCTTATATCTCGGAATCAAATGCATATGATAATGGAATACCGTCTGTCCCGCTGTCTCACCATTATTCTGTACAATATTATAACCATCGCATCCAAGAATCTCTGTGAGCTTTGTAATTAACTTTTTAGCAAGAGGCAGAACCTTTGATGCAACCGCATCATCCAGCTCATACAAATTCGCATAATGTTCTTTCGGAAGAATCAGAGCATGTCCTTTTGAAGCCGGACTCGCATCCAGTATGACCCTGAAGTTGTCATCTTCATACAAAGTAGCTGTCGGAATCTCACCATTAGCAAGTTTACAGAAAATGCAATTTTCATCTTTCATATCCAAATCCTTCTTTCTTCATAATAAAGTAATTGATTATTTTAACCGCCGATGCTAAACTGATAGTTCAGAAAGGACGGAAAATGCTATGTTTACTGAAACTGACTACGACAAATTAAAACAAATTATGAATGAAAGTCCACAAAAAGCGGAACTTCTGTCACGGCTCCTCGAATCCCATCGTATGGAGGTAAGTTCCATAAGCCACGAAATACGTAATCCCCTGACTCTCGTATACAGTACACTGCAGCTGATTGAATCTGCTCACCCGGAAGTACATACATTCAAACATTGGGATTCACTTCATCAGGACATCGAATATATGACACAGCTTCTGGAAGACCTCTCTTCCTATAACAATAGTGAACGCTTATCAATATCTCCTTTAGATACAGAGACTTTCCTTAAGTCCCTGGTCCTATCTTTTGCTTCATCACTGATTGATACGGATATTCAATTTACTTCAAAAATTGAGCCGGGACTGCCTGTCATATACGCAGATTCTGTCAAGTTTCGCGCAGTCCTTATAAACTTGTTGAAAAACGCACGGGAAGCGGTCTCTCAAAGCAGCGCCCATCCGTGCATTGCATTCCATGCAGGTATGCTGGATACCCTTTCCAACAAAACTATTAAAATCACTATCACCGACAACGGTATTGGTATTGCCCCGGAAAATCTGGAACACATATTTGAACCATTTGTCACCTATAAAAAGGACGGTACCGGACTTGGCCTTCCCATTGCCCGCCGTATCATAAAAGCGCACGGCGGAACACTGACCGTATCGTCAGAACCCGGAACAGGTACTACTTTTACCCTCGCGGTATAGGATGACGGCAAGTATGATGCCTCCAATCAAACCTCCGATATGCGCAAAGTTATCTATTCCGCCTTCCGTATATCCCAAATACAGGCTCAGAAGAGTCATAATCAGAAGACCCCTGCCGGATATATTCCCGACTCTTCCCCGTCTTCGTATCGCAATGTATAATACTGCGCCTATGAGTCCAAAAATAGCTCCTGATGCACCTGCCGAAACTGCGTTTTGTCCGGTTATTATATCCTGACAAAAAGACAAAAACCCTCCACAGATGCCACTTATAAAGTATATAATCAAAAATTTGCATTTGCCGACTTCTGCTTCCAGTGTCTGCCCCACAACAAGAAGCGTCAGCATATTATTCATCAGATGTTCAAATCCGAAATGAAGAAACATAGCCGTAAAAATCCGGTAATACTCGCCATAGCCGATAATATATGGCGTATACATGGCTCCATACTCCACCATAAACCGGGCGTCCTCCGTCCTTCCCCAAAAAGAAAGGACAATAAATACAGCTACATTTATAATTACTAAACTAATGGTACAAACTGGTTTTTTCATATTGAGATTTTCTCATTATTTTATAGGGATGTCAACTAAAAAGTTTAAAAAAGCTTTGGATTTCCCATGATTGGTACTGAGCTCCCCCGATTCATCTACAATTCTTCCTCTTCAATGTAAAGCCCGTCCCAGTCTCCCCATTTCGGTTTTTTATGCTTTTTAAGGAATCGTTTTACAGGGCTCCACATATATTCTGTCTCCTCCATAATAAGGCTCCCCATTTCCTGACTCGCAATCCAGTCATGATGCGCACTGTCATATTCTACTGTACTCTGTACTTTTTCCGTATCCTGCTTTTTCTGATCCACACTTTCCGACTGAGATGATACCATACATTCCTCCGCTATTTTCTTTAAACTATAATTTTCCTCCATAGTTTCTTTATGAAGAAGAAACACAATCCGGACGCACTCCGAATCATTATAATCAGCATGTTTGACCAGATATTCTGTAAATACATGAAATTCCTCCCATATATTCCCTTTTCCGGGAGGGTAGTAACAAAAATAATATTCCCCATCTTCATAATAGATATATTCCGGCTTCAACAAAATCCGATTGATATTAAGTAAATGCCTTTCCGTTTCACTCATAATATTCATAAGTGTTTTTATAAATTTTTTTATTTCTTTTTCACCTATATTATTTCTATCATATAACGCCTGCAATGATATTTTGCCACTGACATTATAATCATAACAACTGTTTTTATCAGCCCCTCTTCCTCTCACCTTCAGAAATCCTTGTATATCGTTTGCCTGAAGTATCCGCATCTGATAATCTTCTCTATAGATTCCCTGTTCTTCAATTGTTACTGTCCTTTCCATGAAGCAAATCCTTTCCTTTTTTTATTTCTCTGATTCTTTTTTCCGGATCGGTAACCGGCATCCTCTTTTCTACTGTTACCGCCATTTTGTTTTTTGACGCTTTCGCATTCACCACAATTTCATCCTCCTCTACACTTACTGATACCTCCGCTCCTGCAAAAAGAATGCATTTATCCTTTATCCGTTCCTGAAAAAGCGCTTCCAGTTCCTCCGCTTCCACTCCGTCCCTTTCTCTCGCTTTATTGCTTCCTTGTACCACAGTCTCATATGCTGCCGATGCAATTACGTTCTTATCATGATAGTAGAACGCCCCGAAAATACTGCTCATAATAAGAAGCAGCAGAATTGGCATAAGGAACGACATTTCTACCGTATAGCCTCTCATACCTGTTTTCCTCCATGAACTAAATCTGCAAATTATTTTTTATCTGGCATACCGGACATCTTTCATTTTATTTAATGCAAATTTCCAATCAGATAACATATATAACCGCCCGTCAAAAATGGCAGAAACGGCACTTCATATTTCCGTGACATGTTCTTTCTGCATAATATTGCAATTGCAAAAACAACCAATATGCAAAATGAAAAACTTAATACCTCAACCAGTTCTCTTCCTCCCAGAAATATGCCCAGAATAAGAATCACAATACTATCTCCATATCCGATTCCTTCACATGTCACCTTACTGATAAGCAGAAATACGCTCCCCACTCCAATTCCCATGACAGACATAATCCAATCTTCTCTGTTCCAGACGGCCTGATAAATAATCCCTCCCAAAACACCTGGAATCAGTATCTTTACGGGAATTCTCCTGTTCCGGATATCTATACAAGACAGCACTATCAAAAAAATCAACAGCAATCCCCGGCTTATCTTCCACATCTGGAACATGCCCCCTTTCCGAATACTTCTGATAAAGGCACTGCGTAAACTGTTCGTTTTAGTTTACTGCAAGACAAAGATGCATGATACCGGTTCCCCGTGTCTGTTATATAAGCTCCGTCAACCACTCCATGAAAACATTTCTCACATGGATAATATTTTCCTCCATCCTGATTTCTAAGCCCCTCTGTTTCAGAAACTTCTACCCTGTGAATAGACAGATCCAGGTGCGTGCAGTGATAGTCCCGATGATACACCAGTCCTGTCTCAGTGACATATACAATCTCTTCATCGCTCATATCAAATGCATTCTTTTCATAACCCGTCCATGCCTTTATCCGCATTGTTTCTTCATATTCAACAGGTGGAATAGAGAAGAGGGGAATCGGAAGCTTCACTTCATAACTTGCTTTTATAATCCCAATTCCTGTTACCGGAGATAAATAAGAGCCTTCACAATGTATGCCTGCGCTTCCACCTTCTACAATACTTCGTTCCAGCCGCTCTGCTCCAATTGCATGCACCACATCACTTTCAAGCTCTGACGGAACTACAGCCGCTATTGGATACGCCTCCTCTGCCGCCTTATGTCCGGCCGCCTGAAGCCCTGCATGGACAGCTGTCCGTATTGCCATGATTTCCAACAGATACAGAAGGCTTACGACAGCCAGAAAGAAAATCGGCACCGCAAGCGCAGCCTCCACCGTAATACTTCCTTTTTCACAGGCAGATGAAGACACCCTCCCGGGAAAATACTTTTTTATATCGTGTGAGGAGAGTTTTTTGTCTGACATCACGAATCTCGCTCCTTTCTTTTTTTATCTTTTTAATGAGATTTTGCCCGAATGGGCTTTCGTGGTCATGTGAGAATACCGGAAGGGCATCTTCACCTGCCTGTTCTGATTTCTAATGATATCCAAAATATGTAGGAAAACGATAGGTAATCCCCCGCCGGAAATTACATGTGCTTAAGAATTCTATCTTGCTGACGCACAAATCTGCACGGAAATATTCCTGCCCATATTCTGTAATCAGATTCCTTTCTATCAAATCCAATGTTCTTACCCCGGCAGTTTCCCTCTTTTCCAAAAATAGGAGAATTCTCAGATAATCCTTATATTTAAGACCACCTTCGACATCCGCACCATCACTTTGATCGTTTTCTGTTCCAAGTGTTAGCAAAGAGGAAAGTGATAACTGCCAGCTTTCCTTTGTCTTAAGCAACGGCACTTTATTCCCTTTTAAAAGCGAACGTACATCAACAACCGATTCACCAAACGCCCACGCAAGAAGAATTACCTGTTTTGCCGCCTCCGTAATCGCGGGAACTGCAAGCAATGTACATAAAGATAATGCCATCGCTTCTGCCTCTGCCTTCTTTACTGAATCTGTCTGAATATATCCATAATTTGAGGCAAATCTCAAAAGCAGCAATTTCCCTGCCACCGCTTCCAGATTTTCTCTGTCACTTGCCTTTCCTTCCAGAATATATTCTACCTCGTAGTCCAACGCTCCGGTCTGATTCTCATCCGTTGCCATTGCAAAATGCTCTAATACATATTCCCCATACAAAAGCATAGACAGTGTCTTTGTATTCTGCTCCTCATCCGCAAAATTCCCATAACCCTTATTCAGGCTCCGGTGGGACACCATCTCACCTAAAGAAATCCTTTTCTCCGATATCTGCATGTCCCCCGGCGCTATCAGTGTCAGAATAGGTGAACTTTTCAGGCCATTCACATGGTCAATCGGATTATTCTCTGTCGGAAGCTGCCCTTCATTTTCTTCAAGCAGTGTTTCAAGTTCTTCCTGCTTCTGAGTTTCCTGACTGCTGTAATCTTCTACATCTCCTTCTTGCTTTTTCCACAAGTCCGTCTGCCCAACAAATTCTTCCACCTTATCTAAACCATATTTATTTTTCATATATGCGCATACTTGCTCATAAAATGCCTGACAGCCGCTATCCGTCAAAAACTGAATTCTCTTAATCTCCTGCTCTGCATTTTGAACCCCGTAATATTTCAATCTGTCTATAAGATTCTTTTCCTCATATTCCCCGGTTTCATAACTTCCTTCCAGGGCAAAAATATCATATTCCTCCAATAATTCTTTTTGATATTCTGCAAAAACGCACTCTGTCGCACGCACCATGTCTGCACGCCGGTAATTTTTTGCTGATTGGATGGACGCGCTTTCTATCAGAGCGCTCAAAAGCGTAAGAAGAAGAATAAAGACCAAACTTACATATACGGTAATTTCACCTCGAAGCGTTTTCATACTTTCTAAATCCCTGCACTTTCGCTTGTAATCTTTTGAAATATTGTCTGCACAAGACTTGTGAGCTGTGATTTAAATATAATGACCAGCCCGATCAGTACGACCAATATTAGAATAACCTCTACAACACCGATTCCTTTTTCTTCTTTTAATACAGCTTTGATACGCTGTTTCATACATTGTAATTTCCACATACACATTCCTCCGCCTGTATTTTTTATTTATAGCTCTTCCTGCATTTCGCTCCCTTCCCGACTAATACATCGAAAAAAATGCAGGAACTATGACAATCACCAACACTATAGCAAGCATAAGAAACATTGGAAGGAGTAATTTGGTTCCGGCTTCTTCTCCCAGCCTTTTCGCTGTCGCCTTTCTTTCTTCAAATGCCTGAACTGCCTCCAGCCGCAACATATCATTCAGCCCTTTTGTCCCTTTCCTGAGATTCTGGGACAATAGTGCACCCAGCCTTAAATATTCCTGTATATTACAACGTCTTCCAAATCTCTCATAACTCTCCGACTCCATAATTCCGCCTTCCATCTCATATAACGTGGTACACATTTCCTCATATGCATACCGTTTCTCTTTTTTCTCTCTTTTTCTGTAATCCTCTGTAATTTTTCTCCATGCCCGTTTTACCGTCATTCCCGCTCCAAGCAGCAAAGTAAGCTTGCTTACAATTTCCGGATAATCCAGCCGCATCTGCTGACGTTTTTTCTCCAGCTCTTTTCCTTGATTCTGCTTTTCCAATGCATATAAAAGAAACACAATAAGAACAGACATGACCATAAGAACAATTCCTTTTCTGTCCATAGCTTTATAAAAATGCAGCGTCTTACCGTTCCATGTCCGGGGAAGCAGCAGGCGGGCTTCTGTTGCCGTTTTCTGATTCGTTTTTTGTGCCTCCTGCTTTATTTGTTCTACTTCTGCTTCCCCCTCTGACAAAGTTTCCTTATACACCATGACAGTACATTCATAAAGCGCCTGATCACTTTTTCTTTCCCGATAAGTGAGAACCGCCTGCAAGGTTACCTGGATTCCTTCCTCTGTAAGCTTCTCTTTATTTAATTCTCCATACACATTCATTACATCGTACCGGTCCAGCTCCCAGGAGACATCAATCGGCTGTCCTGGAATCTCTGTAAGCAGATTCAAATCTTTCTCTACTCTGTCCGGACTTTTATTTTCTCCCAGTATCCAGGTATCCATTTTTTTAATTGTCCGGGCAAACAGCTTCTTGATTTCATCCGCTGTGTACGCCTGCTCGTCTACCTCAATCTGAATATCCTTTTTTTCCGGATTATCTCCGACCTGCACCTTCATATCCTCCGTCCGCTTTCCCTCTCCATACGCATTTCTGAAAATTCCCTTTTCAATCTCCACGGTAGAGGAAAAATAGTCCCATACTGCACAGGCCGCTCCTGCCAAAAACAAAACCACAACTCCACAAATAATCAGACTTCTATTTCGCTCAGCTTTACACCCAGATAATATGCGCCTGCATAAATTACCAGACATACTGTCATCACTCCTATTCCCAAGGCATTTCCATATAAAGTGTCCATAAACTCCGGAAAACTGAAAGACATATACGCGATAATAAAATACGGCACCACTGACATAACTCTGAATTCATAGCGCTTCGAGGCCAGTATAATCTGAATTTCCCTATGTACGTCTATTTTATCTGCAATTTGATTTGCCGTATTCTGAATGATTGCAATCATATCCCCGCCGCTTCTCTTTGCCGTTGCAAATACAGCCGAGAAATTATCCACATCTTCCAGCTTTACCGTATCCGCAAATTCCTGAACCGCCTGTTCTACCGGAATATGTATTCTAAGTTTCCTGAGAAGAATGGCGAGTTCTCTTGATATCAGCTCTTTTTCAGAATATAAAAGCTCCAATTCCTTTTTGCTTTCTTTAAATGCATTTTCTATTGAATATCCCGTATTCAGCGCTGATGAAACGGCCTGTATCATTTCTTTAAACTGCAGTTTAAATTTTTCCTGCTTTTTCCGGACACATTCTTTCTCAAACTGCCGGTAATACCATATTCCAATCGGAAACAGTATCGGTATCGCCCACATGGAACGGTAATAAAGCCACGCTGTTACAGAAATGATTCCGAAGGCTTTAATTATCATCCCCGTTTTTTCCCGGATACTTATATCCCGCTGCCAGCAGCTTTTCTGTATGAACAAGCTCCTGAACCTTCCTCCAATTTCCATATATCCTGCCGTCCCTTTCACTTGTCTCTTCATAAACATAGAGTGGATTCAGACAGATTTCTCCATCCCGGTAATCCAGAATCTCCGTTACCTCAAGGACCTTTCTGCTCTTATCTCTCAGTCGGCCCAGATGCACGATAATATCAATTCCGGACGCAATCTGTCTCTGTACGGCAGGAAGCGGTAATTCCATTCCCATCAGGACCATTGTCTCAAGACGGCTTAGCATATCTTTTGTACTGTTCGCATGTCCCGTACTTAAGCTCCCGTCATGCCCCGTATTAAGTGCCTTTATATGGACTCCCTATGTTCCCATCATGCAGAAATACAATA
>CALFCS010000166.1 GCA_937950565.1 uncultured Lachnospiraceae bacterium
GCCTTTGTTGTCGTATGGTGTACGCTTCTAAACGGCCGCTCCGTAATCAGCGGACGCTCCTCATCCACCAATCCCATAACACTATATATTTTGGTAATTTCAAGGCTTTCTTCTCTTGTAAGGGGCGGCAGGATTGTTGGAATCCTCCTGGCGATCATAGATTTTCCGCTTCCCGGAGGTCCGATTAACAGAAGATTATGTCCGCCTGCCACCGCGATTTCCGCCGCGCGTTTCACGGTCTCCTGTCCCCGGATATCACTATAATCCACAAGAAATTTCCCGGCCGGAGCTTCCGCATCCGCCTGTCCTCTCACATTTGGCTCTATCCTTATTTCCTTTTTCAGATAAGCACATACCTCTTTCAGATGCTCCACGCCAATAATTCGGATTCCATCTACCAATGCACCCTCCGCCGCATTTTCACGGGGAAGAATACAAGTATGAAATCCCAGATTCTTTGCCTCCATAACGCTCGGAAGGATGCCCGACACCTTCCGTATTCCCCCGTTCAGACTTAATTCTCCGACAACAACCGTTCCTTCCAGACTGTCCGCCGGGATATAGCCGATAGAAAGAAGTACGGAAAGCGCGATCGGAAGGTCAAAGGATGAGCCTCTCTTCCTCACGGCTGCCGGGGATAGATTAATTACAATCTTTTTAGGCGGAAGCTGCACTCCCGCATTACGAATTGCCGTCCGCACCCTTTCAGATGCTTCTTTTACCTCGGATGAAAGATATCCTACCATATGAAACATGGGAAGACCATTACTGACATCTGCCTCCACCTGAATCATCTCTACATGAAGTCCCTCAAGCGCGGCTGATATAACTGAGCTAAACGCCATACACATTCCTCTTTTCTATTTTTTACTTGATTCAAATACTGCTTAAGCTGATATAATGACCGAATCAGTCAGATAAATTTTGAAAAATGAAGTATCATTCTCAGAAACTATTTTGCATATCAGATTGAAGACATTATAGCACCCAAAAACACTTATGTGCAATATGTCTTTTTTCACAAAATTTTTGCTTTTTTTGCAGATTCTAAATTTCCCTCCCTTGGAAAAGCACAAAATCCTTCTTTTTATCATAGATTATATCAAATATGCCAAGAGGTGCTTTTTTTGAAATCTTTTCCCCAACCCCTCACATCTGTAGAAGAAAGATATTATATGCAAAAATATACAGAGGGTGATCTTGAAGCCAAACATATTCTAATCGAACGGAACCTGCGCCTCGTTGCTCACATTGTAAAAAAATACCAGTCTTATGAAGATGATACCGAAGACCTCCTTTCCATAGGCACAATCGGCCTTATCAAAGCAGTCGTTACCTTTGACCCGGACAAATGTGTACGTCTCGGAACTTACGCTGCACGGTGTATTGAAAATGAAATCCTTATGCATCTTCGTGCAAAGAAAAAATCAGCCAAGGAAGTATCCCTTTATGAGCCGATCGGCACGGACCGGGAAGGAAATGAAATCCAGCTTTTTGACATTATTGAAAGCGAAGCGGACGATGCCCATCAGAAAATAGAACTGAAAGATGATATCCAAATACTCTATAACAAAGTCGAGGCAGAACTGTCGCCCCGTGAACGCCTGGTTCTGAAAATGCGGTATGGACTTTATAACGAAGAAGAATATACACAGCGGGAGATTGCAAAACTACTCGGCATCTCTCGTTCTTATGTGTCCAGAATTGAAAAAAGCGCGATAGAAAAGCTGAGAGAATTCTTCTGAATTCCCTCAGCTTTATTATTTCCACTCCAGAAAATGATAACTGTCCAAAATCTGAAAATATTTTGCAAGTCTCGCATAAAGCGGCTCTGCCTTTTCCCCAAATTCTGCCTCAACCTCTTTCCCAAGCTCGATAATATCCTTCTCCCCGTCTATAAGCGGCCAAACGAAGCTGCCTATCTCGTCCAGATGGATATACGTAATCTTCGGCTTATGAAAAAGCTTTTGGGCCATCCGGTTGAATATACCGGTATTTTCAATATTCAGCGTTACGATTTTCTTTTCATCCACAGACCAGCTAATTCCTTCCGGTCGTTTCGGCTTCCGCTCCAGATAATTTTCCGAAGCTGCTTTTTCTTTTTTTCTCATATCTTATTTACTTCTTTTCTTCCAAAGAGAAAACTTAAGTACGGTAAGTATAATGAGCGCAAATACAACTAAGCTTCCAACATTTGCCACGCCTGCTGAAAGATTCAGCTTTCCTGACAGATCAATTGCCTTGTCTACTCCAAATACTGCCAGGAATGCCAGAAGGATACCTACAAGTCCTTCTCCTGCGATCATACCAGAACAGTACAAAATACCGTCGCTGATGATACGCTCTTTTTCTGCTTTCTCTTTTTTCATCTTTTCAAGTGCAAGTCTTACCAGTCCGCCAACCATAATGCAGGCATTTAACTGAACTGGAAGATATACACCAATTGCAAACGGAAGTACCGGGATTCCGATAATCTCTATCACAATCGCAAGGAATACACCAATAAATACAAGCGCCCATGGAAGGTTATTTTCCATAACACCTTCAATGATCATCTTCATAAGCGTTGCCTGAGGCGCACCCAGCTCCGCTGTTCCAAATCCCCATGCAGAATCCAGAAGGTACAATACGCCGCCAATTGCAAATGCCGCAGCAATTACACCAATCAGCTCTCCAATCTGCTGTTTCTTCGGTGTAGCGCCAAGAAGATATCCTGTCTTCAAATCCTGGGATGTATCACCTGCTATAGCAGCTACAATACAAATAATGGAACCGATTGCAATCGCACCCTGCATTCCATGTATACCACTGTCACCGGTAAACTTCAAGATAATTGTTGCAAAAAGAAGGGTTGCAATCGCCATACCAGAAACAGGGTTATTACTGCTTCCGACAAGTCCTACCATTCTGGATGAAACTGTCGCGAAGAAAAATCCAAATATAACTACGATAACTGCTCCGACAAATGTCACAGGAATCGCCGGAATCAGCCAGATCAATACTGTAAGAGCAGCAACTCCGATTAAGATAAACTTCATATCCAGATCCCGGGATGTACGGTCTTTTCCGCCGCCAACAGAACCTTTCATACTCTTCAGCGCATCGCGGAACGTACGGACAATCAGTGGCAGAGATTTAATCAAACTGATAATTCCACCTGCCGCCAGCGCTCCGGCACCGATATAACGAATATAGCTTCCCCAGATTGCACTTGCACCGCCTTCTGCGAACATCTCGCCAATCGGAGCAGTTCCCGGATACAGCACAAGATTCTCTCCAAAGAGTACAATAATCGGAATCAGTACAAGCCAGCTCACTACACCACCTGCAAACATATAAGAAGAAATTCTCGGGCCGCAGATATAACCAACACTCATAACCGCCGGATAAATCTGTGTTCCAATCTCTCCCGCATATCCTTTCACACGGAAGGATACCTCACTTGGTACAAGCTTTAAGCCATCAATAATAAATTTGAATCCTGCAGCGATTCCAAGTCCTGCAAATACAGTCGATGCATTTGCACCACCCTCTTCGCCTGCAAGAAGTACTTCCGCACACGCGGTTCCTTCCGGATACGGAAGAACACCATGCTCTTTTACAATCAGGGCATTTCGAAGCGGAACCATAAAGAGAACTCCAAGCAGTCCTCCAAGCAGAGCAATTAATGTAATCTCAACAATACCTGGTTTATCCATCTTTCCTTCTGCCGCCCATAAAAAAAGCGCCGGCAGTGTAAAGATTGCTCCAGCCGCCAGAGATTCTCCGGCAGAGCCTACTGTCTGAACAATATTGCTCTCCAAAATAGAATTTTTACGCATAACCACACGGATTACGCCCATTGCGATTACTGCCGCCGGAATCGACGCAGAAACCGTCATGCCAACACGCAGTCCCAGATACGCATTAGCAGCGCCAAATACTACCGCAAGGATTACACCCATCAGAATAGACGTCACTGTAAATTCAGGGGTAATCTTTTCAGCCGGTATATAAGGCTTGAATTCGTTTTGATTTCTCATGACCTCTCTCCTTTTCTTTTGTTATTCTTAATTATACCCAAAATAACAATATTGTGCAAGCGGTGAGGCCATCCTTCCTGAAAAATCCTAATTTTTTTATTCTTTTCGTCTTAAAATATCAAATCTGTCTGCAAAATCCCCAGAAAGCTCTACATACAGAACCTGCTTCGAATGTGGCGCGCTTTCCTGTTCTTCTCCATCTTCGTTCAGAATCCGTTTCACCGTCACTTCCACATTCCGGCCGTCTGGTTTCATAATCTCAATTTTCTCACCTACGGAAAACTTATTTCTCTGTTCGATCCGGTATCTTCCGTCTTTTTCATCCCCGACAATTCCAAGATACGTATATTCCTTTATATACGTATTATTATCATAAATCTGGCTGTTCTCATCCGGCTTTCCAAAATAAAATCCGGTGGTAAACTGGCGGTACGTACAGTTGGAAATCTGATCCAGATACCATGGCATATTTGCAGTGTATTTCCCGGGGCTTTCCAGGTAATCATCAATTGCTTTTCTATACGTTCTTGCAACTGTGGCAACATAAAGAGCCGTTTTCATGCGGCCTTCTATTTTAAAGCTGTCAATTCCCGCATCTATCATTTCCGGAATGTGCTCAATCATACACAAATCCCTGGAATTAAAAATATATGTGCCTCTCTCATTCTCATAAACCGGCATATATTCTCCTGGTCTCGTTTCCTCCACAACTGCATATTTCCAGCGGCATGGATGGGTACAGGCTCCCTGATTGGCATCCCGCCCTGTAAAATAATTGCTGAGCAGACACCTTCCGGAGTAGGAAATACACATTGCCCCATGAATAAAGCTTTCGATTTCCATTTCTTCCGGAATTTTATTTCTGATTTCTTTTATTTCTTTCAAGGATAATTCTCTTGCAGAGACAACACGTTTTGCCCCCTGCTCCCACCAGAAACGGTAAATTCCGTAATTTGTATTATTCGCCTGTGTACTGATATGACGTTCGATTTCCGGGCAGATTTCCTTTGCCAGTTGGAAAATAGCCGGGTCTGCAATAATCAGCGCATCCGGTCTCAATTCCTTCAATTCCCTTAAATATTGTTCCACCCCCGGTAAATCATCATTATGGGCAAAAATATTTACTGTCACATGCACTCTTACCCCGTGCTCATGTGCAAACGAGATTCCTTCCTTCATATCTTCATGAGAAAAATTCTTTGCTTTCGCACGAAGTCCGAAGGATTCTCCCCCGATATATACCGCATCAGCTCCAAAAATAACAGCCGTTTTCAATACCTCCAGACTGCTGGCAGGAATCAATAATTCAGGACGGTGTCCGCTCATAACTTCTTCTCCTTTCGTACACTGACCGCAATCCCGTCCCCCAAAGGAAGGATTGAAGTCTGTAATTCTTCTCTGTGCTTTAATTCATACAGATACTCCCGCATCCGGCTGTGAATCGTGCGGTTCCTTCTCTCTACTGAAAAACGCGATTCCAGAACATCTCCATCCTGAAGGACATTGTCACTTACCAGAACTCCGCCCGGAGCAAGAAGCCGCAGCACCTCAGGAAGATAATGGATATACTGTCCCTTCGCCGCATCCATAAAAATAAAATCATACGAACCCGGAAGGGTTTTCATCACTTCCAGAGCATCTCCTTCAATTAAGGTAATCTGCTCTTCTCTCCCCGCCCGCCTGAAATTCTCTCTCGCGACAGGAATTCGTTTTTCATAATTTTCAATCGTCGTAATATGCCCGTTCTCCGGCATATATTCACACATTAAAATCGCAGAAAAGCCAACTGCAGTTCCTACCTCAAGAACCTGCTTCGGTCTAACCATTTCCAGGAGTACTTTAAGGAAGCTCTGGGTTTCCTTTCGTATAATCGGTACAAAAGTATCCAGAGCTTCCTGTTCAATTTCTTCTATTATACATTTTTCCGGTGTTTCCAATGACCGGATATAAGTTGTCATTCTTTCATCAACTATCATTTTACACATCCATAATAATCGGCAGAATCATTGGTTTACGCTTCGTTCTTCTCCATATAAATTCATTCATCGTATCCCTGATTACCAGCTTTATTTTACTCCAGTCCGCATTTCTCTGATGGGAAAGACAGTCAATGACTGCATCCGTAACAACCTGCTTTGCCTCTTCCATAAGACTTTCCGATTCTCTGACATATACAAATCCCCTGGAAACAATATCCGGTCCTGCAAGAAGCTGATTGCTGCCCTTTTCCAGAGTCAGCACTACGATAAGAATTCCATCTTCCGCCAGATGCTGTCTGTCACGGAGTACAATGTTCCCCACGTCGCCAACGCCAAGACCATCAACAAGAATCTCTCCGGTCTGCACCTTTCCTACAATCTGAGCCTTATTCTCACTTACCTCAAGAACATCCCCGGAATGCATCATAAAAATATTCTCTTTCGGAATACCAAGTGTTCTTGCAAGATTCGCATTCGCTCTTCTATGACGGTATTCACCGTGAATCGGAATCGCATATTTGGGTTTTACGAGTGAGTAAATAAGTTTTAACTCCTCCTGGCAGGCATGTCCTGACACGTGTGCTTCAGAAAATATGACATTTGCTCCTTTTTCCGACAATTCATTAATCACCTTAGACACTGACTTCTCATTTCCCGGTATCGGATTCGAACTGAAAATAACCGTATCGCCCGGCATAATGGTTACCTTCTTATGGACATCTGCCGCCATTCTTGACAAAGCCGCCATGGATTCTCCCTGGCTTCCTGTCGTAATAAGAACCGTTTTCTCCGGCGGATAATTCTTAAGCCTGTCAATCTCTATCAATGTATTTGCAGGCACATTCAAATACCCCAGTTCCTGTGCAACCTGTATGATGCTTACCATACTTCTGCCTTCTACTACTACTTTTCTGTCATATTTACATGCAGAATTAATAATCTGCTGAACACGGTCTACATTTGACGCAAACGTCGCAATAATAATTCTGGTATTCTGATGCTCTGCAAAAATATGGTCAAATGTTGCCCCTACTGTACGCTCAGACTGGGTAAACCCTTTTCTCTCTGCATTCGTACTATCTGACATCAATGCCAGCACACCCTTTTTACCGATTTCTCCAAATCTCTGTAAATCGATGGCATCACCGAAAACAGGTGTGTAATCAACTTTAAAGTCCCCGGTATGCACAACAATCCCTGCCGGAGAATAAATTGCAAGCGCTGCTGCATCCTGAATACTATGATTCGTCTTGATAAATTCAATCCGGAACTGTCCGAGATTAATTGACTGCCCGTATTTTACAACCTTCCGTCTCGTACTCCGGATAAGATTATGCTCTGTCAGCTTTTTCTCTATAATCCCCATCGTTAATTTTGTCGCATAAATAGGAAGATTCATCTCACGCAGCACATAACAGAGCGCTCCAATATGATCCTCATGCCCATGCGTAATAACAAATCCTTTTACCTTCTGAATGTTATCTTTCAAATATGTCACATCCGGAATAACAAGATCGATTCCCAGCATATCATCTTCCGGAAAGGCCAGTCCACAGTCCACCACAACAATACTGTCTTCATATTCGAAGGCAGTAATATTCATACCAATCTTCTCCAGGCCTCCCAGGGGAATGATACGCATACTTCCACTATTCTCTTTTTTCAACTTTACACCTCCACGTGCTTTCCGTACTATTTCTTTTCCCGGCACTCCTTGCATTGTCCATAGAATTTTAATTCGTGGTCCAGCACATAAAATCCAGTTTCTGTCTCTATGTGACGCTCCAGCTCATCCAGCAGATCATCCCTGAAAGACAAAACCTTCCCACAACTTTTACATATCAAATGGTGATGATGGTGTTTCCCGTGTGGATTCCCATAAAATTCCTCTCCGATCTCATAACGCACGCACCCATCATCCAAATTAATACGGTCCACCAATTGCATTTCCAGCAACAACTGCACTGTCCGATAAATGGTTGCCAGTCCAATCTCAGGATAATCTTCCCTTACAAGCTCATAGATATCTTCTGCAGTCATGTGCCTGTCCCGGTTTGCTGCAAGCACCTCTAACACAAGTAATCTCTGATTTGTTACCTTGAGTCCTTTTTCTTTTAACATTTTTTTAAATTCCTGCTGACTGACTGACATATTATAATTATTTACCTCTCAATTTCTACATCTTCCAAAAGTTCTTCAAATACCCTGGAAATCACTTCCAGTTCATCATCATCCTCAACAATTTCATAAACAGCATCCGTGTCTTTTTCCAAAGACATGTCCTTCAGAATCAAACACTCTGCATCATCTTCTTCCGAATCTGTCACAAGAATGTAAGATACCCCATTCAATTTTGTCTGCTCCAGAACAAAAAATTCTGCTTTCTCCTGCAGTTCATCAGACGTAAATATAATCTTCTCCATTGCCCTATACACCTACTCTCCGGTTCTATGTCCGGCATACCTTTATTCTATTACATACCAGGCGAATCCAGATATGACTGTAATATAAAAACAGCCGCAATCTTATCAATATATTTCTTACGGTCCTCTCGTCTTACCTTTTCTTCTATCAAAGTCCGCTCTGCCGATACCGTTGATAACCGTTCATCCCACATTACAACGTCGATTCCTGTCCGCCTTTTGAGCATCTCACCAAATTCAATGGCCTTTTCCGCCCGTTCTCCGATATCTCCGTTCATGTGCTTAGGAAGGCCCAAAACAATCTGCTCCACTTCATATTCCCGAATCAGCTCTTCAATACGGGCGCAGGTTTTCCGCAGCTTGTTCTCGTCCTTTCTGAAAATGGTCTCAATTCCCTGGGCTGTAATCCTCAGCGGATCACTGACTGCCACGCCTACCGTTTTGGCGCCATAATCCAATCCCATAATTCTCATATATTATTCCCAGCCATAATGTTCAATATACGTTTTCAGCATCTCTTCTACCAGTTCATCCCGTTCCATCTTCATGATCAGACTCCTGGCCCCGTTATAGCTTGTAATATATGTCGGATCGCCTGACATAATATAACCAACCACCTGGTTTACCGGATTATACCCTTTCTCGCTTAATGACTTGTACACAATCTCAAGAATATCTTTTGCTTGAATTTGTGGACCGCTTTCTACCTGAAAAAACTGGGTTTTACTTAACTCTTTCATATACTCACGTCCTCCAAAAATACTTCTTTACTATTTTACCTTATCGGAAGTTAAAATTCAATGCATTATTTGTAAAGGATGATTAATTTCCACATTTACCATCTGATTCGACAAATTTTCTTCTGTTTTTAGGCCAATTTTCACATACTCCTTCGTATGCCCCACCTGGTAAATTCCATCTTCTCTCTCTACCGCTTCCTCCATCAGCACCTCCTGCACCGTACCGATAAATGCAGCTTCATACTTCTTTTGTTTCTGCCTTCCAAGCTCCAGAAGTTCTGAACTTCTTCTGCTCTTAATCTCCTCCGGCACCTGTTCCGGCATAGCTGCCGCACGTGTTCCTTCCCGTTTCGAATATTTAAAAATATGTGTCTCATAAAAGTCCACGCTGTCCACAAATGCCTTCGACTTTCTGAATTCTTCCTCTGTCTCCCCCGGAAATCCCACGATCACATCCGTCGTAAGCGCCGGATTCTGAAAATATTTCCGCAGAAGTTTACACTTATCCAAATATTCTTCTGCTGTATACTTCCTGTTCATGCGCCGCAAAGTCTCATCACAGCCGCTTTGCAAAGACAGATGAAAATGTGGACATATTTTCGGTAATCTGCTTAATTCCCTGACAAATTCCTCCGTAATGATTCTCGGTTCCAGAGAGCCCAGACGGATTCTGCGGATTCCGTCCACTTCATGAATCTCTTTTATCAGTGCCAATAAGCTTTCTCCTGTATCTGTCCCATAGGAACTTAAGTGAATTCCGGTAAGCACCACCTCTTTATAACCTGCTTTTTCCAGTTCCTGTACTTCCTTAAGCACCTGTTCGCTTTTTCTGCTTCTCACACGCCCCCTCGCATAAGGAATAATGCAGTAAGAACAAAACTGGTTGCATCCGTCCTGGATTTTCAGGTATGCCCTTGTATGTTCTGCTGTCTGTGACAAAGTAAGCTCTTCATATTCCTCTGTATGATTGATATCAATCACTTCCCGCTTTACAAATGCTTTTTCTGCCTCATGCGTCTTAAGCATCTGCTGTCTTCTTTCTTCCTCATACGAAGCCAAAATGGAAACAATGTCTTTTTTCTTATTATTCCCTATTATGATATCAATGCCTGGCTGGGCTCCCCCCTTTGTCTGCACATAGCAGCCAGCCGCCACGATCACCGCATCAGGATTCCTTTTTCTCGCCCGGTGAAGCATCTGCCTTGATTTTCTGTCCGCCATATTCGTCACCGTACAGGTATTCACAATATATACATCCGCTTTTTCTTCAAAGGAAACGATTTCATATCCGTTTTTTTCCAATAATTCCTGCATAGCTTCTGTCTCATATGCATTTACTTTGCATCCAAGATTATGCAGCGCTGCCTTTTTCATATATTCTCAATTCCTTTCTCTGAAGTTTTTATATTTCACCTTTCTTTAACAAAATCTTCCTTGACTTTTAGGCCTCATACTCTTAAGATAAATATAGAACACGAAATGTTACAAGGAGGTACAGCTATGAAAACAGTGCAGATTTCATTAAATTCAATCGATAAGGTAAAAGCTTTTGTAAATACGATTACAAAATTTGATTTTGATTTTGATCTGGTGTCCGGAAGATATGTAATTGATGCAAAATCCATCATGGGTATTTTCAGTTTAGATTTATCAAAACCGATTGAACTTAACATTCATGCAAGCGAAGCTGAGATGGACAACATCCTCGCTGCATTAAAAGATTATGTTATCAGTGAATAATCAATAAAGGGTCGGACCTTAAAGGTCCGGCCTGTTTTATTGTCCATTATCCTTTCACTTCTATAATCTCCACTGTGTCGATTGCCTGTTTGACAAGTTCATCAATCTTCTCACTCAAATTTTCTTCTGAGCGCCGGATGACTTCTATATTCGGCTTTGTCACAGGATGTTTCGCAACAAAAATCGTACAACAGTCTTCAAATGGCTGGATTGAGGTTTCATAAGTACCTATCTTCTCTGATATATCAACAATATCCTGTTTATCAAATCCAATAACCGGGCGATATACCGGCATCGTACATGCATCATTTGTCGCCGCAAGACTCTGCATGGTCTGACTTGCCACCTGTCCGATACTCTCACCGGTAATCAGCCCCAGACAACCGTCCCGGCCGGCAAAATGCTCTGCAATCCTCATCATATAACGACGCATGATAATGGTCAGCTCATCATGTGGGCACTGCTCATAAATATAAAGCTGAATATCTGTAAAATTCACTACATGCAGCTTAATCGGACCGGAATATGCTGCAACAATCTTTGCCAGATCTACGACCTTCTGCTTCGCACGCTCGCTGGTATACGGAGGTGCATGAAAATAAGTCGCCTCCAGACTGACTCCACGTTTCGCTATCATATAGCCCGCAACCGGACTGTCAATTCCCCCGGAAAGGAGAAGCATTGCCGTTCCATTGGTTCCTACCGGCATCCCGCCTGCCCCGGGAATAATCTGCGAATACACATAAATTCCATCCACGCGGATTTCTACATTGAGCGTCACATCCGGATGATGTACGTCAACACGAAGGTCTGGAAATGCTTCCAATATCACTTCACCGAGATCACAGCTAATCTCCATGGAATTCTTCGGATAGGATTTTTTTGCACGTCTTGTTTCCACCTTAAACGTGAACTTTTTGTCCGGATACATCTCATCCATATATGCCGTCACATCTTTTTTCAGTGCCTCAAAGCCCTTATCCTCCATACGGACTACCGGACAGATTCCGACAAGTCCAAACACCTTCTTCAGATGTTCTACCGTATCATCATAATCATATTCCCCTTCGCAATCCACATAGATTCTTGCCTGGGATTTATATACATGGAATTCACCGTCTACCTTCTTCAGTGCATAACGCACCTGACGCACAAGTGCATCCTCAAAAATATAACGGTTTTTTCCTTTTACTCCTATTTCTCCGTATTTTAACAAAAATGTATGAAATCTCATCTGTATTCTCCTTCATCAATGTCTGGTATATTTTCGAAGTACCGGAACGGTATTATATAAAGTATCAAGCGTGTAATCAATCTCCTCCATTGTTGTAAACTCTGACATACTAAACCGGAGTGTAGCGTCCAGAAATTCCTGCTCCGCCCCAATTCCTTTTAACACCCCGCTGATCTGCGGATGGTTGGAGGCACATGCTGAGCCGGAGGATACATAAATCCCCTTTTCTTCCAATGCATGAAGCAGCACCTCACTTCTGATTCCTGCAAATCCCACACTGATAATATGTGGTGCGGAGGTCTCATCATAAAGTCCATGGATTACCGTATCCGGAATTTTTCCGACTCCTTCAATAAAATGTTCTTTTAATTTACGCATTCTGGCAATCTTTTCATCAAGGCCTTCATAAATTGTCTTTGCAGCAAGCCCAAGTCCTGCAATTCCCGGCACATTCTCTGTACCGGAACGGATATTTTTCTGTTGTTCACCACCAAATAAAATCGGTCTTATCTTCACATGTTCATCAATATACAGCGCTCCGATTCCCTTTGGACCATGAATCTTATGTCCGCTTATAGAACACATATCCACTTTTAACTTTTTCGGATAAATGCGGTATTTCCCAAATCCCTGCACCGCATCCACATGAAACAATATCTTTTTATTATATGCCTTTACAATGCTCGCAGCCTCCTGAATCGGCTGAACAGAACCAACCTCATTATTTACATACATGACAGATACAAGAATTGTATCCTCCCTCAGCGCTTCTTTGAGCGCTTCCAGGCGAATCCTTCCGTAACGGTCCACCGGAAGATAAGTTACGGAAAATCCATTTTCCTCAAGATACCGCATTGTATTTATAATAGCCGGATGTTCAATCGCTGAAGTAATCAGGTGTTTTCCCGCACGCTGGTTCGCTCTTGCCGCTCCAATCAATGCAAGGTTGTCGCTCTCTGTACCTCCCGATGTAAAAAATACTTCCTTTTCTTGTACCTTCCAAAGTCTGGCAAGGCGCTCCTTTGCCTCTTTGATATATTTTTCTGCCTCAATTCCCTTCCGGTGCATTGACGAAGGATTCCCATAGTCTTCGCACATCACTTTCCGCACAAGCTCCCCGACATTTTCATAGCACTTTGTGGTAGCAGAATTATCCAAATATATTTCTTTCATAAACTCACTTCCTGTTTCTCTTTCTTATTATCAGAGTATGTTTTATCCTTCTAAATGGAACATTAACACAGAAATAATCGCAAGCCCCGCCGTCTCTGTCCGAAGAATCCTCCTGCCAAGAGTAATTTCTTCTGCTCCCGACTGTACTGCCGCTTCTACTTCTTCCTTCTCAAAGCCGCCCTCCGGTCCGATAAAAATGCCAATCGACTGCCCCGGCACTATCTTTTCTATCACCTTTTTCGTCTCTGCCATTCCGTCGGCAAGCTCATATGGAATCAGCAGCACATCTAGTTCTTCTGCCATTTTCAGTGCATCCTTATAGGCTGTTACATCACAAACCCGGGGAATGATACCGCGCCCCGCCTGCTTGGCGGCGCTTAAGGCAATCTGTTGCCAGCGTTCCCGCTTCTTTTTTGCCTTTTTATCATCCAGCTTCACAACACAACGCTTCATTTCTACAGGAATAATCTCATAAACGCCAAGCTCCACACATTTCTGGACAATGAGTTCCATTTTTTCCTGCTTGGGAAGCCCCTGGAAGAGATAGATACGAGACTCAAGTTCCGTATCCGGCTGCTGTTCTTCTACAATCTCAAGGACAGCGCTCTCGCTCTCATAACACTGCACCCTGCACAAATACCTGCAGTTATTGCCATCGCTTATCATCACCTGCTCACCCGGACGCATCCGGAGTACATTTTTCATATGATTCACGTCTGTGCCTTCAATATAGATATTTTTTCCTTTTACCTGGGAAGGTGTCACAAAAAAATGCTGCATAATTACTCCTGTACCTGACTCTTTCTGGCCGTTACAGATACCCATTCGCCTTGATAGTTCACTTCCAGCACTTCCAGTCCTGCAGCCTTCACAGCCTCTGTTACAACCTGTTCTTTGTCATCAATAATTCCGCTTGTAATATACACTGCTCCCGGTTTCATCTGATGAACCACAACCGGAGTCAGAGGCACAAGCACGTCTGCCAGAATATTTGCCACAACGATATCGTATTTCTCATATCCGACTTTATCCTGAACCGCCTTGTCATCAATAATATTTCCAATCATGACCTCATAACGGTCCTTTGCAATACCATTTACTTCCATATTCTCATGTGTCGCATCAATCGCACAAGGATCCAAGTCGGTTCCCACAGAATACTCTGCTCCGAACTTTAATGCCAGCATGCCCAGGATTCCACTTCCGCAGCCAACATCCAGAATCTTTGTATCCTTTGTCACATATTTGCGGAGAGCACGGATGCAAAGCTGTGTAGTCTCATGCATGCCGGTGCCAAACGCAGTCCCGGGATCAATATGAATAATCAGTTTGTCACTGTCTTCTTCCTTTACATTCTCCCAGGAAGGGATAACCAGAATATCATCAATATAAAACTGATGAAAATATTGCTTCCAGTTATTCACCCAGTCCAAATCTTCTGTCTTGGATTCCTCAATCGTACATTCCCCGACGTTAAGATATGTCCGCATTTCTTCCAGTTCTTCTCTGACACGGGAAAGAATATCCGCTGTATCTGCATCCTCCTCCAAGTAAAAAGTCAGGTATGCACACCCGTCATCCGGAAGAATGTCCGGAAGGATGTCGACAAACATCTGCTCCTTGTCTTCCTTAGTAAGCGGAACCTTATCTTCAATCTGTACGCCTTCGATTCCCAGGTCCATAAGCATACTGCTTACAATATCTTCCGCCTCCGTTGTTGTCTTAAGCCGAAACTGATTCCATCTCATAATGTTCCTCCTCTTTTTTCGCATCGCATCTTTGTTTTTCCATAAAAATAAAGCTTTTTATAGAGAAAAGAGAATGTGCAAAGCACATTCTCGCGCCGGGCACAGCCACCCGCAGCATCTTGCATTTTTCGCGCGAGCGCGCATCCTCCCGGAAAGCTTTATTCTACTGTAACAGATTTTGCAAGATTTCTCGGTTTGTCTACATCACAGCCTCTTCCTACCGCAATATAATATCCAAAAAGCTGAAGCGGAATAATTGCCAGAGAATTTGTAAAATATTTATTCGTCTCCGGAATATAGATGACATAGTCAGCGGCACGCTCAACTTCCCGGTTCCCATCATTCGTAACCGCCAAAACAAAGGCGCCTCTCGTTCTTACTTCAACCATATTGCTGATTGTCTTCTTATACAGCTCCTTCTGTGTCAGCACAGACGCAACGAGGGTTCCCTCTTCAATCAAAGAAATAGTGCCATGCTTTAGTTCTCCTGCCGCATAAGCTTCTGAATGAATGTAGGATATTTCTTTCAGCTTCAAGGAGCCTTCCAGCGAAATGGCATAATCAATTCCACGTCCAATGAAAAATACATCTTTTGCTGCCAGATAACGATTCGCAAAGCGCTGAATCTTCTCTTTATTATTCAAAAGCATCTCAACCTGTACCGGCAGCGCTTTCAAATCTTCAATCATATCTGCAAGTCCTGCGTCATCCAGATGCCCCTTTACATAGGCAAATTTCATAGCCAGGAGATATAACGCAACCAACTGGGCAGAATATGCCTTCGTAGTAGCAACTGCTATTTCCGGTCCCGCCCATGTATACATTACATTATCCGCCTCTCTTGCAATGGAGCTTCCAATGACATTTACAATACCAAGCACTTTTGCACCAAGCTTCTGTGCCTCCCTTAGTACAGCAAGTGTATCCGCTGTCTCCCCGGACTGAGTAATGACAACAACAAGCGTCCCTTCTTCCAGTATTGGATTTCTATAACGGAACTCTGATGCAAGGTCCACTTCCACCGGAATCCTTGCGAGTCCCTCAAAAACATATTTACTCGTAACTCCGGTATGGTACGCAGATCCACATGCCACAATCATAATTTTCCTGATTGCTTTAATTTCTTCATCCGACATATTTAATTCGTCAATTACAATCTTTCCATCCTTGATTCTCGGTGAAAATGTGTCTGTAATTGCTTTTGGCTGCTCATACATTTCTTTGAGCATAAAATGCTCATATCCGCCCTTTTCTGCGGCATTTATATCCCACTCGATACGGACAGACTCCTTTTCAACCGGTTCCTCGTCCACAGTAAAGAATTCCATCGTATCTTTTGTCATATGTACGATTTCTTCATTTTCAATAAAGTACACATCCCTTGTATATTTCAACACTGCCGGAACATCGGACGCCATAATATTCCCATCCTTTGTATGACCGACAATCAAAGGGCTGTCTTTTCTAACCGCATACAACTCTCCCGGATGATCACGGAAAATAATTCCGAGCGCATAAGAACCTTCCATGCGATGCATGATTTTGGTCACAGCCTCTAATGGATTCCCTTTATAATAATAATCCAAAAGATGCGCGATAATCTCTGTATCCGTCTCAGATACAAATTCATAGCCTTTTTTTTCTAATTTTTTCTTTAATTTCAGATAATTTTCAATAATCCCGTTATGCACTACGATAATGGATTCACTTTTATTATAATGCGGATGTGCATTTACATCAGACGGAGAACCATGTGTTGCCCATCTTGTATGTCCGATTCCCAGATTTCCCGGAAGCATCGCCCCATCGTGAGTCAGTTCATTTAATACCTTCAGTCTTCCCTTCGACTTCACCATATTAACTTTCTCACCGTCATACACCGCAATTCCTGCGGAGTCATAACCCCTGTACTCTAACTTTGACAAGCCGTCTAACAAAATCGGCGCTGCCTCACTCTCTCCGATATAACCTACAATTCCACACATATTCTGTCCTCCATTCCAGTCCAAACACCAGGTTAATCCAGATCTATAAAATCAACTGTATACGAATCCTCTTTCTTTGCACGGCTGTGAGATGCCTTTCCCTTATTGCTCAGAAGTTCATCCAGATCATCGATCATATCATCCGCAGCTTCATCCGCATAAGCATCTATACCATAGTCATCGCTGTCATCATAGTCATCAAACTCAAGTGAAGAAAGCGTATTATATTTTTGAAATTTCTTCTGGTCAAACCGGACTGTAGCAAAATCATTTTCTTCCGCTTCATCCTCTGCAAAGCTGTCTTCATCAAAATCTATTCCGCTAAAATCATCACTCTCAAAATCGTCTTCCATAAAATCATCATTTTCAAAGTCGTCTTCGGTAAAATCATCATTTTCAAAGTCGTCCTCTGTAAAATCATCATTTTCAAAGTCATCTTCGGTAAAATCATCTTCGTCAAAGTCATCTTCATCAAAGTCATCTTTCACTCTTTTTTTCTTCGAGGACTTCTTCGCGGTACCTTTTCCTTTTTTCTTTGACCTATCTACCGCCACATATTCACCATCATCATCTACATCAATTCCATACTCATCATATAGATTATCCAGTTCCAGATCGCGATGAGACAGCTTCACGGAAACAACAATCAAAATAATGAGCAGAATCAAAAAGATAACCCCTACGACAATCGCAACTGCCTTAAGATGTTTATTTACAAAATCCTGGATAAAACCTTTGGAAGCAGCAGTATCCTTCTCTTTTTCCTCCTCTGCCGGAAGTTCGAATCTCTGATAAGTTCCTTCTTCTGAATCGTACTGATATATTGCTTTTTGTCCCGTACTATTTACTGCATACATCAGATAATATTTCTCAGATTCCGTATCCTGCCATGCCGGAAATTCTTTTTCATTTAATATCAGCTTTGTAGCCGCATACTTTTCCGGAAGCTTCAGAGAATCATCACTTAAAATCACAATTGAAGTTGTATCTGAAATCATTACCTGCTCAAACGGAGAAAATGTTGCATTTTCCGTATTAAACAGGAAAAATTCTCCGGTTCCTTCTGCATTAACGAGCCATGCAAGATAAATCTGGCTGGATTCCTGCACCACCATCGTACACTCTGTGCTTTCAAAGTTAACAGTCGTCTCTGTAAATCCATTCGGAATATCAATCTCTGCAAATGTATCTGTCAGCCCATAATTCTTTCCGTTCACCTGCACCGGAATGCTGTTTCCTGTAGCTGTCCTTCCTGCAGCGTTACCATCATCCTCTTCCTCATCTTCAATTTTGGAAGGGTCTCCAGGACCAATTTTTACCGTTGAATTTCCATAATCAAAGGTCAGGCTGCTTCCCGATTCTGATGAAATATTCGCACCTGAAACAGTCACTTTTGTGCTCTCTTCTTTTAATGCCTGAAAAGTCATCACAAAAGTTGCTTCTGTCCCGTCAGCGCTTCCGGAATAAACCAACGTTCCTTTAGCTGTTTTCGTAACATTTTCACCGGAATCAAAACGAAGAGCTTCACTGTCATATGCAATTGTAACTTCTACATCGCCAAGCTTGCTTCCTGAAGATTTCACAACACACTTGACATCTACCTTATCCCCTACGGCAGTCTGCGGATCTGAAAAAGATATTCTTCCATCAGCAGCAAAAACTGTCATCCCTGCACAAGGAACAAGTATTCCTATACACACTATTGTTGCCAGTATCTTTTTTAATAATCTCATGTTCTTTCCTCTTTCTTTTTTATCTGCTCATACAATTTTACGCCTCGCCTGCGCCGCCACCCGCATCTCCGGCATCGCCGCCTGCATCTCCGCCGCTTTCAGTTCCGCCGCTGTTTCCGGTTCCACCACTTTCGGTTCCGCCACCGCTTCCGGTTCCGCCGCCATTTCCGGTTCCACTACTCTCAGTTCCACCGCCGTTTCCGGTTCCGCCACCATTTCCGTTCCCGCTGCTTCCGGTTCCACCGCCGTTTCCAGTTCCGCTATGGTTCCCCTGTCCGGTCTGCGTTTTATTCGGCTTCTTATTCTGTGTGCCGCCGGAAGTTGTATTTCCTGTCGTTTCATCTGACTGATCATCATCCGTACCCACACTGTCCATTGTCTTAGAATCTGTCAGGTCATACTCCGTCGCTTTCATATTCCCGGTTCTCTTCTTTATTTCATTACTAATCCCGGTAACTACAGAGGACGGAGTATAATTTTCCTCTGCACCAAACAAAAATTCATGCAGTTTTATAACATTACTTTCCAAATCTGTCGGAATAACCGTATCTCCGGTTCCAGCCAGTCTGTCAGTCGTCTTATCAAACGGGAAGCCCGCAGTCTCACCCAGCTTAAATTTCATAAAATCTTTTGCATAGGACAAAATTTCCGGTAACGTAAAGTTTGTTCCTACCTCTTCAAATGCAGCATCAACAACCTTATTAATTGTTGCAAGGTTCGAATTCTGGAGCTTCTTCACAATCTGCTCAATGACTGTCCTCTGGCGCTCCGTTCTTTTAAAGTCGTCTCCCTTCGTCTGGCGGATCCGGCAATAAGAAGTAGCCTGAACACCATCCAGAGTCTGAAGTCCGGAATATTTCAAATCCTCAAAATCATGCTTTGTCACCTTAGAAGTCTCCCGGCAGTAACCATTGATCAGATACACCTCTTCCACTGAAACATCAATGTCTACTCCGCCCAAAAGATCAACTACATCAATCAACGCATTAAAATTAACTGTAACATAATGCTCAATATTCAAATCCAGGTTCTTATTAAGAAGTGCAACCGCATCTTCTACGCCGCCGAAAGAATATGCCGCATTCGCTTTGTTAAAACTTCCGTCATCCTGCTTAAGCAACGTATCACGGTACACAGAACACAATCTTACTTCCCCGGTCTCCTGATTCAGGCTGGCTATCATAATCGTATCACTTCTGGTCCCTTTTCCAAGATTGGCATCACGGGAATCCACGCCAAATAAAGCGACATTCAGATAACCTGTTCGATGTTCAATTTCCTGTGTAATCTCTAACTCCTTCGCGTCAAGCTTCTGCGTCGTATCCAGTTTTTCCATTTTACCAGCAATAAACATTGCTCCTGATGCCAGGCCGATTACCAGTACAGATACCAGTGTTACGCTGAAAATCACTCCAATCTTTTTGCCGAGCGACCAGCTTAAGAAGCCTTTTTTTCTTCTTCTTCCTCTTCTATGTATTCTTTTATGACCATTTCTTCTTTCGGACATTCGCACACCTTCCTTATATTATGCATTTATAATTTATCCCAAACAAATTACATGATATCTCATTTTACATAAAATTACAACAAAAACCATTATCCAAACTTATTATTCCAATATTTTTTATTCGATGTACACATGAAAATCACCTGCCGGGGCAGTTTTTTATATTTTTTTCCAAGCAAATAACCTGCATATTTACACCCGGACAAATAAATAAGGCGGATAATTTCCCAAGGCTTCCCCTTCTTCAAAAGATATCCCGCCGTCTGTTTTACAAGACGGATTCCTTCACTTTCCGAACGGACTGCCCCGAAAAGCTCCGGATATTCTGCCTGGGACACTGCCATGTCGAAATTACGTTTAAACTGCTGCACACCGGAATAATTATGGGAATGAATCACTCTCGCTTCTGCCACATAGGCAACTTTTCCTCCGCGCAGAATACTTTTCCCTGCAAATATCATATCTTCATTAAAAATCAGATGCTCCTCGAAGCCCCCTTCCTTTAGCCAGAATTCCTTTCTATATGCGGCACATACGTCCGAACAGAAAAACGTCTTAATCCCCAGTTCCTCTATATCTTCCCTGGATTTTATCCGGCTCACATCAGGATAATTAAAGCTCCTTGTAAAACGTTCAATAATATTGCAGTCCTTTGCCGGAAGCTGCCTTGCATATGCCACATTCACTTCCGGATTCTTTTCCAGCGTTTCCACAAGCTTACAGATCACCTTTGTATCTGCCGGAACAGCATCCTGAGTCATGAATATGACAATATCTGCCTCAGACTTTGCCCCTCCTGCATTTCTTGCACCGCCATGGTCAAACTCCTCTGCCTTCACCTTCAGAATTTCCACCGGACATCTGCTGCTTTCTGGAAGTTCCAACGGCACCTCCGACTCTGTTTCTATAATTATGATTTTTCCAACCGGATAATTCTGCTTTTGCAGTCTTCGGAATAATTCTGCAAACTTTTCATCCGGCCTGTAAACGGGAATCACAACATCTACTGTCATATTGCTTCCACCTTATCTCTTTATTTCTTGTTTTCGTATAAAAATTATTCTTCTTCCTCTTTATCAGAATCTTCTTTTTCATTTTCCCGATAAGATACATCCACCCCTTCTTTGAAGGTAGCCGGATCAACACCGCTGAGATAAATAATTTCATCATTTATCGTCTGTACATTCTCTGAAGGAGTATAGGATTCTTCGCCAAAGAGGAACTGGTGCAGCTCACTTACATTTTTCGCAAGCCCTACCGGAACTACATAAGAACCTTTATGCTTCTTTATCTTCTCACTCGCAGTGACCGTAAACGGGAATCCGGACATCTCGCCAAGTTCATAATTTACAGCATTTGCCGCCATTCCCATAAGATTCGCCAGCGTCAGGTTGGTAGACACCTGCGGAAGCACCTCGTCCAGAATCTTATTCAGTGTTGAAAGCTTTGCCTCCTTTGCCTTCTGCATCACTTTCTCAAGGATAATACGCTGACGCTCCGTACGTTTAAAATCATCTCCTGACGTATACCGGATACGTGCATAAGATACCGCCTGAATACCATCTACATGATGAGTCCCTGCACCTGACAGAACGGTTGTCTTACGTCCGACCACTTTAGATGTTTCCGTACAGTAACCATTCGTCCAGTACACTTCCTCTTCTGTCATGTCCAGATCAATCCCTCCCAGAGCATCGACCACATCTGCCAGAGCGTTAAAATTCACACTGACATACTTCTTAATATCCAGATCCAGATTCCGGTTCATAAGCGCAATTGCTTCTTCCGGCCCGCCTTTGGTATATGCGGAATTTGCTTTTCCATAGCCGCCGTCTTTCTGCTGAAGCAAAGTATCCCGATAAACAGAAACGAGTTTCACCTCATTCGTATTATTATCAATACTTGCAATCATCATACAATCACTTTGGACTCCGCCTTCCAGCTCACCTTCTCTGGAATCAAGTCCAAATAAAGCAATATTTGTATAATCTCCTGTATCCTTATAAATATCCAGCTTTTTTTCATCAAGCGTTGTCTGCTCCATCTTATCCAGCTTGAACATCCCGTAAGCAACTACAGATAATGCGGCAAGGATGATCAATTCCAACACTACTACAATCATTCTTTTTCTTCTTCTTTTGCGAAGTTTCCTTTTCCGCTCTTCCCTCATCTGTTTTCTTGTCATTTTTTTTGTTCCCATTTTATACTCCCGTCAAAGCTCAAATCAATATGCATTCTTATTAATAAACCCCTTAAAAAATGTCAGAAATATAATCTTAAAATCAAAGCCCAATGTCCAGTTTTCGATATAATATAAATCATGCTCAATTCTTTTCCGTATAGATGTATCGCCACGGTACCCATTTACCTGCGCCCATCCCGTAAGTCCGGGACGCACCTGATGTTTTATCATATATCTCGGAATTTCTTCTTTAAACTTTTCAACAAACTGCGGGCGTTCCGGTCTCGGTCCCACCAGACTCATATCACCTTTCAGGATATTGAACAGCTGCGGCAGTTCATCAATACTGGTTTTACGGATAAATCTGCCTACAGGAGTTACACGCGGATCATTCTGAGTTGTCCATTTTCCCTTTTCAATGGATTCATCCTGAACTATCATGGAGCGGAACTTATACATATAAAATGGTTTGTTCTGCTTTCCGATTCGCTCCTGCTTAAAAATAAGCGGTCCCGGCGAAGTAATCTTAATGAGCAGCGCAACAACTGCCATCACAGGCGAAAACAGAATAATCGCAAAAACAGCCCCAAACAAATCTACGCTTCTTTTTAAAAATGCATTTAACGCATTATGAAGCGGGACATTCCGGATATTGATGACCGGAAGTCCAAGAATATCTTCCGTATAAGGTTTTGTCGGAATAATATTATTATAGTCCGGAATAAATTTTGTATGCACGCCTGACTTCTCACACATCGATACAATTCTCGCAAGCTTATGATATTCAGCAAGTCCAAGTGTGATAACAATCTCGTCCAGCTTGTTTTCCGGAAGTATAATCGTAAGATTCTCCGTCCGCCCGAGCACTTTAATTCCTCGATACTCGGTTCCCCGCGGAACATTATCTGCAAGAATCCCCCTTACGATATATCCCCATTCCGGATGGCCGAGAATACGGTTAATATACTGCTCTGCCGCCTGACTGTATCCAATAAGAAGGATATGCTTCTGGTTATAGCCCTGCTTTCGTATCTTCCGAAGTCCCATCCTTATTATATTACGGACAAGAACTTCCAAAAACACATTAATGCAGAAAAAGATAAAAATTACGGTTCGGGAATAGTCCTGCTGCTTTGTAAAATAGAGTATAAGAATAAAGACCAGAACCCCAATACCGTTTGCCTGCAGCGTATGCCACGCTTCCAGCCTTCTTCCCTGTACACGCTTAGGCGTATACATTTGGAAAATGTAATATAGAAGAATATACCCCGGCACAACAAAAATCAACACCTTCATATATTCTCCGAAAGACAATGCCCACGGATCCAGTTCAAAAATACCGCTCTTGAATCTCAGATACCAGGAAATCATATAAGAAACTATAATTACCAGTGCATCTATAATAATATGAATTCTATTAAATATCTTCTGATAATCCTTAATCACTTTTCTCCACCTGTTTTACTAGATATTGTATAGATTAGCTTACATTACATTTTATCATACAACAATTCACGAAAATCGACAACCCATTACGTCATTCTTTTTCTTAACATTTAATTAATAAATTTGAAATATTTGTATCCTTTGCAAAAGTTTGTTATAATAATTTTAAACTTTACGATAACAGAAAGGGATATTATGAAAGTAACTATCGTCATTCCGAATTACAATGGAAAACACTTTATGGAACCGTGCCTTGCTTCTCTGGCTTCACAGACGTACCGTGATTTCAAGGTTCTCGTTGTAGACAATGCGTCCTCCGACGGCAGCGTTCCTTATATGAAAGAACATTATCCTGACATTGAACTAATTGAACTGGATAAAAACTATGGATTCAGCAAGGCCGTGAATGTCGGAATCCTTCACGCAAAGACTCCCTATGTTATTCTTTTAAATAATGATACAACCGTGGATTCACGCTATGTGGAAGAAATGCTAAAGGCAATCGAAGTTTCTCCTGACATCTTTTCAGTCAGCAGCAAAATGATTCAAATGTACCATCCGGAACTGATTGACAGCGCCGGAGACATTTACACGATTTTCGGCTGGGGAATCTGCCGCGGGACAGGCAGGCCGGCCGCAGAATATACAACTCCTTGTGAAGTTTTCTCCGCCTGTGCAGGCGCCGCTATATACAGACGCTCTGTATTTGAAAAAATCGGTTATTTTGATGAAAATCATTTTGCCTACCTGGAGGATATTGACATCGGTTACCGCGCCAAAATATATGGATATAAGAATACCTTCTGCCCGACTGCCCTTGTCTATCATGTAGGAAGCGGGACAAGTGGTTCGAAACACAATGCATTTAAAGTCCGGTTAGCCGCACGGAATAATATTTATGTTGCTTACAAAAATATGCCGATTCTTCAGCTTGCCGTGAACTTTCTTCCATTGTTTATAGGATGCATAATAAAATATATCTTTTTTATCAGAAAGGGATTCGGAAAAGAATATAAAGCAGGTCTCATGGAAGGTCTGAAGACAAGAAAGGCACAGAAGAAAGTTCCCTTCCGTCTGCGCCATCTGACTCACTATATCGGCATTGAAGCCGAACTGATTTTCCATACGCTCTCCTGTGCAAAAAGCTCTCTTTCCCACAGGATATCAAAGAAATAACATATTTATGAATGATATGCATTCATAAATCTTACAATTATCGCTGCGCTTTCCGCTCTGATTGCTGTTCCCTGTGGTTTTAACATTCCATTGTCACCGGCAATCAGGCCGGACGCAACCGCCCACTGCATAGCTTCTCTTGCATACCCGCTCACAGAACCCGCATCCGGGAAATTTCCAAGATCCGCACGTGCTGTCGTATGATACCCTTTGTATTTCGCATACCGGTACAAAATCGTCGCCATCTGCTCCCGTGTAACCGCATCTGATCCGCCAAACAATCCGGTATCACTGTATCCCGTAATAATGTTATTCTCTTTTCCCCACATCGCAGCAGACGCATAGAAAACATTGGAAGGCACATCCTTATACACATTCCGGTAACTTACATTTGGAGAGCCTGCCATACGGTATAGAATCGTTGCAAAATGGGCACGTGCAAGCTGTGATGTGATTCCAAACTCTCTCAGATTCATTCCGGTCATAATCTCATTTTCGTATGCGCTTTTTACAACACTATAATACCATCCATCTGAAGTGATATCCCTGAAATGGCTGATTCCGGAAGCTGTACCGGTATTTACAACCGTCACATAATCTGCACCGGAATACACATACATACGATTAAAATTATAACTGCCGTCACTGTTACTGTCGACTGAAGTTTTGTCTTCCTTTAACAATGCATCACTTTGGAGCTTGTAAAATCCATTCTTCCTTTCCTCTGACATCACAAGGAAAGACATGCAGGAACGGGGACTGCTCTGATATAAAATCGCTGCCGTGCTGTCAGCTCCTGCCCTCATATATACCTGGTCCGCATTCTGCGGAAGAAGATTCTTCACCGCCAGTGTATATGCATACTGGTCGAGACCTCCAAGCTCCGGTTCCAGATTCCAGATAATCGCAGCTACTGTTTCTCCCATATAAGGAGCCGAACTGTATTTTACATTCAGTCCACTCGCCTTATTTCCCAGGAAACCGCCGTTATAACGATAATCAGAAGGGTTTAAATAGCCTTTGGATATCCAGAACTGTACGAACTCCTTCACACATGCATCCACACTTGGAAAATAATTTGCACTTTCATAAGGTGTGGTATCGACTGCATTTAATCCGAACAGGTTATTCTTCTCCTGACAGATTTTGCTTGTTCCCCAGGCGCTCTCATTAATCGCCATACCGAGCATAAGAAGTGCATTCACTCCATAAGTATCCTGATTTTTTATTAATGTTTCACCAATTCCCTTAAGCTTGGAATTTTCTCTGTTATTTTGCGCAAGTTTTTTACTAATAACTGCATCCAGTTCCTTTGCATAGTAGCGGGAAGTACTGCGCATAGGAAGATACTGGAAATAATTAAAATAAGGATTTGCCGGGTTTACTGCATGCTCTCTCGTTCCATTCTGGTAATCGGCAGCCATCACAGAATAATCAGAATAAAAATAATGTCCATCATAACCATAATAGCTTTTGCCTTCAGATATATACTCCGGCGCTTTTCCCATCTTAAGCGCCGCCGCGTAACTGTCCCCGGACATATCCCAGGTAATGCGATGATACAGCCATCCGTCTTTCCCATAATAATAACTGATGCTTTTTGTTTCTGCTTTATCGACAACCTGTACTTCGGAAGCATCCACAAGTCCGATTACACCGGAAAGCATAAACTTTACTTTTCCGTTCTCCATCCCAAGAAACGCTGCATCCGCGCCATAAGCGCCATTGGTATATCCTTCCTTTCCTCCGGCTGCTTCTATGTATTTTGTAACAGCATTTCCCTTTGTATTAAAATTCACCACCTGTGTACCGGTATTATAAGCTTTCAGCTCCCCTTCTGCTTCAGCCGTCTCTCCATCTCCTACCAGTCCGGCTTTCACATCGGTTTCTTCTTCCGCCTCAGAGAGAATCGGAATCTCCAAGAGACTGCTTTCCTCATCTCCGGCCGCATCCAGATTCTCTGTCTGGTATTCCGCTGCTTCCTCCATCTGTTCCTGTGCATATACCTTTCCCGGAATCCCGGCCCCGATTAAAATGCAAATGCTGACTCCCAGAGCAACAAATCTCTTTCTGTTTCTCATCGCTTTCTCACCTCTTGTCTTTCCCTGCTGCCACACCTTGTTACTATACTTCCCAAATAATCAGTTAATAGCTACTCCATCCAGGCATCCATCAGAACTCTGGGAAGGCGCCTGCTGTTTCTGCTGCTTTTTCTGCTGTTGTTTCTTCTGTTGCTGCTGTTTCTTTGCCGCTTCCGCCTGCCTTGCTTCTTCTGCCTGTCTTGCCGCCTCTGCTTCTGCCGCCTGCTGCGCAGCCAGTGCTTCCGCTTCCTTCTGAGCCTTTATACCAAGCTCCTGCTCCTTTGTAGACACTTCCGCACCACCAGTGTCACTTGTATATTTCACAAACGCTACGCCGTCCTCCAGACAGATTTCCACATCTTCGTCTTCCTCCATATCATCAAACCCAAAAGAATTCAATTCATACATGGAACCGTCCGCAAGTGTAATATGCACAATATACATCACATTTACCGCTTTATCAGTATCTGCCGTCGTGTCCTGCTCTGGCGTCCCTGCCTCCGGCGTATAGAAAAATTCTACGGTATCACCGCCTTTTATCACTTCACCAGCGGGAAGCATACTTTCCGGCCATTCCGGCATAACAGATGTCTTTACACGAATCGCTGTAATGTCCTGCCCGGTACTATTCTTCAAAAGAATATCATACGCATCCTCTGTATCATTTCCTACTTTCTGATATTCTTTCTCTTCTTCTTTTTCTTCCTCCGCCTGCTCTGCCTGCTCCTGCATTTCCTCTTTTGCTTCTTTTTGGTCTTCCTTTTCACTCTTTCCGCAGCCCGATACTGCTGCCACACACAAGGCAATCAAAAGACTTACCATAAGTTTCTTCATTTTTTCTTCCTCCTTAATTCCATGTAATATCCTCTGAAGCAATTACCATATTCTGTCCTTCTCCGGCTGCAATTACACTAATGTGGAGTTCTCCCTCAGGAACGGATGAGCCTTTCAGATACACCTGATACCCATTACCGTCACCTTCTTTTGTCAGTGTATAGAATACCGGATAAGTCTTTACCTGAGAGGTGAGACTGTCTCTTACCTGCACATAAATATCCGTCTCATCCTCCAGATATTGCTCATCCACCTGCCCCTTCACCATCAGATACGAGCCGCTTTTTTCTGCTTTCACAGTCGTATCCGTCCTCATCTCAGGAGCAAATATATTCTCTGCCGGAAGCGGTTCCATAATCGGCACTTCCGTTGCAAAAGCTGCTATTTTGCGCTCTACGCGCTCCACAATCACATAGTCGGGAATATATTCCTCCACCTGTGTCAGGTTATACGGCACGAGACGGGAAAAATATCCCTCCCCCATCTCCTCTGCCAGAAACGGAAGCAGGCTCTCACCAAAAGAATCCCGGTACATGAGAAGCATTCCCTCTTTTGCAGGATTCGCCGTCTCAATCCAGTCATCCATATTATCTTTTACTTCATTTATATAGGAATACTTCCATTCCTTACTATACTGATAATCCTCTTCCTCTCTGCTTGCCAGCGGATACAACATCGCATCTATATCACCGATATGCTCTCTTACCGTCTCATATGGCACATTCAGGTAACTTTCATGTTCTTTCTGCATCTCATCCATCAATGCACGATATGCCAGCACAGCGCCTTTGTTATTCCAGTGAGAATCTCTCTTAAAATACAAAACCTCTTCCTGACTGTCAAATGCCTGATACAAATCCACATAATGGATTCCTTCCCTGGCCATCCGTTCTGTCAGTCTTTTTAAATTACTATCTGTACCTTTCTTGTAGTGCTCCGGCATATTGCTATTATACAGGCTGTTTTTATTCGGTGCAACTGTCAAAATAAACCTGCTTCCACAGCTCTCCACATAATCCTGCATAAGCTTCAGGTTATGTACGACTGCATACAGTTCCCGTTCACTCAAAAGATTTCTCCCCTGGTAATCATCCAGTGTACCGCTAAAATACAGCCAGTCCTCTTTTCCGACAACTACCTGATCCGTTGCACTTGTCTTAAAAATCCCTCCTCTAAGCAGCGCATTTGCTGTCACAAACTGCTGACGAAAAGCAAAATGATCTTCAAAATATTCTCCTGCCTGCGCAAGATAATCCCGGTTCCATTTTCCTTCTTCTGTCACCTTGGGCCATGCTGCCATCACCGTATTCTCTGTCGTTTCATTCGTCGGCCAAAATGCCATTCCCACAAAGGGTATCAATAAAATCAGGCTGACAATCACAATAAAAATCTTCTCTTTCCATTCTCTCATATACAGCCCTCCTAAAACCGGAAATAAATAAATGGATTGTAGGTACCGCTTGAGAGGCTGAGCATACACAAAAGCAGAAGAAGCAGGCTGATTCCATAACCTGCTGTCTCTGCAGAGCGCATCCCTCTATCCGTCTTTGAAACATACGCCTTAATTTTCGGTATCACCGGCATACTTCCCACAACAGCCACTACGACCGTCACCAAAAATAACGGATTCATCTGTGCCAGCAGAACCTGCATATGCGCAGCATCAAAGCTCCAACCAGCAAACATTGTCCCAATCATCCCGATTCCCTGAGAAAATGTATCCGCGCGAAACATCACAAATCCAACACTCACGACAAGCAGTGCATAGATATGTCTGCATACCTTCGGGAGCTTCTTAACCGGTACAACTTCTTCCAGCAGCAGAAATAAGCCATGCCACAGTCCCCATATAACAAACGTCCAGTTCGCACCGTGCCACAATCCGGTAGAGAAAAATACAATCAACTTATTCACACAGGTACGTACCTTTCCTTTCCGATTGCCTCCAAGCGGAATATAAAGATATTCTTTAAACCAGGTAGACAAAGAAATATGCCACCTGCGCCAAAATTCTTTCACGCTTTCTGATATGTAAGGATAACGGAAATTTTCCCGGAATCCAAACCCAAACATGTGTCCCATTCCAATTGCCATATCACTATATCCACTGAAATCAAAATAAATCTGGAACAGATAAGCAAGCGCAGCCATCCATGCCGACAACACATTTAATTCCTCTGCCGGAAGGCTGAACCACGCATCTGCCGCTACAGCCATCGTATTTGAAATCAACACTTTCTTGGAAAGTCCCACAATAAATCTTCGCATCCCACAGGCAATCTCCCGGGAATCTGCCTTACGACTTCTAATCTGCTCCTGGATATCGTGATACTTTACAATCGGTCCTGCAATCAACTGTGGAAAAAAGGAAATATAAAGCATCACACGGAAAAAGCTTTTCTCCGTCCGGGCCTCTCCCCGGTATACATCAATCACATAGGACAGCGCCTGAAAAGTAAAAAACGAAATCCCCACAGGAAGCGCCAGATTTGTAAGCGGTATTTCGCTGTGGCTGAGTTGATTGATTGTACGTAAAACCATATCTGTATATTTAAATACAAAAAGCATTCCAAGGTTCACGGCCACTGCAGCAAATACCACCATCCTTTTCACAGTTTGTTTCTCTGTCTCAAGCATACGGCCAAACAGATAATTCATGAAGATACTAAACAGCATCAACAGTACATACACGGGTTCCCCGTATGCATAAAATAAGAGACTTGCAAGAATCAGCAATCCGTTTCTTGCTTTAAGCGATGGCAATATATAATAAAGCACAAATACCACCGGAAGAAATACACACAAAAATGTCATTGAACTAAAAACCATTTTTCTACTTCTCCACCTTCACTTTGCCCTGCTACCATCTATAACGAAGCACCGGACTATTAATTGGCTGCATATAGAAATTGTGGCCCCCAATCTCTCTCTGCGCTTCTGGATCACAGATATAAGAGGCTCCATTGATACGGATCACTACCCATCCGTGCGGTCCATATCCGCCTCGCGCCATTCCGACCTGTCCTTCTATAAACTGCACATCATATCCGAGTCCCTGCGCCAGGAAATAAAACGCTGCCGCATAGCAGAAACAGTTCCCCTTTCTTTCTTCAAATGCCTGGATCGCGTACCACTCCGCTCTGGAATATCCATCCGGAGGGGTCAGCGGAACAGGAAGCCTCTTATAAGTAACATTATTTACAACCCACCAGTAGCAGGCCCGAAGATCTCCTCCAACCTGCCTGTAAATATCTGACACACTCAAATACACTCTGGCTCTTGCCGGAGTTCCATCTACCTGTACAGTTGTCTTTCCAATTGGGAGCCTGACTCCATTAGAAAGCAATGCCCACGCCTGTATCTGATATGTGCCGAATTTCCAGCCATGGCGCCAGACATGTCCCTGGGCAGTGTATGTACCATCTTCCTGGCGCGCCAGATCATACAGAAAAGCATCACTCAAGTCATCCGTCAAATAAGCGGTCGCCTGAATCTTTTCAATTTTCATCGATGCCTTTGGACTTGTAACCTTTATCCAGAAATCTCCGGTCTGTCTGGAATCTGCATTCGCGGCTACCTGCTTACAGGATGCCGTCATCTCCACGTCTTTCAATTCATCAGGCATAAAAGTCTGGCAAAACCGGGTGATCATCGTTGCACATACAGCACGGTTAGTTCTCCCCTGAGGATTCAGCTTTCCATTATCTCCACTGATAATTTTATTCTCTACTGCCCATTCCATCGCATCCCACGCAAATTCATGTACATCGGATGCATCCGGATAACTTTTTAATATCGATTCTTCCGGGGTTTCCTCTGCCGGCTCTTCTGTAACGTCCTCCGGTGTTTCCTCTGCCGGCTCTTCTGTAACAAAATTACGATATTTCGCATAACGATAAAGCATCGTTGCCATTTCTTCTCTTATAATGGCATTCTCCGGGCCAAACTTTCCATTCTCATAACCGGAAATAACCCCTACTGATTCCTGGGATGCCCATGTAACCGCTTTTGAATAAAACTGTCCATCCGGAACATCCGGGAATTTTTCACTATATGTCACAGCCGGTGAACCGGACAGACGGTACAAAATTACCGCAAATTGTGCTCTTACAATATCCTCCGCAGGAGCAAAAATATTATTTCCCTTCCCGGTCATAACTCCTTTTTTCAACACATAGCTCACATACGGATGAAACCAATATCCATCCTGAATGTCATCAAACACAGAAGCGTCCACATCATATGTCTGTACGACCTCATCTGAAGTCGCATAGCTCTCTGTCTGCAGCTCCTCCGCTACCTGCGCATCCTCTCCTGCCGCTGCCGCCTGTATGCCGGACATTCCACACAACATTGCCAACATCAATACAATAGACATCATCTTTTGAAGTTTTTTCATGCTTTTCCTCCTCTTTTTCCTTTTCTTATCCTTTTATCTCTATACCGCTGTAATCTCTACGCGATTTCCACTTTTTCCACAATTTTTTCAAGAAAGCATACATTCCCTGCGGAAGATATTTCTTTAAAAATTTCTTTAATTTATATTTCATAATTCCCGAAAAACTGCCAAGCCGGTCAATCTCAGCAACCATCTCATCATGAAACGGACCAACTCCGTTTTTCACAAGCGCCCTATTATATTCTCTTACATAATAATGTAAATTGGTATATTCAACTGCCGCATATTTATCCGTCATGCCGTATGCCGGATAATATCCTGCCTCCTGCGCAATAAAAGGATAAATTCTTTCTATCGCATGAAGAAGTGTCCCGTCAATCCCGTTTGGTTCCGGCGGAAAATCCTCATATTCCCAGTCTTGGGCATACAAAGGCTTCATCGCTGCAGGGCGGAACCAGAACATCGTTCCAAGCGGCGCTACCGGCGGTACATCCTCACTCATAGGAACAGTCAGCCCAAGCCTGTCTGCCAGCGCTTTTGTCACATCATAATTCGGCCCCCACTCCACACCAAGTGTAATGAAAAAGGTACTGTGATTCGGCTCCGGCGGCGACAGAATCCCAAGTCTTGGATTTTTTACAAATGTGTCGATTACATTTGCCACATAAGCCTTATTTGACAATGTATTTTCAAAACATTTGTACGCAAAAGACGCCCCGATTGTTCCGGGCTTCACCTGCGCTGTCTTTTTGTCATGCGCAAAACAGACAATGTCATATTCCATAATGACATCCTTTACACCCACTAAAAGACTGCTTACATCTCTCCCCCGGTTCTGTATGACACGGACTTCCAGTTTTTTACAGGGAAGCTTTGCAAATACCTTCTGTATTGCTTTCTGTTTCTTCTCGCTGTCAGTTGTCAGATAAATATCTGCGTCTTCCGGCATAGAGGAGACGTAATGATAAGACTCTTCCAGTAAATCTTCAAAATAAAGATGCATGACAAGTGCGACTTTATTTTCTTTCATCTGCTTTTCCAACAACGCCCTGTCATATTTTTCTGTCGGCATAATATAAGTCAGGTTCAGATTTTTCACAATATCATACTGGTGATAATTTCGAAGAATCGCTTCCCATATAAGATCCACATCATAATCTGTTTCATTTTTCAAAAAAGCAAACAATTCACTTGTCTGCTCCCCTGCTGTGTTCCTCAGATAATCTGCTTCCATATGGAAAAAGCTGCGCTTCTTAAAAATCGGGCATCTTCTCTCCTGAAGCATCTTTTTCGGACACATCATCAGAGGATATCCACTGTAATCCCTCAAATCCTCACACTCTGCTGATACTGCACATTTATATCCCTTATCTGCAAATATTTTCGTAAATATAGACTCATGCTTTCCGACTGCCTGCTCATAATTTTCTATCATCGGCATATTCTGCCAATATTTCTGGAAATCTTCACTTGATACAAGACTTCTTCTGCAGGCAATCCAGTGAGACTGAATATGATCCGGCAGATACCCGTAAGGAGAGTATCCGAACGGATCCCCATTAATCTTGAAATATTCTGTCAGTCCCCAAAAATCCACATCCTGCCTGTCCATTTTTTCAAAAGTTTCTGAAAATGGATATACCGGACCCAGGATCGTGTTATTCATCATAATTACTTCGTCATAAAGGGCAAGACGCTCCCACCCATAATGCTCCAGCACAGTCTTATATGCCCATACATCAAAGCCCTTGTTTTCTCGAACAAGGACTTCTCCATATTGCTTCAATATTTTTTTACCGTCTTCTGACAGTTTTCCATTACATACAATAAATATTTCGCTTACATTCTTTTTCAAATCATCCAGAAAATACGGAACATACCTGTCTACAATCCCATTTCTGTCATAAAAAAAATAAATTACCAGACGCTTCGCATCTGCATTATTAATCACCATGATCTTGATTCTCCTTAGTTACAAACAGCTATCTACATCTGGTTATACCGCTCCCATACATTATCTACCGAATCATCCATCAACATCTGTCCCTGATTTAGAAGGATTGCCCTGTCGCAGACTTCCTTCACCTGATCGATGCTGTGAGATACGAATAGCAGCGTTGTCCCATGATCCAGCATATCCTGAATCCTGTTCTGACATTTTTCCTGAAACTGCCAGTCACCGACTGACAGAATCTCATCCACGATTAAAATGTCCGGTGTATAAATCGTAGCTACGGCAAAGCCAAGTCTCGCAAACATTCCGGAAGAAAAATTCTTAATTGGAACATCCATAAATCTGCCCAATTCGGAAAACTCTATAATCTTCTCCATATTTTCTTCCAGCATCTCTTTCGGATACCCCAGAATCGCTCCATTTAAAAACACATTTTCTTTTGCCGTAAGTTCCATATCAAACCCGGCTCCCAGCTCTATCATTGGAGCAACCGTACCTGCAATTTTTACAGATCCTGCTGTAGGTTTGAGTACTCCGGCTATAATCTTAAGAAGCGTACTTTTACCTGAACCATTCTTTCCCACAAGGCCGATGGCCTCGCCTCTTTTTACCTGAAAATTAATATGATTCAAAGCCCAGAACTCTTCGTACGCAATCTGATTCTTTATTTTCTTAATCACAAATTCCTTCATGCTGTCAACATGCTCCCGGTATAACCGGAACATCATTGAGACATCATTCACTTCAATTATAGAATCACCCATGTCTCTTTCCTCCTACACCTTCAGGATAAATGCATCCTGCTGTTTATAGAATACCCACAGGCCAACAAACATTGCTATTACACAAGGCACAATACATCTCACATGAATCATCAGATCCGGCACCGTACCGTACATGACAACCTGACGGAGCATCTGCGCCATATTTGTCAGCGGATTTAAGTTTACAATCGTTTGTACCCATCCCGGAAGTATCTCCACCGGGTAAAAAATTGGAGTCAGATACATCAGGCCCGTAAGGAAAATCCCATATAAATGCTGCAAATCCCGGAATGATACGACCAGCGCTGACAGCAGAATTCCCATTCCAAGCGAAAACAGGAACAAATACAGAACCGGCATAAAAAATAAAAGAAGTGTCCAGCTCACAGGTGTTCCCGTTGCCACAACTACGATCGTCAATGCAATAAACGATGTCAGTAGATTCACAAAGCTGGAACATACTTTTGAAGTCGGGAACAAATATTTTGGCACATACACCTTCCGAATCAGAGATGCATTTCCCAAAATCGAACTCATAGCCATAGAGCTGGCTTCATTGTAAAAATTAAATACGACCTGCCCGCACATCAGATATACCGGAAAATTCTCAATATTCTGCCGGAACACATGCGAAAAGACAATCGTCATAATAATCATCATGCCAAGCGGATTCAACACAGACCATAACATTCCCAGAACAGATCTCCGGTATTTTATTTTCACGTCCCTGACAATTAATTCCTTCAACAATTCCTTATATGCCAGAAAATTATGTATATAAGTAGACAATTTTGATACCTCCATACAAATCTCTGCTGATTATAAAGATTTAATTCCTTTCCATTTCTTATCCTTCTCGGAAATCGTAAGCTCCATCCCTTCCGGAATCGGCCAGTCAATTCCGATATCCGGATCATTCCATGCCAGACCTCCTTCATCGTTCGGATGATAAAAATCCGTACATTTATATGCAAACTCTGCATAGTCTGAAAGCACAAGGAAACCATGTGCAAAATTCTTCGGAATAAAGAACTGCTTTTTATTCTCTGCAGAAAGAATCACACCATACCACTGTCCGTAAGTTTCTGAACCCTCCCGCAGGTCTACCGCAACATCAAATACTTCTCCGCTCACAACACGCACCAGCTTGTCCTGCGGATAATGAATCTGAAAATGAAGCCCTCTCAGCACACCTTTTTTCGAACTGGACTGATTATCCTGGACAAACTCCATATCAATCCCGGCCTCTTTATAATCATTATAATTATAAGTTTCCATAAAATATCCGCGCTCATCTCCGAAAACAGTCGGAGTAATAATTTTTAATCCTTCTATATTACACGTTTCAACCTGAATTTTTCCCATTTTTCTATCTCCTTATTCTACAATCCTTCTGCCACTTCTACCAGATATTTCCCGTAATCTGTCTTCAGAAGAGGCTCTGCCAGCTTCAGAAGCTGTTCTTTCGAAATAAATCCTCTCTTATAAGCAATCTCTTCGATGCAGGAAATATAAAGTCCCTGACGTTTCTGGAATGCGGCAACAAAATCCGCTGCGTCTAAAAGCGCATCATGATTTCCTGTATCCAGCCATGCAAATCCCCGTCCCATCGTCTCTACACGAAGATCTCCTCTTTCCAGATAAGCATTATTCACGCTTGTTATCTCAATTTCACCCCGTGCGGAAGGTTTTACATTTTTTGCAATCTCAACCACATCATTATCATAAAAATAAAGTCCCGGCACTGCATAGTTAGACTTCGGATGCTCTGGCTTTTCTTCGATAGAAAGTGCTTTTCCATTCTCATCAAATTCAACAACACCGTATTCCCGAGGATCTCTTACATAATAGCCAAATATAGTAGCGCCCTTTTCTCTGGAAGCTACTTCCCGCAATAATCTGGAGAAACTCTGGCCATAAAAAATGTTATCCCCCAGCACCAGCGCAACATTATCATCCCCTATAAATTCTTCTCCTATGATAAACGCATCTGCAAGTCCTCTCGGAACATCCTGCTCTGCATACGACATATGAAGGCCCAGTTCTTCGCCGGTTCCGAAGAGAGCTTCAAACATCGGTAAATCTCTCGGTGTAGAGATAATCAAAATATCACGGATACCTGCCAGCATCAATGTGGATAATGGATAATAAATCATCGGTTTATCATATACCGGCATAATTTGCTTTGATACTGCTTTTGTGAGAGGATATAACCTTGTTCCGGATCCTCCCGCTAATATAATTCCTTTCATTTTCTGCCTCCTCTTTTCAGCCTTTCTTTCCATATTCGATAAATTATAGCACAGGCTCAGTCTTTCCTCAATATTTTTTTTGCATTTCTTAATGGTTTTGTAATCTTCCAGCTTGTAGAATTTTCCATACTTTCAATTACTTTCTGCTGCTCTGTAAGCATAAGATTCTGGTCTGCAAGCATAAGCTCCTGTCCTGCAATCTTCTCACGAAGTTTTTGATTCTCCTCAATCTGCACCAGGCGTGCCTGTTCCATGCCCTCTATTCGTTCTTCCAGCATCGGACGAAGCCGCCGCAGATACTCCAGCTCACCCAGGATGTCCTCTGTCGCAAAAAGCGGTCTGACTGACTGCTTATAATAATCTTTCGGAGTATAAGAAAACTTCTCTTCCAACACTGTTACGATATCTGGATTTTTCATCAGTTCTTCCATCTTTTTCAGTCCCAGCACTGGATTCGGTTCTTCCCCTCCCATACATCCACTCAAAAGAAATGCCTGCTCGCAGAGTAATTCTTCATGAGTCGCAGAATCCGGATTCCGAAAACTCTCCCGGAATGCTTCCCGAAACTGCTCATCTGTCATATCATCAAAAAAGTGAAAACGAATATTCATAAATTCATTCAAAAATCTTCTGTTATTATCATCATTCCAGGCGCTGTTCTGCGCTTCTGTCCTGCGGTATCTCGTCAATGGCTCCTCCAGAAAAAGGAAGTTGTATTTTTTTATGGCACGTACAAAAAAATCAAAATCATGTGCCTGCATATAGGCGAGATTAAACATTCCCACACGATCCAGCACTTCCCTCTTCATCAAAAGAGAAGATTGGATTAATGTATTTCCCTGGAAGAAAAAATACCGGAGCCATCCGTTTCGATCTGCCTGTCTTTTATTATATGCCTCATAATAATCCGGAAGCTTCTCATTGATAATCTCTCCATTTTCATTTATAATATCCAGCTTCGTAAAGCAAAGTTCTCCTTCCGGATGACTTTTCATATACCGAAGCTGTTTTTCCAGCTTCTCAGAAAGCCACAGGTCATCACTGTCAAGTCTTGCTACATACTCTCCTGTCACATACCGGAATCCAATATTTGTCACCACACAAATCTGTCGGTTCTGCTTCTGCGGATAAAACTTGATTCTTGCATCTTTTTTCGCATACGTTTCAACAATCGCCACGGAATTATCCGTCGAGCCGTCATCTACAATAATCAGCTCCCAATTCTGATAAGTCTGTGCAAGAACACTTTCGATTGCCGGTCCGATCGTTTCTTCATGATTATAATTTACCATTACAATACTAATTAACGGCTTCTCCATATTTTTCCTCCTACACCTGCATTTCTATCTGTTATTTTAGCAGCTTGTCTAATTCCTCGAACTGTCCTTCGGCCTCCTGCACAAGCTTCTGAAGCCTTTGTTCCGGAAGCATCTGTACATTCCCGATCAATTCATCAAGGTCCGCATCCTTCATCTGCTCCATTGTTACATAGGTCCCATAATCATTATCTTCCAGCAGATGCATCGTCTTCGTATCATAAACAATTGGAAGCACTTGCTTCTTTTTCAGCCACCCCAGAATAATGCTGTGGAATCTGGTGCCTACGATAATCTCCGACTCATCAAACAACCGAAGACACTCTTCTATGTCCATAGAGTAGGAATAAACACTCACCTGCTCTCTAAAGGGCTCTTTTATCAGCTGGATGATAGCCTCTGCCGCCTCTGCATCTCCCTGTGAACTACAGAAAGAAACCATCTTCACTTGATACCCTCTTTCCATATACTGCTCAGCAAGCCCTGCCATGAATTGATTATAAGTTTCCGTATATTGCGATAATGAGAATTTCCCATCCCTGTTTTTCAACTGAATCACAGACATCAGCACCTGTTTCTTCTGCCCGGGCGCCTCTTTTCCATTGTCTCTTAAGTTAAAGACAAGATCCGCCGCATAATGTACATGCGGAAGATCCGCAAAAAGCTGATACGAATACTGATCCCGGAAGCACACTCCATCATATCTTTTTAGCAATTCATAGTAATTCCGATAATATTCTTCATCCGTATAAGGCCCGAAGTTAGCGCCGCATGTGTACATCCTTTTACTCATACTGCGCAGCGCCATATCTAAATGATATGTCATAAGATAATTATCGTGCTGAATATAGACAGACCCGCCTACATGAACCAACGCATCTGTCTTTTTCACCAGAAGCTGGAATACATCTGCCTTTCCGGGCCTGAGCTTTTCTGCTATTTTATTCCAGCGGACTACTTTCTTTTCATCCGGAGAATATACGGTCAGATTCTTTATCCCGCGAAACCGTTCTTTATAAGATTCCTTTGCCCAAAGGAAAAACTTCACATCCGGATATCTTGCACACACAAGAGAGACCATCAGGTCGTCGCCCAGATTTTCCTCCATATATGCGTAAATCATTACCTTTTTCATTTTTCAAGACACTCCTGACTTACTAACCTTTCCACATCTTCTGCTTCGCTGCGTTCACACGATTATGGAAACGACGCTTCAGCACCCCTTTCAGGGAATCTCTGTCTTCATAATTTGTCAGCCGCTCCTCCAGCGCTCCGCACATATATTGATGATAATGTTCAATTCCATTTTCTATCATAATCGTGTTGTATTCTCTCAAATAAAACTTCAGATTTCCATATTCAATTCCCGCCTGACGGTCCGACATCACGATTCCCGGATAGAATCCTGCCTGCTGGACAATAAACGGGTAAATCCTTTCAATTGCATGCAGGATTGTATTATCAATTTTGTTTGGCTCCTCCGGAAAATCTGTATATTTCCACTCCTTATCAAAAAGCGGTTTCATCGCCTTCGGTCTGAACCAGAACATCGTTCCATACGGCGCAACCGGCGGTTTATCTTCTGAAATCGGCACTGTCAGATGCAGCTCTTCTGCCACCTCTTTCACAAGTTCATAGCTGCCTCTCCACTCTCTTCCGATGGTTGTAAAAAATGGTCCATGGTTCGGCTCCGGCGGTGACAAAAGTCCCATTCTCGGATTCTTTTCAAAGGCTTCTATTACATTTTCTACAAAGGCTTTGCTTGCCAGTGTATTTTCAAAACACTTGTATGCAAATGCCGCACCTGCTGTTCCCGGCAGCACCTGGGCAGTTTTCTTATCATGGACAAAACATGCAATATCATAATTTAAGATGACATCTCTGACTCCAACTAACAAACTGCTGACATCCCGTCCACGGTTTTCAATAACCCGTACCTCCAGATGGTTACATTCCAAATCTGCAAAAACCTTTTCAATCGCCGATTTTTTTGCTTCCGAATTTGTAGTAATATAGACATCTGCTTCCTTCGGCATGGATTTCGCATAATCCAGAGACTCTTCCAGAAGATCCTCAAAATACAAATGCATAACCAATGCGATTTTATTCTTTTTTATCGCTTCCGGGCAAGTATCTTTGTTGGAATACTGCTCCGGAAATACATAATTCAAATTCAAGTCCTTTACGATATCCGCATGATTGTAATTGTGCAGTATCGTCTCCCATATATAATCCACATCATACGAAGTCTCTGTTTCCAGATAGCGATATAATTCCCCCGCCTGTTCTCCCGCCGTCTGACTCAGGAAATCTTTCGGGTCATGGAAAAACATTCTTCTTTTGAAAATCGGACATCTGCGTTCCCGTATCAGTTTAGTCGGACACATCATCAAAGGATAACCATTGTATGTTCTCAAATCATCCATTTCAACAGAAACACTACTCTTATATCCCAAGTCCTCGAAATGCTTTGTGAAAATCATTTCATGCTTTCCAACTGCTTCCCAATAATTATTAATCATCGGCATCGTATCCCAGTATTCATGAAATGCCTCACTTTTTACAAGACTTTTTCTGCATGCAATAAAATGAGACTGGATGTGGTCTGGAATATATCCATACTTGCAGCATCCGGACGGATCTGCATTATGCTTAAAATACTTCGTGAGTCCCCAGAAATCCACATCCTCTTTATCCATTTTATCAAATGTCTCCTGGAAAGAATAAACCGGCCCCATAATCGTACTGTTCAGCATAATAACTTCATCGTACTCTTCCAGCTTCTCCCATCCAAAATGTTCCAGAGATTCTTTATATGCCCACACATCAAATCCGACATTATCCCTGACAAAAATCTCCCCATATTTCTTTAAAATTTCTTCTCCATTTTCCGTGATTTTTCCATTCGATACAATCAGCAAATCTGAAACACATTTTTTCAAATCATCAAGGAAATAGGGAACAAACCTATCCACAATTCCAGCTTTATCAAAGAAAAAATAAATAGCCAGCCTCTTTGGGCTCTTACCGATAACCATGTCTTTTTCTCCTCCTGTCCTCTAACAAACAAAGTATATCATATAACCTTTTTATTTCCAACCCTGGACAGCTGTTTCATAATCTTTGCATGTAAAAAATAAAGTCCCCATGCAAAGCACGCAATGATGCAGCAAATAAGCGCAAACATAACATAGCTTTCCAGAACCGACATCTGCAAAAGGTCTCTTCTCCTCATAACTTCTTCTATGATAATATGATGCACAAGGAAAATTGCATAAGAATATTTACTCACAATTCCACAGACACGCTCTGTCACTGCATTTTTTAAGTACTCAGACAAGAAAGCCAGTACAATAAATGATGCGGCGCCTACATAAGTGACTCTTATGTCTCTTACTGCAGGGATGCTTAATACCTTTGAAAATACAGCAAGGGATGTCCATATCTGGTTCAGGATCAGAACAACAACCGCTGCTGCTGCCGCTTTCCAGTCCACTTTACGTACATATTTTCCAAAAAACATCCCAACAGCCAACTCAGGAATCCTTACAAAAATACAAGTACTGGATGCCGGATACGGGCCTTTGTAACATAACAAAAGCCCTCCTGCATAAGATAAAATTACAAGCACAACAAAAAGTACCGGTTTCTCGTTTAAAACCTTGCGAAGTACAGGAAATAAAATATAAACAAGAATAATAACACCTAAAAACCATTCACCAAGCAGATAATATGTCGGAAATCCATTGGCCGCAAGCAGGCCGTCAAATCCTGCCACAGAAAAAAGAAATCTCCATTTTGGCAGCACGCTTCCCGGTATTACGTGGTTTACAATAACAAAATAGACAAATCCTAAAACATACGCCATCCAAAACATGGGATAGATTGACAAAAATCTTTTTTTATAAAAGGTTTTCCATTCACATTTTTCATTATACACATACATGAGCGCTGCCCCGGATATAATAAAAAACAAAGAAACACCCCAGTCTCCAATATAGATCTTCCCCACTGTCGTTGTAAGCACAGCTTTTTCAACCATCGGCGGGTCCAAAAATATGAACTTCGCATTAAAATGTGTAATTACAATCGAAATTGCCGCTATCGCGCGGACAAAATCCAGATAAAATAGTCTTTCTTTTTTCACATTCCTTTTCCTCTCACTTACTGATACAGATCCTGAAATCTTGTAATAATGGTAGCACATTCCGCACGGCTTGCGTAACCTTGCGGGTCAATCCTGGTTCCGTTATCTTTTCCGGTAATAATTTTATTTCCTACTGCCCACTGCATTGCTTCCTGCGCATATTGATTTACGTTCCGGGCATCTTTAAAATTACTAAAATCTGCTTTTACACTGGTATCATAGCCCATCGCCTTTGCATAGCGGTACATCATCACCGCCATCTGTTCGCGGTTAATCGCGTCCGCAGGTCCAAATTTCTTTGAATTTGAATAACCAGTAACTACTCCTGCATCATATGCCCACAAAACCGCATCTGCATACCATTCTCCCTTTTTCACATCTGAAAACTGGTTTTTATACAGAACCGGCGGCTCTCCATTCATTCTATAAAGCATAATTGCAAACTGTGCACGTACCAAGGACTGCTCCGGCCCAAATGATGTATCATTGAGACCTTTCATGGTTCCTCTCTGCCAGCTTTCTACAACCCAGTCCGTATACCATACATTTCCTACATCTGTAAACGGATGCATGATAACCGGAATCTTGATGCCGTATCCGTTATATCCGATAACCAGTTCCTGCATCCCCAGCTTATTCACATCGAGCCCTTCACACATTTCACTCGTCACAGGTATATAACACCCTCCATGGGCGCTGCACTCTGCCATAAGCACAAGCGGCATATTTTCAATCGGTGTCCCTACAGGATAAGCGGTCGCACCTTCAACATCACTTCCAATATCCATAAGCCTCGGATCACATCCTGAATCAAGAAACAGCTGTGCCCAGTAATCTGCGATCTGACCATTATAATAACCTCTGTTATGCCCCACACCCAGATGAACAAAAGAGTCTGATAAAATATTCTGCCGGTGTCCCTCACTGCCCATCCATGCAGCGACCACCGCCTGAGGGCTTCCATATCCTGCCGCAATATTCTCACCTGCGGCCTGATAACCGACGCCACATTCCTCTAATGCTGTCCATGGCATACTTCCATTTGGTCTGGTATGGTCAAATTTGGCCGTCAGCTCTGATGCCCTGACAGCAGCTGCTTCGAACATCAGATCATTCACAGAAAGAGGCCACAAACCGTTCGCAAGTCTCTGTTTGTTTGACAACTTCAAAACTTCCCATTCCCAGGATGTTGTAAAACGATCATTGGAAGCTGCGCCCAGCTCACCATTTCGGGCATTCAGCTTCTTTACGGTACTCTCGGTTATATGTTCTGGCTTAGATTCTGTAACTGCCGCCCTGCCGAAAGTTCCATTTTTGCAGACATCTGCAGCACTTTCATCCGCGGCTGCAACTGTTAATCCTGACAGAAATACAGACATAGCAGTTAAAATTGCAATTTTCTTTTTTAAATTATTTTTCCTCATCTTATTAGTCTCCTCTCTTTATCTATTCATATTTCTCTATAAAACGCTGAATAATTGCCGCACACTCCGCACGAATCGCATACCCCTTCGGATCAAGTGTTCTGCTGTCCTTTCCGGTAATAATTCCGTTTCCGACAGCCCAGCTCATTGCCTCTTCTGCAAAAGGGGTTATTGATGACGCATCCCAGAATCTGCTAATATCATCCTGATTATCCAGATTGTAACCTTTATACTGTGCATACCGGTACATCATCACTGCCATCTGTTCACGGGTAATATTGTCTGAAGGTCCAAACTTTCCTGTATCCGTATAACCTGTAACCACTTCAATCTGATTCGCCCACAGGACTGCATCCGTATACCATTCTCCTTTTTTTACATCCGGGAACTTATCCTCATACGCAATCTCCGGCTCACCATTCATCCTGTATAACATTTTTGCAAATTGTGCACGTGCAAGAGTGCGGCTTGTTCCAAACTCTTCTTCGTTCATTCCCTGCATGACATTTCTGCTGTATACATAACCTATATTTTTATAATACCATCCCTTTGGAGAAATATCTTTAAAAGGAAGATTTGCTGCCATGACTGCCTTTTCACAATCAATAATTTTCATTTCTGAATTTTGCGCGGTATCCGCCAATATTCTTTTTACCTCTGCAGGTTTAATATCCGGATTCAGCGCATACATCATCCCCACTGTTCCCGTCACGATTGGCGCTGCCATGGAAGTACCTGTCATTGCTCTGTAAATTCCCCCGGGGAACGTACTATACAGATTATTTCCCGGAGCCGATACGTCTTTTCTGCTTCCATAATTTGAATACGAAGCGCGGTCTCCTAAATCATCTACAGCCATAACGCTCACTGTAGAATAGTAGTCGCCCGGGACATCTGTTATAACTCCATTGTCATATCTTCCATCGTTTCCTGCAGCACACACCATTGTAATCCCCTGCGAAGCCAGCCAGTCACATCTTGCTTGCATAATTCTGTCATCCAGCCCGCTTGCAAGCGAAGCCTTCTCAACTCCAAGACTTAAATTAATCACCCTGGCTCCCTGAGACGCCGCATATTCCATACCATAAAGCAAGTATGACAGTTTTGTCGTCTTATCTGCTGAAAAAATATCTACTGCCATCAATTCTATTGCTGAATTATCACCGCAGGTTCCAACTCCGGCTATTCCTTCCATGTTATTTGCCTGCGCCGCTATAATTCCACAAACATGGGTTCCATGCCCGGTTCTGGATTCGGAATATACCCCGTTAATATATCCATCTCCCTTTAGCGGACCCATGGTTCCATAATCATCCAGTATTTCCCTGCTGATTCCCACATTAATAACATCTTTTAAATCCGGATGGTCAATGTCCACACCTGTATCCAATACGGCAACCCGTATTTTCTCGCACGGGAAAAAATTGCAATAAGTCCACGCCTCTTCTGCCAGCACCTTTTTCATATATGACTGCCTGTACGCATAAGGATCATTCGTCGCTGCCGTATCTTCATAGAGCGTCAGAATATAATTTGGAGTGGCGGCAAGAACGCCTTCCTGTTCCTCATAATACTCTACAGCCTCTTCCACCGTCATATCCTTCGGTGTATCGACAAGCGCTATCTCCTGGTCTCCATGTTCTGATAAAACCTGAATTTCGGATTCTTTCCGTTCTTTCATGGCCTTTGATTTCAAAAAATCCTGATCATACAGCACGAGGACTTCACCTGATGCATAAAAGCCTTCTGCTGACATATTATCTTCCCGGCTTTTTTCTGCACATACCGATATATCCACTCCCAGCAAAAGGCTCATTATCAAGATGAGTGAAGCTGCGGATTTTATTAATTTTCTCATAATACTGCCTCACTTACTTCTTTTTACATTCCATATTTTTCAATAAACCGCATAACAATCGCAGCACATTCAGCACGTGTTGCATTTCCAAGCGGATCCAGAATGGTTCCTTCCTCTTTTCCTGTTATGATCTCCATTCCTACCGCCCACTGCATTGCATCTTCTGCAAATTCATCTACAGATTCTGCATCCTCAAATTGTGTGAAATCTGCTTTTTTACTTACATCATACTTCTTATACAACGCATACCGGTACATCATAACCGCCATCTGTTCACGGGTAATCTTATCAGAAGGCCCGAAAAGATCCGTATCTGTGTATCCTGTTACGATTTTTGCTTTGCTTGCCCATAAAATTGCATCCGTATACCAGATATTATCTCCTACATCTGAAAATTTTTCCGTATATTTAATTTCCGGTTCCTTCTCCATTCGATGAAGAATCACTGCAAACTGAGCTCTCGCAAGCACCTCATTCGGGCCAAAACAAATTTCATTTAAACCTGTCATAACACCGGAATAGTATGCAGATAACACGTTCTGCGCATACCATTCAGAACGCTTCACGTCTCTGTACGGTTCCAGAAACCGTCTGAGAATCGTCGCACACTCTGCACGGTTCGTTAATCCCTGTGGCGACAGCGTATCTTCTGTCACACCCCGGATCAATCTTGTTCTCACTGCCCAGCTCATGGATTCCTTTGCAAACTCGTTGATATTTGATGCATCCTTGTAATCAGACAAGTCTGCTGATGCAGATGCCGGATAGTTCTTATATTCTGCATAAGCCTGCATCATTTTTGATATTTCTTCTCTCGTAATACTATTTTCCGGCCCAAATTTTCCGCTGTCAGTATACCCATTCACGATTCCGTTCTGGCTTGCCCACATAACAGCATCCGTATATTTTTCTCCCTCCGGAACATCCGGGAATTTATTCTGATACTTTGCCTCCGGCTTTCCTTCCATATTCCAGAGCGCCCTTACAAACTGTTCTCTTGTAAGGATTTCTGCCGGGCCAAACACCTTCTCTTCCAGCCCGTCCATAATCTCATGCTGATACACATAGGAAACCGCTGCGGAATACCACTGGTCTCTTGCTACATCCTCATAGGGACCAACATACTTTCCGCCGTGATCCGCCGGATATCCAATCTGATAATTCAAATCCACATTTCCTTCAATTCCATCCACATGTCCCTTTGAAGTATACTGCCATATTGTATAGTCTCCCAAATAATCACAGGCCGTATTCCACTGTGCTACCCATCTGTACCACTTAGAAAGGCTGGGGTCTGACAAATATGTATTCCACCAGTTTTTCCCCGAATAAATCCCCACCGGATAACCAGCTTTTTGTATTGTTTTACAGAAAGTATTAGCAATTGCTGTAAGATCCGCATCCTTTGTGCTGTTATCCTCCATATCATAAAAAATCGGATAAGAAAGGTTGCAGTCTTCAACCATCTTCAATACTCTCTCTGCTTCCTGCTTCGCGAGCTCTGTTGTTGTTGCGTGGGAATAAAGATATACTCCGTAAGGAATTCCAAGACGCTCACACTCTGCTATATTCCGAAACCAGTAACGGTCTTCTCCTTCCACTCCATATCCGCAACGGATAATAACAAAATCCACGCCATCCGCCTTTACCTTATCCCAGTCGATTTCCTTTTGATGATGACTGACATCAATCCCCCACTTCGTACCTTCCGGGTGGGTAATCTCACTCACATCCACCGCATCATAAGCATCTAACGTGCTGATAAGCTGCCCGTCTTTATATCTAAAACTGTTCTCCCTTAATTCTTCCTCCGCGCATACATGTAATGCGCTTCCCAATGAAAATGCCATTACAAGCAGACAGAATATCCACTTTTTTAATCCTGCTTTTTTCATTTAATATCTCCCCTTTTTATTAAAAACTAGTTATTATACATCTCCTCATAATATTTCTGGTAATCTCCACTGGTCACATTCTTCATCCAGTCTTCATGCTCAAAAAACCACTTGATTGTAAGGCGGATTCCTTCTTTGAACATCGTGTCCGGAACCCAGCCGATTTCTTCTTTAATCTTATCCGGCGCTATTGCATACCTTCTGTCATGTCCCTTACGATCCTCCACATAAGTAATTAAATCCTCACTGACAAGCTCCTTCCTCGGATCGCCCTCTGGAAGCATTTCCTGAAGTGTTTCAATTATAATATGGATAATCTCAATATTCTGTTTCTCATTATGCCCGCCAATATTATAAGTCTCAAACAGACGGCCTTTCTCCTGTACCATGTCGATTCCCTTTGCATGGTCTCTGACATAGAGCCAGTCTCTTACATTTTTACCGTCGCCATATACCGGAAGCTTCTTTCCCTGAAGAGCATTATTGATAATCAACGGAATCAGCTTCTCCGGGAACTGGTATGGCCCGTAATTATTACTGCAGTTCGTAATATTTGCCGGGAATTTATAAGTATCCATATAAGCCTTTACAAGCATATCGGAAGATGCCTTGCTTGCAGAATACGGACTATGCGGATCATATGGTGTTGTCTCATAGAAATATTCTCCCTCTTCCTCAAGAGAACCATATACTTCATCCGTAGATACATGGAGGAACTTCTTTCCTTCTTTGAATGTTCCATCTTCAAGCTCCCATGCAGCCTTTGCAGCATTCAGCATAACAAGTGTTCCAAGCACATTTGTCTTTACAAACACTTCCGGATTGCGGATACTTCTGTCAACATGACTCTCCGCCGCAAAATGAACCACTCTGTCAATATCATTTTCTTCAAAAATTTTATTTATTGTCTCTGTGTCACAGATATCTGCCTTGATAAAAGTATAATTCTCTCTGTCCTCAATATCTTTCAGATTTTCAAGATTCCCTGCATAAGTCAGCTTATCAACATTAATAATTCTGATTTCATCTCCATATTTTTCAAACATATAATGAATATAATTTGAGCCGATAAATCCGGCTCCTCCGGTTACTAAATACGTTCTCATAATATCCTCCTTATTATTTCTCCATAATTTGTTTTATTTTCGAAGCGTCTCCCCAGACTCCCGGTGAATCATATGGTCTATCTGGAAACGCACCATACTCCGGCCTGATCTTGAATCCATGTTCCTCAATAAACTGATTTACCTTCTCAGCAAGTGAAAGTGGTTCCCCTGTACAGCAGTTGATCACTCCACAGATTTCCTCCTGCGTAGACGCTTTTGCAATCTGCATGGCAAGCTCATCCACCCCGATAAAATCATATTTATTTTTTCCGGAATTAAACGGAAATGTTTCTTTTCCCTCTTCTTCCCATCCTACAATTTTTGCAAACAGGGAACTGCTCTTTTTATCATCCCCAAGAATATAATATGCTCTGAGCCAATGTATTTTTGTGTCTGTCCCACTTGCCGTAAGGAAAGTCATCTGCCTTAAAGCATTTTTTGCAATCCCATAAAGTGAAGTAGGGTTCGCCGGTGTATCTTCCGTAATTGCGCCTTCCCAATAACCGATTTCATGCATCGTTCCCATAACAGAAAGCTGCGGAAGGCCTCCGGCAATCATATTTTTTATAAACAAATAATGATCCGGCAAATCCGCTATATGGGTGTCCGCATTGTGTACAAAGCCATTGCGCCATGCCATATGAATACATACGTCCGGCTTTTCAAACTGCTCATAAATATCAGCATCACCGCTAAATAACGGCGCCTCCATTCTCTTTGCACGCTCATCTACACCCTCATATGAAAAATCAGATGCCAGAACTTCATGTCCCAGCTCCAGAAGAGCACTTACAACATGCCTTCCTATATAACCATTTGCACCTGTTACCAAAACTTTCTTTTTTGTTCCCATGGAATCCTCCTTTTTCATTAAACCTCTATCACTCAGATATTTCTCAAAAGCAGGACGCCATTCCTGCATTACATACCCAAACTTTTCCCGCAGCATTTTATTATCAAGCACTGAATACGCCGGCCTTTCTGCCGCGGCGCCATACTCCTGTGTACTAACCGGAATAACTTCCATCTCCAAGCCGCACAATTCGAAAATCGTTTTTGCAAACTCCGCCCAGCTGCAGCTTCCTTCACACGTAGCATGGTAAGTTCCATATTGTCCGGAATTACATAAAAGGTCGATAACCTTCACTACTTCTTCAGCGCTTGTCGGAGTGCCGCACTGATCATCCACTACTTTCACACGGTTTCCTTTTTCCGCCGCATGAAGCATTGCATTTACAAAATTCTTACCCTCTCCATAGAGCCATGCCGTACGCACTACATAATATCTCTTTGCAATATCACGCACAAAATTCTCGCCCGCCAGCTTCGTGCGTCCATATACTGACTGTGGAGAAAAAGAATCTTCCTCTGTATATGGCTCCGTCTTTTTTCCATCAAACACATAATCTGAGGACAGTTGTACCAGTACAGCAGAAACTTCATTCGCAGCAAGGCTTAAATTTTTTGCTCCCAGTGCGTTAATCTGATACGCACGTTCCTCGTCTTTCTCACAGACATCTACCTGTGTATGTGCAGCGCAGTTAATAATAATGTCAGGAACAATTTCCCTGACCTTATGCATAACCTCGTTTTCGTCAATAATATTAAGCTCTTCCACATCCGTGTTAACCAACTGAACTTCTGGGTTATCTTTATAGAAATGGTTCAAAGCACAACCTAACTGTCCATTGCTTCCTGTAATCAATATTTTTTTCACTTCTATATCTCCAACCTTTCTTTCCGACATCTATTCTATCTTAAATCCTTATCAATTTCAACCTGCTGGTTTTTCTTTCCTATTCCTGCTAAAATAATTTTTGCTATCCTTCCGCAAGAACATCTGCAATAGAATTATCTGTCACAAATGTATTTACATTATATAAAAACAATATATCTGTAATCATACAACTCTCAATAATATTATCAACGCTGTCATAAAAATATCTTGGATCAATCACAATAATATTCTGATAATACGGAAGTAAAAACTGTACCATACAATTTGCGTAAGAATCTTTAAAAAGCAAAAGGTTCCTGCGTTCTTTTTGCGTTGTGCTAATATCTATTCTTGCATGATTTCCGCCAAAAAAAACAGTATATTTATCTTTTTTCTTTAAACTTGCGCTGTCGTAAATCGAAGTTGTTTTCTTTCCTTCTTCTGTATACAATACAACATATTCTGTTTGAACATCCTTCGGTTCATATATCTTTACCGTATCTTTGGAACCATGATAACCGCTTTTTGAAGCCAGTGTACCCTGAAAATCCCCTGCAACCGTATATACATTATAATCTAAGGCCACATTTTCCAGATCCATCTCTTTTGCGATCTCTTTAAACCCATAATATGCCCCAAGGCTTGTCCAGTGATGATCCGTTTTATAATAAATTTCTTCCTGTGCGTGCTTCTTCATCACTGAAGACATATCAATATTTTTGATGCTGTTTCCTCCGAAGTGTCGTATCCTGGCAATATCTTCATCTTGATTACGTACAGGCGCTCCATAAGGCATCTTATCTTTTAAAATATGGGAAGCATTGGGAACGAGACTCATATACACAGGAATATCAGAATGTCTTTCCGCCAATGCCGCTATGCTTTTTACATTTTTCTCTACATTTTCCCAATTCGGTGTATCCGGCTTTTCTATAAGATATCCCTTTTTCCCAAGATACACACCATTCGATTCCTTTTTTCCCATAAGCTTGTCTTCATAAAGCTTCAAAGTAATCCATTGATTTCTCATAAAAAACTGATCGGAAACATAGCTTTCAAACTCGGACATATATTTTCCACTTTTTACCGATTCCCATGTCATTTCCGGACGTCCGGCCAGCACACGGTTCTCAGACTCAGAAAACTTCTCATCTCTCTTTATCAGATTAATCAAAAAAACAAGTCCCAATACAATAACAAATATTTTTGCCAGCCGAACGCGCAGTTGAATCTGCCGCCGCTTCCGGATTCCTTTTCCAGAATTGCGGACTTCAGAACTCTTACGGACGGATTTCATCTCCTGCCGCGCGTTATGCTGCTCTTTCTTTCTATCTTTTTCTTCCTGCTCCCTCATTTTCGGCTCTCCTAAAATCTAAAATACAAAAATGGATTATACGTAGCATTTACAAGGCATGCCGTCGCCAGCACAAAAATTAATATATAGGAAATCATTGCAATACTGCGATAACTTTTCTTTCCCGTCTCCAACCGCAAAAACTTTTTATAAGTATATGGAACCGAGCATATAATCAGCACAATAAACATCAAAAGGTTATTATACAAATAATATACTGCCATGGAATCCGCGAAACCATTTGCCCCTATTCCAAGCATTGTCCCGAGATATCCGAATGCACTTCCAATATTGGGAGAAAAGAAAAACACCCATCCGATCATAACAAGAAACATTGTATAAATATGTTTTACAAAAGCAGGCAGGCGCTCCAGTATATCTTTCAGCAAATATTTTTCAATGATTAACAGTATGCCATAATATAATCCCCAAAACACGAAATTCCACGCCGCTCCATGCCAGAGACCCGTCAACATCCAAACCACAAAAATATTACGTATATGCTTCGGTACGCTGACCCTGTTGCCGCCCAGCGGAATATATACATACTCTCTAAACCAGGAGCTTAACGATATATGCCATCTTCTCCAAAAATCAGTGATGCTTGTAGCGGTGTATGGGTATTCAAAGTTTTTCATAAACTCAAACCCAAACATCTTCCCCAGTCCAATCGCCATATCTGAATATCCGCTAAAATCAAAATATATCTGAAAAGTATATGCAGCACAGCCAATCCACGCAGTGAGCACAGACGCTTCTCCTGCCGGTATCGCCGCAATTGTATCAAAAGTCATTCCTATATTATTAGCAAGAAGAACCTTTTTCCCAAGTCCTCTTAAAAACCATGCTGTACCATCTCCAAATTTTGCAAGACTTTCTTTTCGTTTCGTCAACTGCACTTCTACATCCGCATAACGCACAATAGGACCTGCGATCAATTGCGGAAACATAGAAATATATGTACCAAAGTGAAGCAGATTTTTCTGCACCTTTACATTTCCTCTATATACATCAATCACATAGGACAATGTCTGGAATGTATAAAAAGATATACCAATTGGAAGAGGAAGCGCTTTATAAGGGATATCTACCGGTAACAGGTTATTCATATTCTCTAGCAGGAAACCATAATACTTGAAAAAGCCCAGCATTCCCAAATTCACAACAACAGACAGAATAAATGTGACTTTTGCCTGTCCTATGCGCCCTCTGCCTTTCCAATAATCAATCTCTATTCCCGATATATAATTATATACAATACTAAACATCATCAGTACAATATATACCGGTTCTCCCCATGCATAAAAAATAAGGCTCGCAATCAAAATTACAGCATTTTTAAATTTTTTCGGAACAAGAAAATATGCCAGAAGTACAATCGGCAAAAAAACAAACAAAAAAAACACACTACTAAAAATCATAACTTCTACTTTCCCCTACAGACTTTTCTGAAATGCCTTGTCTGCCGCCTTTGCTTTATTATTTACTACATATAAAATATAATTTCCTCTCACATCTAAAACATGGTCATTCAGCAGTTTGCATTGTTCGGGGCCATATCCCTCAAAACTTTCCAACTGCTTGTCCAGACGTTTCTTTATCGCTTCTTCCACCGCTTCCGCCTGCTCTGTACTCTTTAATTTCACGATCAGCAATTCCTCTACTTCCATGTTTGAGCCAGCAACATAAAGCGAAACCCCTTCATAATCATTCGCATTGATTCCATATAACCTTTTCACCATACGGTGATCTGATTCAGAAAGTTTCTCCATATCTATAGACTTCGTAATATTTTCTGTTACTTTAGAAATTTTAGAATTGCTTACTTCTCCATTTCTCAATAATCCGCCAATAAACACAAGCAATGCAACTATCAATATGTACTTCACAATGCCAACACACTTCATTACTTTTTCCATTATAATTCTACCTCTGCCAGCATATTTATCGCCCAGTATTCATAAAATGCCTTTTGGAAATGTATCCCATCAACATCATACAAATCTTTATGTGCTTCAAATACTTCTGTATTGTCAATATATATGTATCCCTTTTCCTCACACCATTTTCTTACTGCTTCCGTATATTCCGGAATATTCCTCCATGCACTTGACTTCTGAAACGCAGGATCCTGAGCCGGAAAAATGGAATTAATATAAATGTGTGCATCTGGAAGATTCTTCTTAATTTCCTGTACTTTGTTCTCATAATCTGCTACGTATTCTTCCGGTGTTTTCCAAAGTCCGATACTCACATCATTCAAACCGGTACACAAAAATATATGAGAAGGATTCAATGTTTTCATCTGTTCTATATAATCTGGAATGTTTGCAATTGTAAGACCCGCTTCAGCCAGTATTCTCTGCTTATCAAGAAATTCATAATAAGAAAACCCTACCGTTCTGGAGTCTCCAAAAATCACATAATCGCTGAACTGCGCCCAGACTGACAATTCGCCCTTTGCAACAGCTTCCGCCTGTGCCTCTTTTTTGACCTGTTTAATTTCCTTTTCAACAGCATCTACATCTTTTGCTTCCAGCTCTTTTAAATACTCAATTCCTTTTTTTGTCTCTTTTGCAGCCGGATTCCATACTGTTTTAACCACCACGATTATCAATATGACAGCTAATACCCCTGCAACTACAGGAATCCACTTTTTTTTCATATGTAAAACTCCTCTTTCTACTCACCCAGGCCGCTCTCTACTGCTTCAACCATAGCCTTCAGAGCCTCTTCTTCTCCTTCGCCCTCGCAAATCAGTATAATTTCATCACCAGCCTTAATGCAGGCTCCTAAAACACTTAATACACTTTTTGCGTTCGCACTTGTATTATTATACTCAAACATAACTTTGCAATCATACCTGTTTGCAGTGTTGCAAAATATTCCCGCCGGTCTCAGATGCAGACCTGTCGGATTACTGATTCTTACTTTTTGTTTTACCATGATAACTCCTACTTTTCTACTAATATAATATTTACAGACACCTGTTTCTCCAGGGCACATCCTTCCGGAACTTTTACTTTTACAGGAACTGTATATTTACCCGCTTCTTTGAATTCAGCAAGATTAATACTTACATTTTCTTTGGGATCGTATGTCTCCAGAATATCCTGCGGACCTCTGATCTGAATCTCAACAACATCTGCTGTCTCATATTCCAGTTTCAAACCATCATTCAAATCATTCACTGCAATCGAACCCAACGAAATATCATAACTCTTTGTTCCATCTTTTTCAACAGAAATCGTCACAACAATGGAACCTGCATTTTCATCTGCCAATTTCAAATCTTCCGGAAGATATTCTGTTATATCAACTACCTTTTCTGTCTTCTTCGTAAGCTCTGAAGTCCGTAATGCCTCCGCAGGAATCTCGATCTTATTCGTCTTATCAAGAATATCCTTCTTTGCATAGACCTGAATCTCCCGCGGTTCATATGTTACATCTGTTAACGAATACCCCTCTGCTGTCTGAATCTCTGACTCATCAAACACAAGAGGAACATTCTTAACATTCAGAACCTGCACACTGACTGCCACCCCTTCTCCGCCAAGATTATTTGCAAGAAGCGATTGATCAATCACATTATTTTCTCCATCATACAATACAAGCTGAGACTGCACCAGCGTATCCGCGGACAAGCCTGACACACTGACTTCTGCTTCTACTCTGCTGATTTTCTCTATGATTGACTCCGGCCCCATAATAGATATCCTCTCTGGAACAGCTTTGATTTCTCCCAGCGCATGGCCGTCTCTTACCGTTCCGGTTGTTGTCGGCACAATCGGAAACTTCTTCGTCTCGTACTCTTCCAATTTCACAAGAAGATTTCTTGGTGCAGAATATGCTTCTTTATAATCCCCTTCAAAGCCATTGATTACAATTTTAATCGGAATCTGCGTATTTAAAGTCAGTTCCTTCATATCTGCAATTGCCGATATATCATCATTTTTTATTTTATCAAGCACTGAACGTTTTGCGCTGACTGTTACGCTAACCGTCTGTGTATCATCCACGATACGATAAGTCTGATTTGCCTTTGTCAGCACATCTTCATTTATAACACTGACCGGAATACTATAATAAGTTTGTGTCGTCACCGGGTCATCAATGTTAACCACTATAAACCATGACATAACTGCCATAAAGAAGGCTAACACCTTGAGACCAATATTATTCATCAGTCTTTTCTTCATCGCTATGCCTTCCTTTCCTTAAAAAGGAGAAACGCCCTGTTTCTAACTTCCAATTCTGGATATGAAACAATTTCTCTCCCAATTCTTCTCTGCTGATATTGCGCTCAAGAACTCCATCCTGCGCCACAGACACATATCCCGTCTCCTCTGACACCACAATCACAAACGCATCGCTCACTTCGCTCATTCCAACTGCCGCACGATGTCTTGTCCCCAGATCCTTGCTAAGACCCATATTATCAGATAAGGGCAGATAACATGTTGCAGACACAATTCTGTCCCCTCGTATAATAATAGCTCCGTCATGGAGCGGTGTATTATGTTCAAAAATATTCATAAGTACCTGCCTGGATACCATGCAGTCCATTTGAATTCCGGTACTCTCATATTCAGTGAGCCGGATTGCCTGTTCAACAACAATCAAAGCGCCAGTTTTCACACGCCCCATATTAAATGCCGCATCAATAATACTCTCCATTGTATCCTCACTGAATCTCACCCGCTCCCGGTTAGACTCAAAGGATACAATAGAACTTAAGAATTTTCTTTCCCCAAGTTTTTCAAGCGCTCTTCGAAGCTCCGGCTGAAATACAACGATTGCCGCTGTTGCAAGAACCGTAACCGAATTCTTCGCTATGAACAAAATCGTATGCATCTTAAAAACAGAAGCAACCAGAATAAAAACTGCCAGAACAATAATTCCTTTTAACAGCATCCATGCTTTTGTATTTTTGATCCATATCATGACATGATAAATAAGATATGATAAAATCAAAACTTCAATAATATCTGTCAAATGAATTTTGGGAAGATATACATCCGTGACATATTTACCTAAAATCTGTGATATGTGCTGTTCCACTCCGGCCACCTCCTCTCTAATGATATCATTTCCATCTGCAAATCACATACCTATTTTAAATTCAAATCCTTTTTCAGGCTCTGTGTCAGAAGCATCTTATCTATCTCTTTCATATCATGCTTCTTCGCCGCAGGTCCTCTTTTTAACTGGGATTTTTTCACCCTTGTGTTATCCACCGTTTTTTTCGCGGACGAACTCCCTGAACTGCGATTTCGTCTTCGCACCTCTGCCGCATCCACATTCTCCGGCTCCTGGCGTTTGTTAATTCTTTTCACCGTCTTTTCCGGTGTCGATACCGATAACTTCGGAATTGCTTTTACATAATAATAATATTCATCATCTTCAAACTGCATTTTTTCACTTCTTGTATAATCCACCGAGAAGAAGAAAAACTCAAGAATCAGACCAATAATAATAGATGCAGCGCCTGCCAGTATCATTGGTACATAAGAAGCTGTCACCCCAAACGAAATATCTCCGGCTGTAACTACAACAATATTTGTAACCACTCCGGCAATAACCGCAATTTTCCATGCATGATTTATCGATTGTCTACGCAGTGTATAAACAACCAAAAAGCTAATGATACATGCCATGATAACAATCCACATTTCTTTACTCTGAAATACCTGTTTCAGATATGCGGACACCTGTCCCATAAGCCCGACTGCATCCTTGCCTTTCATTCCGGCCGCTGCTTTTTTCACATATTCCATCATATAATATACGATTGTACCACAACTCATCGCAACCAACGCTGCAGGTCCGGCAATCAGTCCATACACAACCGGTATTACATACGGGACCTTCAGCACAAAAGCAATCGGTGTGAGAAGCACAACCAGCGCCATTTTTGAAGTAAGACGGAAATAAAAAATATACATAACCAGAAAAACTGCTGCCGTAACAATAAGCGCTCCCAGCGACACCGCATACATATGCGCCAATATCAGAAGCGTTGCCATGATAGCTGTCATAATCATTGGAAAGAATGTACAAATCACCGCCAGAGCCAGCGTAACAACCGGATTTGCCGCCATTTTCATAAATCCCACATTTTGATTAATCAGATAAAATGTCACCAAAGCGAGAATAAATTGAACCGCCTTATCTATCACTTTAGAATTTTTAGCATATAAGTCCTGCAGCATCCCTCGAAATACAAATAAACTATCCATCTACTTCTTCTCCTTTTCATACATCTTCAGTAATATTGTCAGATTATGGTTATATTTTTTTACTCTCTGCCTTGCCTCCTTATGCCGTGCGTTATACAGACAGCCTGTAACAACCGCATATACAATCACGACGATCAGATATCCAATCACAATTCCCGCCCCCAGCGTTACAAGAAGCGCAAGTGACAAGCTTTCCATCAAAGTTTCAAGTCCTGCAAAAACAGCCATAACTACCAGCAACATATATCCGACTGTAACCCACAAAATCGAAAATATGACATGCATTCCTGCATAATCCTTTCGGTAATACTCACTGACTTTAAAATCCTTCTTTCCTTGCGTCTGTTCGTAAAGAGCAAGCTTTGTCATTAATTTTACTTTACGTTCGTCTAACATAATCCACCTCGAAGCGTACATTTTTGCATGAAACATCATTTTTAGTATAACAAATATCAGTACCCTTGTCCAATACTTATAGTCAAAAAATAAACTTTTGAGACACCCGCCTTCTTCAGCACCTTCGCAACTGCATCTATTGTACTTCCAGTTGTATAAATATCATCTACCACAAGAACAGATTTTACCCCTTCCATAGAACGGGTAACAGCAAATGCTTTCTGAAGATTATGTTTTCTCATTCTGTTATCCAGCTTTTTCTGAGGCTCTGTATACCGGATTCTTTTTACAAGCTTCCGGCACACAGGAATTCCAAGTATTTTTCCAAGCTCACATGACAGAATCTCTGCCTGATTATATCCTCTTTTTCTTTTTCGTTTGGGATGAAGTGGAACCGGAATGATAATTTCCGGCCTCCATCTTAGAATCTGCGCCCCTTTTTTCGCTGCAATCTCTGCCGCATATAATTTTCCATAAAAGCGCTGGTTATGATATTTAAATTGATAAATAGAGGTACTGACTGGTTCTTTGTGAAGCCACATTGCCATACCTTTCTCATAATAATGATGTGTATGCATACAGTCATGACAATATTCCTGTTCCAAAACCGAAACAGGTTTTCCACACTTCATACATGCCGGTTCTTTTATTTGCAGTGAATCCACCTTTTTTCTGCATCCCCTGCAAATCCCATCCGCACAAACCTTTCCGCAAAACGGACAAGTCTCCGGCCATAATATTTCCTTCAAATTCATACAAATTCCCGGATTCGTTCTGCCAGACTGGTATTCCGGTCCTGTTCATGTGTATTCTGAATCATTTCCTGAAATACCGCGTCACTCCCCACTAATGTGACACATTTTCTTGCTCTTGTTACTGCTGTATATAAAAGGTTCCGGTAATATAACTGCCTTGGTCCCTGAAGGAGAGGCATTACAATCGCAGGATACTCACTTCCCTGTGCTTTATGTACAGTAATGGCATAGGCAAGCTCTAATTCATCAAGAAGCGCATACGGATATTTTACACATCTGTGTTCGTCATATTCTACCGTTACCGTTTCCTCATAAGTGTTGATATTTTTGACAACTCCCATATCTCCGTTAAAAATACCAACCCCTTTGTCAATCGTCATGCCATACTTTGTCTGAACCTCCCACTCAAGCTGATAGTTATTTTTAATCTGCATCACTTTATCGCCTTCCCGAAACAGACGGTCACCATATTCTTTTTCTGTTTTGCTTTTATCCGGCGGATTCAAATATTCCTGGAGAATCTTGTTAAGACGCTCTACTCCCAGCAATCCCTTTCTCATCGGTGTAAGCACCTGTATATCATAAATTCCTGCATCTACGTATTTTGGCAGCTTCTTTTGAATCAATGTAATTACTACACTGATTATTGTATTCGCGTCCTGACGCTTAAGGAAAAAGAAATCCCTGCTTTTATTATCCAGCACAACTTCTTCTCCCTTATTTATTTTATGAGCATTTACAACAATATCACTTTCCCCCGCCTGCCGGAATATCTTCGTCAGCATAGTTACAGAAAAACATCGTGATGCAATAATATCCTTCAGCACACTGCCCGGTCCCACACTCGGAAGCTGGTCCTCATCTCCCACAAGAATCAGCCTCGTCCCCGGCACTACCGCATTAAGAAGCGCATACATAAGCGGCAGATCAACCATTGACATTTCGTCAATGATAATTACATCTGCTTCCAGTGGATTTTCCTCATTCCTTGAAAAGCCCGTATTTCCTTCTTCTTCCGGATTTCCGTTTACCTCCAAAAGCCTGTGTATTGTCTGCGCTTCATATCCGGTCGCTTCTGTCATACGCTTTGCCGCCCTGCCTGTAGGGGCAGCCAGACAGATATCCATTCCTTCACTCTCAAAAAAATGAATCATGCTGTTAATTGTTGTTGTTTTTCCTGTACCGGGACCTCCGGTAAGCACAAATACTCCATGGCGGGCCGCCTCTATCACTGCATTTTTCTGCATTTGATCCAGATGAAACCCCGTATTTCCAGAAATTTTCTCCAATCTATGTAAAAGTTCTGTTTCCGAAACGTCGAATGCAACATTCAGGTCATGAAGCATTTTCGCAACGTTTAACTCCATATAATAATAATGAGATGAATAAACTCTTACCCCGTTTTCACTCTCTTTCAGAACAATTTTGCGCTCTATCGCAAGATCCATCAAATATTTTTCTATATGCACAATCTCCACTTCAAGAAGCTGCCCTGCCCGATGAAGGAGAACATCCTGCATAAGATAGACATGTCCCTCGGACACGCTCTGCAAAAGAGTATAAAAAATACCACTTCGTATCCGGTAATCAGAGTCCGCATGAATTCCTACTTTTGACGCAATTTCATCGGCAGTCCGAAATCCAACTCCCGGCACATGATCCGCCATTTGATATGGATTTTCTTCTATCACACGGTAAACCTTCTGTCCATAATGCTGATATATCTTTGCTGCAAGAGTGGTTGAAATTCCATATTTTTGAAGATAAATCATAGCTTCCCGCATTTCTTTCTTTTCTTCCACCTGAACAGCAATCTCCCGCGCCTTCCGCTCGCTGATTCCTTTTATCTCCGCAAGCCGTTCCGGTTCTTCTTCAATAATACGAAAAGTATCTTCCTTAAATCTTTTTACAATACGTCCTGCCAGCGCTGCACCCAGACCTTTTACAGCTCCTGAGCCCAAATACCTTTCAATAGAGACCAAATCTTCAGGCGCACATACCTGAGAGGTCTCCACCTGTAATTGGGTCCCATATATTTTATGGACTGTATATTCGCCTGTCAGTTCTAACAATTCACCTTCTTCAATATAGTGAAATTTACCCACACAGGTAAGATCTCCATCGTCATTATTCAAATGAAATACTGTGTATCCATTTTCTTCATTCCGATACACAATGTGTTCTACATATCCTTTTATCTTTTCCATCTAACTATACATCTCTTCGTGCACTCATTAATTCCACATATTGACCGGTACCGACAGCAACTACCTGCATCGGCTCATCGGCTGTCATCGTGTTAATTCCGGTCCTCTCTTCTATCAGTTCTTCAAGACCACGAAGCATTGCCCCGCCTCCTGTCAGCACAATCCCTCTATCCAGAATATCCGCAGACAACTCTGGCGGTGTCTGCTCCAGAACGCTGATAACTGCCTCTACAATCTGACCTGTCGTCTCCCGAAGCGCCTCTTCCGTTTCTGAGGACGTCACGGTTACTGTTTTCGGAAGCCCGGTCACAAGATTTCTTCCCCTCACCTCCATCCTCTCATTTTCAATAAGAGGATAAGTGGTTCCAATCTTTATTTTAATGTCCTCTGCAGTGCGCTCGCCAATTAAAAGACTGTGTTTTTTTCTCATATACCGTACGATTGCCTCATCAAAATCGTCTCCCGCCAGTTTAATAGATGTATTTACCACCGTACCTCCAAGAGAAATTACCGCAATGTCACAAGTTCCGCCGCCTATATCAACAATCATATTGCCACACGGCTTGGATATGTCAATCCCCGCACCTATAGCCGCCGCCACTGGCTCTTCAATTAATTTTACCTCACGTGCTCCCGCCGCATAAGCTGCCTCCTCGACAGCCTTACTTTCTACTTCCGTAACCCCGCTCGGCACACAAATACTAATCCGGGGCTTTTTAAATGTTCTTTTGCCCAGTGCCTTCTGTACAAAATATTTAATCATTTTCTCTGTCACAGTATAATCTGAGATAACACCCTTTCTAAGCGGACGAATCGCCACAATATTTCCCGGCGTCCTTCCAAGCATAAGGCGGGCCTCTTCCCCGATTGCCTTTACTTCATTACTGTCTCTGTCAAAAGCCACTACAGATGGTTCCTTTAATATTACACCTTTTCCTTTTACATACACAAGGATGCTGGCTGTTCCCAAATCAATTCCGATATCTACTGCCATGTATGAAAACTCCTTTTCTCTGCTAACTATGTCATGTGTATCCTATTATAAGCTTATCTCGTGTAATTAACAACCCTGTCTGTCAAGCATACCCTTAATATACTTCCCTGTATAAGAGACTGGATTCGCCGCTACTTCCTCCGGTGTCCCCTGTGCAATAACAGTTCCGCCCTTATCTCCGCCTTCCGGTCCCATATCAATAATATAATCCGCTGTCTTTATTACATCCAGATTATGTTCAATCACTACCACAGTATTCCCATCTGCGGCCAAACGATGCAGAATTTCTGTCAATTTATGCACATCTGCAAAATGCAGACCTGTTGTCGGTTCATCTAAAATATAAATTGTCTTTCCTGTACTCCTGCGGCTCAGCTCCGTGGCGAGTTTAATTCGCTGCGCCTCCCCTCCTGACAGCTGAGTAGATGGTTGCCCGAGACGGATGTAAGAAAGTCCTACATCGTACAGTGTTTCCATTTTTCTTCGAATACTTGGAACATGCTCAAAGAAATGCAGCGCCTCTTCTACTGTCATATTCAGTACATCATAAATACTCTTTCCTTTATATTTTACCTCCAGAGTCTCTCGATTATACCGTTTTCCACCGCAGACTTCACAGGGCACATATACATCCGGAAGGAAATGCATCTCTATCTTCAGAATTCCGTCACCTGCACACGCCTCACAACGTCCGCCTTTCACATTAAAACTAAAACGTCCTTTTTTGTATCCTCTTGCCTTTGCATCCGCTGTTGACGCAAACAAATCACGGATTAAATCAAACACACCAGTGTATGTCGCAGGATTTGAGCGTGGAGTCCTCCCAATCGGAGACTGGTCAATATTAATCACCTTATCAAGCTTTTCTATCCCCTTAATATCTGTATGCTTTCCCGGAATCGTTCTTGCCCTGTTTAGTTCTCTCGCAAGCCTTTTATACAAAATTTCATTAATCAAAGAGCTTTTTCCCGAACCAGACACGCCGGTAATACAGGTCAGTATTCCAAGTGGAATCTTTACATCAATATTTTTCAGATTATTCTCTCTTGCCCCGGTAATTTTAATCCATCCTGCCGGCTTTTCCCTTTTCTCTGGAACCGGAATCTGAATCCTGCCGCTTAGATAAGCGCCCGTAAGAGAATCTTTGTTTTTCATAATTTCTTCCGCTGTTCCTTCCGCAACAACTTCTCCACCATGTTCTCCTGCTCCAGGTCCGATATCTACAATATAATCTGCTTCCCGCATGGTATCCTCATCATGTTCCACAACGATTACAGAATTTCCCAGATCGCGAAGATGCTTTAAAGTGCGCAGAAGCTTATCATTGTCTCTCTGATGCAGTCCGATACTTGGCTCGTCTAATATATAAGCAACGCCCACAAGTCCGGAACCGATCTGCGTTGCCAGACGGATCCTCTGTGCCTCTCCTCCGGAAAGGGAACCGGTAGCACGGGCGAGCGTCAGATAATCCAGTCCTACATCCATCAGAAATTGAATTCTTGCCCGAATCTCCTTTAATATCTGTCCACCAATCATTTCCTGCTGTTTATTCAATTCAAGATTCTGCAAAAACACCTGCAGACGTTCAATCGAAAGTGCCGTCAGTTCTGCTATATTTTTTTCTCCAACCGTTACGGCCAGCGCTTCCTCCTTCAATCTCTGCCCACCGCACTTGTGGCACGGCGTAATCCGCATAAATCCTTCATATTCTGCTTTCATAACATCAGATGAAGTCTCCCGGTAGCGACGTTCTACATTTTTAATCAGTCCTTCAAAAGCAACATCATAAACGCCTTCTCCCCGCTGGCTCTGATAATGTACTTTAACCTCTTTTCCTCCTGTTCCATAAATAATAATATCCTGAATCTTCTTTGGATATTTTTCAAATGGTGTATCCAAAGAAAAATTATATGCTTTGCTAAGTGCATCCAGAATCGCATAAGTAAAACTTTTTTTATCTGTACAGGACTGCCATCCCATTACTGTAATTGCACCTTCACTGATACTCAGCTTTTTATCCGGAATCATCAAATCAATATCAAACTCCATCTTATACCCAAGACCAAAACACTCCGGACATGCACCAAAAGGATTATTGAAAGAAAAACTTCTCGGTTCTATCTCATCAATGCTGATTCCGCAATCCGGGCAGGAAAAACTCTGGCTGAAATTAATTGTCTCGCCATCTATAATATCAACCATCATAAGTCCTTCCGCCAAATGCAATACATTTTCAATAGAATCAGTCAGACGCTTCTCAATTCCCGGCTTCACCACAAGACGGTCCACAATAATTTCAATATTATGCTTAATATTTTTATCCAGCGCAATTTCTTCTGAAAGCTCGTATAGACTGCCGTCAATACGCACACGGACATACCCGCTCTTTCTTGCCCTCTCCAAAAGTTTGGCATGCGTTCCTTTTCTGCCGCGGACCACTGGTGCAAGGAGCTGTATTTTTGTCCTTTCCGGCAGTTCCATAATCTGGTCCACCATCTGGTCTACCGTCTGTTTCTTAATTTCTTTTCCACACTTCGGGCAATGAGGAATTCCAACTCTTGCATAAAGCAAACGGAAATAATCGTAAATTTCCGTAACAGTTCCTACGGTAGACCTTGGATTCCGGTTTGTTGATTTCTGGTCAATGGAAATAGCCGGTGACAACCCCTCAATGCTTTCCACATCCGGTTTCTCCATCTGCCCCAGGAACTGCCTTGCATAAGAAGATAAAGATTCCATATACCTTCTCTGCCCCTCGGCATAAATCGTATCAAATGCAAGAGACGATTTTCCTGAACCACTGATTCCAGTAAGCACTACTAATTCATTTCTCGGGATATCCAAGTCCACATTTTTTAAATTATGCTCATTTGCTCCCCGTATTTTAATATATTGTCTGTTGTCTTTTTTATCCATCATAATTCAATATAATCCTTTCATAACAGAATTACTCATTTTCCTGTATTATCTTCTTAATCTCTATCAGTTTATCCCGAAGTTCTGCCGCTGCCTCAAAATTAAGCTCTGCCGCCGCCTTCTTCATCTGTTTCGTAATCTCTTTCGACAATTTTTCCAATTCTTTCATGCTCATAGACTCCGGATCTTTCTCCATACGAAGCTCCTCCGATGCAACCTTTTTGGAAATACTGATCAGATCACGCACGCTCTTCTGAATTGTTGTCGGTATAATTCCATGTTCTTCATTATATTGCATCTGCACCTTCCGGCGTCTCTTCGTTTCCTCAAGAGCAACCTTCATGGAATCTGTAATTGTATCTGCATACATAATGACGTGCCCTTCCGCATTACGTGCCGCACGCCCAATTGTCTGTATCAAAGATGTAGCCGAACGAAGGAATCCTTCTTTATCCGCATCCAGAATAGCCACCAGTGTAATCTCCGGTATATCCAGACCCTCCCGGAGCAGATTGATTCCTACAAGCACATCAAATACATCCAGCCTCATATCCCGGACAATCTGCGTACGCTCCAATGTATCAATATCCGAATGGAGATAACGTACCCGGATTCCTACTTCCTTCATATAATCTGTCAAATCTTCCGCCATACGTTTCGTAAGTGTTGTAATCAACACTTTATTCTTCTTTGCTGTCTCTTTGTTCACTTCTCCAATCAGGTCATCAATCTGCCCCTCCACCGGACGCACTTCAACCTCAGGGTCTAGAAGCCCTGTCGGCCGGATAACCTGCTCTGCACGCAGAAGCTCATGCTGTTCTTCATAATCTCCCGGAGTTGCAGACACAAACATAATCTG
>CALFCS010000167.1 GCA_937950565.1 uncultured Lachnospiraceae bacterium
CGTCAATTTCTTTTATTGCACAGACAAGCCGCTCGAACCCTTCTTTCGTATCTCCCGGCGCTGTCATAGCAAGCACATAATCACCTGCCAGCATTTCCATCTGCAGATGATAGCGGTTCAAGAGAAGCTCATACAAGTCACGCCCGGTCATATCTGTATCTACAGTTGAAAAAATCATTTTCGAAAAATCGTACCCCTTGCCGTCCTCATATCCGGCAAGTTTCAGATGCCTCAGTTCCTTCAAATCATTTCTCGCCTTCGCAAGCATTTTCACATAAGGCTCAAAAATCTCTTCACATCTTGTGTCCAGCATCCCCATACAGGAATCAATACTTGCCAGAAGCACATAGGAAGGACTGGATGTCTGCAGCATATGCAGATACTTCCTCACACGCTCTCTGTCCACAAGCTTCCCATTTATATGAAGAAGCGCCGTCTGGGTCAGAGACGGCAACGTCTTATGAACACTGTGGATTACAATATCTGCACCGCACACATTTGAATTCTCCGGAAAATACGGATGAAAGCCAAAATGCGCGCCATGCGCCTCATCTACAATAAGCGGAATCCCTTTCTCGTGCGCTGCGTCCGCAATTTTTTTGATTTCACTGACCACTCCGTCATAAGTAGGTGAGACAAGGATAACCGCACAAATCTCCGGATATCTCTCTAGCGCCGCCTTCACCTCACTGACTGAGATTCTTGTGTTAAGCTGATATTTTTCATCAAATCCCGGATATAAATATACCGGCTTTAATTCATTCATATATATCGCATGATAAACAGACTTGTGGCAATTTCTTGCCACAAGTACTGTATCACCCTTTTTAGTTGTCCCGAGAACCGCGCTCAGAATTCCCACCGTACTCCCATTAACCAGAAAATGTGTCTCTGAAGCATGATAAATACGTGCCGCCCGCTCCTGTGCATCCCGAAGTATCCCATCTGCATGATGCAGGTCATCAAATCCATCAATCTCTGTGATATCAATCGCATACGGCAGCTGACTCTCCGCCTGTCCCGGCAGCCGGTCATTTCTCTTATGTCCCGGCATATGAAACCCATAATAATCGGAATTACTGTAATTTTTCAGCTTTTCATATATTATTTCCATTTACAGTCTCTTTAATAACTCTTCTCTTTCCTTTTCAAATCCCGGCTTGCCAAGAAGCGCAAACATATTCTTCTTATAACTCTCTACACCTGGCTGATTAAACGGATTCACTCCAAGGATATATCCGCTTACGCCACAGGCAAATTCGAAGAAATAGAATAACTGTCCGAGAGAATACTCGTCCTGTTTCGGAATCTTAACAAGCAGGTTCGGTACACTTCCATCTGTATGTGCAAGAATTGTTCCATTCATTGCACTCTTATTTACGAAATCCACATTCTTTCCTGCCAGATAATTCAATCCGTCAAGGTCAACCGGCTCTTCCCCGATTACAATCTCTTCTGTTGACTCCTGCACCTCCATAACCGTCTCGAACATAATACGGCTTCCATCCTGAATAAACTGTCCCATGGAATGAAGGTCTGTTGTAAGGTCAACAGATGCCGGGAAAATACCCTTCTGATCCTTTCCTTCACTCTCTCCATAGAGCTGTTTCCACCATTCGGATACATAATGAAGACTCGGCTCATAGTTTGCCAGAATTTCAACACCTTTGCCTTTTCTATGCAGAATATTACGAACTGCCGCATAAAGGAGTGCATCATTTTCTTCATATGGATGATTCAGCGCCATCTCTCTTCCGGATGCCGCACCTTCCATTAATTTGTCAATGTCTGCACCGCTGACTGCAATCGGAAGAAGACCAACTGCCGTAAGCACGGAGAAACGTCCTCCTACATCATCCGGCACAACGAATTCTTCGTAACCTTCTTCGTCTGCAAGCTTCTTAAGAGCGCCTCTTGCTTTATCTGTTGTTGCGTAAATCCTCTTTGCCGCTTCTTCTTTTCCATACTTCTTCTCAAGCATTTCCTTGAAAATACGGAATGCAATTGCCGGCTCTGTCGTTGTTCCAGACTTGGAGATAATATTTACAGAAAAATCTCTGTCTCCAATTACATCCATAAGATGCTTCAAATAGGTACTGCTGATACTGTTTCCAGCAAAATAAATTTCCGGAGTCTTGCGAACTTCTCTGGACACCATATTATAGAAATTATGACGTAAAAATTCAATCGCCGCTCTTGCACCCAGATAAGAACCACCGATACCGATTACAACCAGAACCTCTGAATCATTCTGAATCTTTGCTGCTGCTTTTTTAATCCGCGCAAACTCTTCTTTATCATAATCAACCGGAAGATCAATCCATCCAAGGAAATCATTGCCTGCTCCTTCTCTTCCGAGAAGCTCAGCCTTTGCTGCCTCGGTAATCTTCTTCATAGATTCCATCTCATGATCGCTGACAAATGCGCCTGCCTTTGAATAATCAAATGTTACTTTGTTTCCCATAACCGCTCCTTCTTTCTTCTTAAGAATACATATATGTTTATTTTAACAAATCAGCGCGCTTTAATCAAGCCATAAACTCCTCAAGAATTTGACGAATCAACACATCCTTCTTTTCATCCTTTGCTGTTTCCTGCATCTTCTCTTTCAAAGCCTTCTTCTCTGCCCTTCCACTCTTTGCCGCACGAACCGGTGCGGTCACATCCGGCACTTCATACGGCTCTGGCATTGTGGGCGGCTCTATCTCCGGCGACGTGCGCGGTGAAGGAACTTCTCTGCCTGGATGTGGACGTATCGGTTCCTGCTGTCTTCTTTCCGGCGCTTTCTCCTCCACACCTTCTTTTCTCACGGCTTCCTTTTTTGCGGCTTCCTTTTTTGCAGTTTTCTTTTTCACGGTTTCCTTTTCCGCAATTTCCATTTCTGCGATTTCCATTTCTGCAGCTTTTATTTTCATATCTTCCATTTCTGCGTCTTCTATCTCCATAGACTCCATTCCCATAGATTCCATTCCCATAGATTCCGTCCCCATAGATTCCGTTTCCACAAACTCTGATTCACGGATTTCATCAGCTTCACCAAAGTCGGGAATTGGAACCTCCGGCGCCGCCGCATGAATTTCACGGCGGTAATTTTTTTCATACCGCTTAAGACAAATATTTTCCAGATAATCAATCATATAATTCTTCACTGCTTCCAGACGGTATTTCTCATCCGTCAAAAGATGTACTGCATATACCAGAACTGCAAGCCCCACGCCGACGCCGCCCAGCCGGAATACTTCCTCCTGCATCCCGTAAGTCATGTATGCCAGAAACGCTCCTACAGCTCCCAGTATCAGGCACAGAACCGCTGAAGCGGTTTCCATCCTTCTTATCGTATGTAATTTGACCCCTGCCGTCTTGTACTCATACAGAAACTTGTCCACAAACACACCCACATTTTCCACCTTGTCACTGATCATACAGGTGTGTTCGAATTTGGCCCGCACAAGCCGCATAAACGGATGCGTGCTTTTGCCCATGCTCCCGGCGGCCCGCACAAGCCGCTTCAGCACAATGCTTACAATCACTTTACTCACAATTCCTGCTGCTGCCACACAACCCATGAGTACATACAGTATGTACTTGTCCAACATCATTTCTATCATAATAGAACCCTCCTTTTTTTATGAATTATACCGTAAATTTATTCCAAGGGTTAAAAAAGCCTTCCTCTTATTTCGACACACACATGTCAAAATAAGAGGAAGGCTGTCACCTTCTGTCAGGCCCTCCATCTACAGATTTGCAAGTAATTCCTTCACAAGCCTTACACTATGCACGATTGCCCGCTTCTCAAACTCCGGATAATCCATTGTCGCACTATTGTCAGCTTTATCCGAAATCGCACGAACAATGACATACGAAACTTTGTTCAGATATGCCGCATGGGCAATCCCGACGCCCTCCATTTCTGCGCACAACGCATGAAAATTCGTGGAAATCCTCTCCTTTGCTTCCTGGGAAGAAATAAACTGGTCTCCGCTGGCCACCCTCCCCCGGAATGTATGAATATCCGGATTTGCCTTCTCATTTGCCTTTACCGCAAGCTCTACCAGACGTTCATCCGCCGGAAATGAAAATGTATCCATTCTCGGAACCTGTCCTGCCGGGTCGCCAAAAATCGTCGCATCCATATCATGATGTACCGCATCGGTAGAAATAACCATATCCCCAATATCAATATCTGCGTCCAGCGAACCGGCGATTCCTGTATTAATTAATATATCCACTCCAAATCTGTCCACCAGAATCTGCGCACAGATTCCCGCATTCACTTTTCCGATTCCACTTCTTACAACGACAGCCTCCCTGCCGCATAAGATACCTTTGCAAAATTCCATAGATGCATATTCCGTGATAACTGCGCCCTCCATTTCATCTTTCAGCGCCGCTACCTCTTCTTCCATTGCTCCAATAATTCCAATCATAGTATCCTCCCTCAAGTTCTCTCTATATTAGCTCATCACCGAAAATTTCTGATAATATGTTTCCGCCATCTCAGGACTTACAGAAAACCTGCGCTTCAATTTCTCCAGAATCCTTTCCCTGGATATCCCTTCCTCTAAATTATCCT
>CALFCS010000168.1 GCA_937950565.1 uncultured Lachnospiraceae bacterium
CATAGATTCCAGGAAGAGAAAATCTATCATGCGTTTTTCAAAGGCTATCAGCTGAAGGAATATTACCCTGTTCCGGAGCTTCGTATCATGGGTGATGTGGATATGTTGATCCACATGGAAGACAGGAAACGTGTGGACCAGGTATTGGTGAGTATGGGATACAGCAGAGAAAATACCAGGGGATTTGTCTGGAGTTACCGGAAAGGATTGGTCCTGATCGAAGTACATACGAAGCTTGCCAGTGGAGAATATTGGAAGGATGTCAATTGTGAAAAATATTTTGAAAACGCTTTTGAACATGTAATTGACAGCGACAGGGAATATACCAAATATTTTGAATTGAATTATCATTTTATCTTTTTAATGTTCCATCTGGCAAAGCATTTCAATGGTCGTGGCGCAGGGATAAGGATGTTTCTTGATCTTGCAGTATACATTTATAAATTCCAGGAGCAGATGGATTGGAAATATATTGAGAGACAGCTGGAAATATTAAAACTGGATGTTTTCAGTAAAAATGTTTTGTGGATCTGTGAGAGATGGTTTGGTGTATCGGAACGGTGGAAGGATGCTTCGATGGAGCCATGGGTTTACAAAGAGGTTTGCGCCTGTGTTATGTCTGGCGGTGTGTTTGGATATGTGGGTAACGACGGGACGACTGTGAGAATGCGGCAGGGGATTGATAAAAAGGAGACTGCCGGGGAACAATCAGAAAAAATCCGCATGCGGGCAGTCCGCAGACACCTTTTTCCGAATAAGACATATATGCGTATGTATCTGCCTGCGGTAGAAAAATATCCGGTCTTGCTGCCTGCCGCCTGGGTGATGCGGTTTTTCCAGGGGATTTTCCTAAGGAGAAGGAGTACGGTGAAGCATCTGAAGGGGTTTGGCGCAGATGTGGAAAAAGCAAGAAAACAGCAGGAATTACTTGACAGAATGGGGCTTTGAATTGTATAGTAAAAGTCTGAAAGTGAGGAGTTAAAAATATGGAGAAGCGTATTGAGAGAGAAGAGGAACTTATTGATCTTGTTGAAATATTTCATCTGCTGTTGAGAAAGGCGTGGATGATCATAATTTGTTTTGTTATCGGAGCTGTGATCGCAGGGTGTTATACGAAATTTATGATTACTCCACAGTATTCTGCGAAATCCATTATATATATCCTGACGAATTCGACGTCAATTACTTCAATGGCGGATATTCAGCTGGGAACAAGGCTTACGGTAGATTTTCAGATGCTTGTAAAGACGCGTCCTGCGTTGGAGACGGTTATTGAAGATATGGGACTGAATCTTACATATGAACAGCTTGCTGCAAAGATACAGACAAATAATCCGGATGACAGTCGTTTCCTGGAAATTATTGTTACGGATTCTGATCCGGAACGTGCAAAGGATATTGCAAATGCAGTTTCTGAGGTGGCAATGGAGCGAATTGCCCGGATCATGGATACAGAAAAGCCAAATGTCGTAGAAGAGGCAGTGAAGCCGCAGAGTCCAATCAGTCCGAATTTGATGAAAAACACGATGATGGGTGCGATTGTCGGGGCAGGTCTTATGGCTTTGCTGATTATTGTACTTTACCTGATGGATGATACGCTGAAGACAGAAGAGGATGTAAGAAAATATCTGAAACTGAATACGCTGGCTGCAATCCCGGTTAATAAGAGAAAGGGAAAGGCTGCGAATGTTTAATAAGAGAAAGCTTGCCGGTGTCGTGATGCTGGTGGCGGCAATTGGATGTGTCTCATATCTTGTATATCAGATGGCAGAAAAAGAGGAAAATGAGAATGTCTATGATAAGCTTCAGGAGGAAGTGAAGGTGGAGGATATAGAGGCGCCGGAGGAAGAGGAGTATGTATGTCCGATTGATTTTGATGCTTTGCATCAGGTGAATCCTGATATTTATGCATGGATTGAAATACCGGGGACGGAGATTCGTTATCCGATTGTGCAGAGTCCGACGGACGACACTTATTATTTGAACCATACCATTGAGGGGAAATCCGGTTATCCGGGCTCAATCTATACGGAGAGTCTTAACAGCCGGGAATTTGAAGATTATAATACCATTATTTACGGACATAATATGAAGGATGGAACGATGTTTAAGGGACTTCATAATTACGAAGATCCGGAATACATGCGTGCGCATCCGACAGTAGAGATTTATACACCGGAGAAGAAGTTTACATACCGTATTTTTGCTGCGGGTGTAAATAGTGATATGCATATCCTGAAGGGATATGATTTTACCAATCCGGATCACCGGGAAGCATATCTGGAATCCATAAGGAATGCAAGAAATATGAAGAATTTCTTTGATGAAAGCGTTGTTGTGGATAAGGAAGATAAGCTTTTGACACTCAGTACATGTATCGGTGGTCAGGCGGATAAACGATATCTGGTAGAGGCGGTGCTGATGGATGAGTAAAAGGAAAAGAAAGGTTTTTTTGATTTCTGGTATTGCTGTCCTGGCAGCGCTTTTTGCTCTTTTGTGGGTTGTCTGGGAGAAACAGAAGGAAGAATTGCCACAGCAGGCGGCGGTGTCTGACGGAGATGACAATACGATTATTTACAATGGAAAGAAATATAAATATAACGCGGATATAAAGACAGTTCTCTTTCTTGGCGTAGATAAATCGGGAACAGCGTCTGTTGAATCGGTAGAAGGAAGAGGCGGTCAGGCGGATACGATTCTTCTGTATGTGATGGACCGGGAGAAAAAGACTGCACGATTTGTAGAAATCCCGAGAGATTCTATGGCGCAGGTTGCATTATATGACGTGTCCGGAAGGCATATTTCGGATGAAAAGACGCAGATTGCTTTGCAATATGCTTATGGAAGCAGTCCGAAGCAGAGTTCTATTCTGATGACAGAAGCAGTGGAGCAGCTGTTTTACGGAATCGACGTGAACGATTATTTTACATTGTATGTAGAAGGAATTAATCAGATTGTGGATGCGCTGGGCGGTGTTACGTTGACTGTCCCGGAGGATTATACGGTTATCGACCCTTCGTTTGTAAAAGGGGACACGGTTACTCTGAACGGGGAGAAGGCGCAGAAATATGTCCGGTATCGTGATACGGAAGTGACAGGCAGCAACCTGGAGCGAATGGAGAGACAGCAGCAGTTTATTCGTGCATTGTTCTCCCAGTTTGGAGAGCAGGATGTAGAGACCGGCCGGTTGTATCAGATTCTGGATGCGGCACAGGATTACCTTGTGATGGGCATGACAGCCGATAAATTGAAGGAATTAACGGAATATACGGTGGAGGAAGAAGTGCTGCGTATTCCGGGGGAAATGAAAGCTGGAAGCGAGCATGATGAATTTCATGTTTCAGAAGATAAATTGCATGAATTTGTGCTAGATATGTTGTTACAATTCACACCCCAGCCAGATAAGTAAAAAATAAGCAAGCCCGCCTCCG
>CALFCS010000169.1 GCA_937950565.1 uncultured Lachnospiraceae bacterium
GTTTACTCCGTCGATTCCGCGGTCATCCCACTCTGCATCTAACTCCGGCGGTCCTACGAACAACTCATACATTCTTAAGGAGTCGCATCCGTAATCTCTTACAAGGTCATCCGGAGATACCACATTTCCTTTGGACTTGCTCATCTTGATTCCATTCTTACCTGTAATCATTCCCTGGTTGAACAGCTTCTGGAACGGCTCATCAAAGTCAATTGCCCCGATGTCGCACAGGAACTTCGTATAGAATCTGGAATACAGAAGGTGCAGTACTGCGTGCTCTACGCCGCCGATGTACATATCTACTGGAAGCATCGCATCTGCTTTTTCCTTGGATACCAGTTCTTTATCATTGTGATTATCTACATAACGCAGGAAGTACCAGGAGGAACCTGCCCACTGCGGCATTGTATTTGTTTCACGTTTCGCATCTTTTCCGCAGACCGGACATTTGCAGTTTACCCATTCGTCAATCGCTGCAAGCGGTGATTCCCCGGTTCCTGTCGGCTCATAAGATTCTACGTCCGGCAGGCGAAGCGGTAATTCCTCTTCCGGCACTGGTACACATCCGCAATCCGGACAATGTACAATCGGAATTGGCTCACCCCAGTAACGCTGGCGGGAGAATACCCAGTCACGCAGTTTATAATTTACAGTGGCACGTCCGATACCTCTCTCTTCGATGATATGCGGAGCTTCTTTTTTAAGAACCGCAGACTCCATTCCGTTCCACTCTCCGGAATTAATCATCGTTCCGGATGCCTCTGTATAAGCCTCTGTCATATTTTCAATTTCTTTTCCGTCTTTTGCAATAACCTGAATAATCGGAATGCCAAATTTTGTTGCAAACTCAAAGTCACGGTCATCATGTGCAGGCACGCACATAATTGCTCCGGTACCGTAATCTGCCAGTACATAATCAGACAGCCAGATTGGTGTCTTCTCTCCATTTAACGGATTAATCGCATAGCTTCCGGTAAACACACCCGTTTTTTCTTTGTCCTGCAGACGGTCAACATTTGACTTCATGGAAGCATCATAAACATACTTTTCTACCGCTTCTCTTGTCTCATCTGTGGCAAGACTTGCCGCAAGCTCATGCTCCGGCGCCAGTACCATAAAGGTAGCGCCATAAAGGGTATCCGGTCTGGTTGTATAGACTGTAATCTTCTCTTCTCGCCCCTCTACCGGGAAATCAACTTCTGCACCATAGGATTTTCCAATCCAGTCTGTCTGCATTTTCTTGACTTTCTCCGGCCAGTCAAGCTTATCCAGGTCATTTAAGAGACGCTCTGCATATGCAGTAATCTTCAGCATCCACTGGCGCAGGTTCTTCTTCGTTACCTCAGCGCCGCACCGCTCACATTTTCCATTTACTACTTCTTCATTTGCAAGACCTGTTTTACAGGAAGGACACCAGTTAATCGGAAATTCTTTCTCATATGCGAGTCCTTCTTTAAACATTTTCACAAAAATCCACTGCGTCCATTTATAAAACGCAGGATCGGTTGTATTTACTTCTCTGTCCCAATCATAAAGGGCCGCAATTTCATTAATCTGACGTTTAATATTCTTTACATTCTCTGCAGTCGAAATTGCCGGATGAACGCCCATCTTAATTGCATAATTCTCTGCCGGGAGTCCGAATGCATCCCATCCCATCGGATGAATAATATAATATCCCTGCTGTAACTTATACCGGCTCCACACATCAGAAATTACATATCCTCTCCAATGTCCTACATGAAGACCGTTTCCTGACGGATACGGGAACATATCCAGACAGTAATATTTCTCCCGTTTACTTCCATCCTCATTCTCTGTCACATTCACCGGATTCTTTTCCCAGTTTTCACGCCATTTTTTCTCAATCGCTTTATGATTATATGGTATTTTTGACATCGTAACTCTCCTCCTGCTTTTTTCCTATCTAAATATAGCCCTCCCGTCTCCAAGAGACAGGAAGGCTACTTTCCGTTATAACACTCTTTTCGAACGTTCTCGCAATATATTTCACGATAACTATTATATGAAGAATGTTAATACAAGTCAAGTCTTGATTCTTCTATTATCCTGACTTTTTACTAATTCAAATATTACCCAAAGCAAATATTATCAATATAATTTTTGAACATTTCAGTTGTTTCTGTCTGCATATTCATGTATAATAAAAGTAAATAAATCGTACTGATATTTTCAGTAAATTATGATACATAAAGGAGAGTTCGCCAATGGTAAATTTATTAACAGGCCCGAAAGGCAGCGGCAAAACACAGCAAATGATTGAACAGGCTAATAAGAAAGCCAAAGAATGTAACGGAAATGTAGTATTTATCAAGAAAACTCACAGAGATACAGTAAGTGTTGCATTTGATATTCGTACAATTTGTATGGATGATTTCACATCTATTACAAATATCGACGAATATATCGGATTTTTATATGGAATGTATAGTTCCAATCATGATATTGAATGTATCTTTATTGACGGTATCTTGAAGCATGCTGACATTTCTCTCGAAAATATGCCGGAATTTATTGAAAGGCTCAAGAAAATTTCTAAGGAATGTGGTATTGATTTTTATGTAAGCATCAGTGCTGCAAAAGATGATTTAAAAGACATTAATCCTGACGGATGTAGTTATTTAAATTAAAATAACGAAAGAAAAGAAACGGAGATTTTCGGATATGGCCAGGCAAGAGTCCTGCTTCTTATCTGTAAATCTCCTTTTTCATTATACGGGTAGATAAAAATGAATCAAAGACCAAGAAATATAAAAGATGCAAAGAGAAGACGTGCGAGACGCCGCCGTGTCCGGCGGATCCGTGCCATACTCTGCCTGGTCATTCTGTTTCTCCTATGTCTGGGTATTTTTTTCGGAATCAGGGGAATCGTTTCCAAAATCCAATCTTCTTCCAAAAAAGAAGAAATGAAAACCGAAAATGCAGTTTCTGAAAAAAAAGAGCAAAAGAAGGCGTCAAATATCGACACATCTTCTGTAAAAGTAAAAGAACTCGTCATAAATACAAAAAAGGATGAGAAAAAGCAAAAAGCAGTAACTATTACGATCAGCTCCATGGGAGACTGCACACTTGGCACCGACCAGAACTTTAACCCTGCCACAAGCCTGAACGCATATTATGATATGTACGGCGCAGATTATTTTTTCAAAAATGTGCGGAAGATACTGGAGGAGGATGACTTGTCAATCGTAAATATGGAAGGTACCCTGACAGAATCCACTACACGCGCGGAGAAAAAATTTGCTTTCAAGGGTGCGCCGGAATACGCCTCTATTCTTTCCGGAAGCTCCGTAGAGGCAGCGAATCTTGCCAATAACCACAGCAAAGATTACGGCGCCTCCAGCTACGACGATACCATCGCCAATCTGGAGGAAGCAGGCATTACCACATTTGGTTATGAAAATGTCGCTCTCCTTGAGATTAAGGGTGTAAAAGTTGGTCTTACCGGGATCTATGAGTTGGCAGAACATTTGGGAAAAAAACAACAGGTAAAAGAAAACATCGCTGCCCTGAAGGAAGCAGGCGCACAACTGATTATTGTTAATTTCCACTGGGGAATTGAACGGGAATATACTCCGAATTCTATCCAGAAGGAGCTTGCCCACCTTGCCATTGATGAGGGCGCCGACCTTGTAATCGGACATCATCCCCATGTTCTGCAAGGCATTGAAAATTACAAAAATAAATACATTGCCTATAGTCTGGGAAACTTCTGCTTCGGTGGCAACTCAAACCCGGGAGACAAGGATACCATGATCTTCCAGCAGACCTTTACGATTACAAAAGAGGGTGTGGAAGAAGACGATGACATTAACATCATCCCTTGTTCTCTTTCTTCCGTAAGCACGAAAAATGATTACTGTCCGACCCCGTTAGAGGGAGATTCTAAAGAAGCAGTCATGAAAAAAATTGAAAAATATAGTGAGGGGTTATAAATCCCTCACTACATTTATTCGTCCACAATATTTTCACCTGATAGTAAGCGACATAACCGTATTCGCCTCTTCTCCTTCTTTATACTCCAGTTTCACCTTCTGTCCGACTTCACATCTGACAACATCAATAAAGTCAACGACCGAAACATCGAAGATATCATCTGACTCTGTTACCATAATGTAATAATGAGAAGTCCCGTCGATGACCGCCTGGGCAATCTTCGTAATCTCACCCTCTATCTCCTTTATTTCGCGGACATCTTTTTCTTCTTCCTTTACACCATTACTCAATAAAAGATCCAGATAATTTTCTTCACACTGAACCACACTGTCACCAATCGCCACAATCTGATATTTCTGGACATTTACCATCGCATATTTCTTAACAAGCCCCGCATCGTCCTTCAAAGCCAGGAAATATGTCGGTTCATCAGAAATATTCAAAAGCAGCGGAAATGTTGCCGTATAGTGAAGATTCTGCACCTGTCCTTCTGCCGAAGACATCGCTGAGGATTCTGTTGCTCCTTCTACCGTATAATATTTCGTCTCCATTGTCCTCTGGTTTGCCAGAACAAATCCCACATTAGACTGATCTCCATTTACAGAAGTAACGCCTGTATACATCCATACGTCATCATCCAGCGCCAGGTAATTATAACCATCTGTTGTTTTCAGGCAATCCTTCTGACTTAAAATACTGTTAAAAAATCCATGCTTCAACGTCCCATAATAATCAAACAGCTGTACGAGAAGATCTGCGGAATAAGCTCTGTCTACCCACTCCGGCACATCCTCCACTGCATACGTTTTCATGTCTCCGGTTACCGCATTACAAATCACGACTTTCCCCACTGTCTCGCCGCCAAAAAGTCCGATATTAAACTTTTTCACCGGAGCAATCCAGTAAGGAGTCCCGTCATCATCAATCTCAAAGCTCAATTCGCCGTAAATATAAGTCGGATGTGCGAAACGCAGGTGCCGGTAAATATTCCGGTTGAAATGCTCACAGGTCATATATTTCATTCCTTCTTTAAGCTTTACAAGCTCCGTATTCTGCGTTGCCATATTGATACGAATATAAGCCGGAATTCCCTCTGAGCGGTTCGTAAGCCATTTAATCAAGCTGGCATATTTAAGAGGCGACACCCGGACCGGATTATCCTTATAATTAATCTGCGAATAAATCTCATCCGCCTCAAACTGAGAAACCATATCCACCATGCTTCCCATCTTACGGTCACCCAGAATCTGTGCGGTATCTCTGTCCAAAAGCGGAATCTTATCAAAAGAAAGCTCTTCTATATCGTCAACAAAATCTCCCTCTTCCACCTGCATAAGCTGCTGGTATTTCTTTGCATTTACAATCGGCGAAGACAAAATAGCTCCTACAAAATACACAATGGCAAGTCCCAGTATCAGCACTGCAAAGGCTCTTATAATCTTATTCTGTCTCAACTCATCTTTTCTGATTCTCTTCTTTAGTATATACACAACCGCTAATATCACAAACAGAAATATCATTACAAACCATGTGTCTGAAGAATGAATATTAATCGCAGGGATTGTCACATAATAGTAAATGCCTGCCGCAAGTACCGCAAGTAATGTAATAAGAATCTTTCCTTTTGCTTTCATTTTCTACCTCCATTAGAATTTCTTCTGCCATATAAACGCCGTAAACAACATCAAAAACGGAAAGATTTCCAGACGCCCCGCCAGCATATCAAAACAGAAGACAAGCTTGGATAGTGGGGAAAAATCTGCGAAGCTTCCTGCCGGCCCCACTTCTGAAATACCCGGACCTATGTTATTTATCGTTGCCATGACTGAACTGAATATTGTTGCAAAATCTTTATTATCCAACGACACAAGCAGAATCGAAAGAATCACAATCCCGGCATATGCCATAAGGAATACATAAACGGTTTTCAACACGTCTTCGCCCATCTTTTTCCCATTTACACGGATAATACTGACAGACTTCGGATGTACAAGCTTCTTTATCTCCTGTTTAATTCGTTTTAAAACAATAAGAACTCGTGATACTTTGATACCTCCTCCTGTGGAGGATGCACATGCTCCAATTGCCATAAGCAGTAACAAGATACATTGTGAAAACATCGGCCAGTAATTAAAATCTGCCGTTGAATATCCTGTTGTCGTAATGATCGATGCCACCTGGAAAATCGCATAACGGAATGCTGTCAGTGGATTCGGATACTGCGGGCTGATATTTACTGTAATACATGCTGTTGCAGCTGCTATAATCACCAGATATGCCCGAAGCTCTTCATTCTTCCATACTGGCTTAACCTCACCCAGCAGCAGGAAAAAATATAAATTAAAATTCACGCCAAATAAAATCATAAACAGAGAAATCACGCCATCAATATATGCACTTTCAAAATGCCCTACACTAGCAGCATAATTAGAAAATCCACCTGTCCCGGCTGTACCAAAAGAATGAACCAGACTGTCAAACAGATTCATTCCTCCCAACATAAGGAGCAATACCTCCATGATTGTCATTCCAAGATACATACCGTACAAAATTCTTGCAGTTGACATGGTCTTAGGTACAAGCTTATCCTTTTCCGGCCCCGGTACTTCAGCACGTATCAGATACATAGAGCTCTTTTTATCAAGCGTCGTAATGACCATGACAAACACCAGAACCCCCATTCCACCTATCCAGTGCGTAAAGCTTCTCCAGAAAGCCATACTATAAGGAAGTGCTTCCACATCCTTTAAAATTGTTGAACCGGTTGTCGTAAATCCGGAAACCGTTTCAAAAAACGCATCCAGATAAAAGGGAATACTCCCGGATATTGTAAATGGCAGCGCTCCGAAAAGTGACCACAAAATCCACGCACCAGCTACAATTACCATACCTTCCTTTCGGTAAATGGTTGTATCCTCCGGCTTTTTTCTTCCAAAAATAACATACACCAGTATGAGAATTACAGCCGGAGCCAAAAAAGCAAGGATTTCCTTCTTTTCTCCGTAGATTGCTCCAACAATCATCGGAAGTAAAAGCAAAAGTGCTTCTACCCCCAGCATCTTGCCTAAAATATAACGTATCATCTTTGTATTCATAGAAAAATGTCCTTCAACTCTTTCATATTTTGTCCTGTTGTAACAACAATCACGCTGTCGCCTACTTCCAGGTGATCATCACCATTTGGGATAATCACTCTCCGGCCACGACCAATACAGGCAATCAAATTGTTCGATTTTGTAGGCAGCTTTTTCAGAGGAATATTCGTGTACTCACATTCCTGCTTTATAATATATTCCTGCGCCTGAATCCGTCCATTTACAAGATAATAAAGAGTCTCTATGTTCGCGCTGCTGTAAGAATTCATTCTCGCTTTTACATACCCCAGTATCGCGTCTGCCGCCGCACTTTTGGCTGACACAACACTGTCAATTCCCATTCCTTCAATCATCTGCGCACGTGTATCTTCATTCACTTTTGCAATAATTTTCTCCACACCATTCATCTTTGCAAACAGCGCCATGATGATATTTTCCTCATCCATACCGGTAAGTGCAACAACCGCATCTGCATTACACATTCCCTCTTCAATCAGAAGGTCATGGTCTGCGGCATCTCCATGTATAATCGTCGCCTTTGGAAGCTGTTCACAAAGCTCCTCACACCGTTCTTCTTTTTTTTCAATAATTTTTACCTGCATTCCAGCCTGTAGAAGCTGCACCGCAAGATAAAAACTCAAATGCCCTCCTCCACAGATTAATACATTTTTAATTTTTGCATTTTTCCGTCCAAGCAGTTTAAAAAATGTCTTCAGGTCCTGATGCGTTGCCGCTATATGGATTTTATCTCCTTTTTTCAGCACAAAATCTCCACCCGGAATATAAACTTCATTTCCACGTTTCACAGCACAAACCAGTATTTTTATCTGATATTTCCTATAGATTTCTGCCAGAGACAGATCGCTCAATGAACCTTCCTCTTTCACCGGATACTCGATCAGCTCTACTCTTCCTTTCATAAAAGTCTCTACTTTACTCGCTTCCGGAAAAAGTAATATCTTAGCCACCTCATTCGCAGCTGCCAGATCCGGATTTACCGTCATACTCAAATGTAAATCTTCCTTTAAAAGACCAATCTGCCGGTAATACACCGGATTACGCAGTCTCGCAATTGTATGTTTTGCCCCCAGCTTTCTTGCCAGAAGACAACTTAGCATATTTAATTCATCCGCCGACGCACATGCAATCACAATATCCGCATTCGGCACATCCGCTCTCCTCTGCACTTCTGCATCTGCCCCATTACCTGTAATACAGAAAATATCCAGCTGGTTAAGGGCAGCCTGCAGCTTCCCCTCATTCTGATCAATCAAGACAATATCATAATTTTCTTCTGATAATTGTGTGGTCAGCTTATGTCCTACTTTACCATCACCTATAATTACTACCTTCATCTTATGAACTCCAATATAAATATTTTATTTATAGCAAAGAAGATTATAGCACCTTTATATGAAGAAAAAAAGCCCTTTCAGGGCTTTTCTTCTTTCCTCTTTTTTATTCCTCTGAAGCTCTCTTCGCTATTTCTGCTTCCTGAACGTCAGACGGAGCCTGCTCATAACGTGCAAATTCATATTCATATGTACCTCTTCCACCTGTCATGGAACGAAGTGTTGTACAATAACCGAAAACTCCCGTCATAGGTACGTCAGCCTCAATCACCTGACGGCCTCCGGCTATCGGATTCATGCCAAGCACACGGCCGCGGCGCTTATTCAAATCTCCCATAACATCTCCTGTATACTCATCAGGAACCGTTACTTTAATAGAAGCAATCGGCTCTAAAAGTACCGGAGAAGCTTCCATGAAGCCCTTTTTAAATGCCTGAACCGTAGCTGTCTTAAATGCCATTTCAGAAGAATCAACCGGATGGTAAGAACCGTCATAAAGCACAGCCTTAACCCCGACAACCGGATATCCCGCCAATGGTCCCTTCAGAACAGACTCCTGAAGTCCTTTTTCTACTGCCGGGAAATAATTCTTCGGAACAGCTCCGCCGACAACCTCTTCTTCAAAAACATATGGTGTATCCATATCCCCGGACGGCTCGAACCGCATCTTTACATGTCCATACTGTCCGTGTCCTCCGGACTGTTTCTTATATTTTGTATCTACATCTGATTTCTTCTTAATTGTCTCTCTGAATGCAACCTTTGGCGTCTCTAATGTAACCTCACATTTATATCTCTCCAGAAGCTTGCTCACTACAATTTCAAGATGCTGGTCTCCCATACCATAAATCAGTGACTGACGGTTCTCACTGTCATTGACTGCTTTCAGCGTGATATCCTCTGCCATCATCTTCTGGATTGCCTGGGACACTTTATCTTCATCGCCTTTATTCTTCGTTACATACTTCATATATGTATATGGTTTGGAGTAATCCGTTTTTCCATACAGAACAGGAACAGCCTTCGTAGACAATGTATTTCCTGTCTTTGTATTTGCAAGCTTTGCGATTGCTCCGATATCTCCCGCAAACAGCTCGCTTACTTCTACCGGTTTGTTGCCAATCATTGTATAAATTTTTCCAAGCTTCTCATCTGTCTCTGTCTCCGGATTATAAAGAGTATCTTCCCCCTTCAGAACTCCGGAACATACCTTAATAAAGGAATATTTTCCGATAAACGGGTCAACCATTGTCTTAAATACGTATGCAGACTTCGATTTTGCGAAATCATAATTTGCTTCATAAATCTCATTTGTCTTGCGGTTAATACCTGCACATTCTCTCCAGTCAGGACTTGGGAAGAATCTTACAATATCTGACAGCAGATTCGCAACACCCTGTGCCTGAATATTAGAACCCATCGCTACCGGAACGATACTTCCCTCCATAACCTCTGTACGCATCGCCGCACGGATTTCTTCTACAGAGAATTCCTCTCCGGCAAAATATCTTTCCATATATTCATCACTGATTTCAGCAACTGCCTCTAACAGCTTTTCCCGATACATCTCCAGATTCGGCTTACAATAATCCGGAATCTCACATTCCTCTCTCTGACCAACTCCGGTATAACGTCTTCCGGCATTCTTAATAATGTTTACATATCCTACCAGCTTTTCATTCTCACGGATCGGCTGGAAATGCGGTGCGATCACTTTACCATAGCGGTCTGTCAGATCCTGCACAACCTGACGGAAGCTTGCATCATCCACGTCCATCTCCGTCACATAAATCATTCTTGGAAGGTTGTACTTATCACACAGCTCCCATGCTTTTTCTGTACCTACCTCAACGCCCGCTTTACCGGATACTACGATAACAGCCGCATCTGCCGCACTGACTGCCTCTTCCACTTCTCCTACGAAATCAAAATATCCCGGTGTATCCAGTATATTGATCTTTGCCTTCTCCCATTCTACAGGAATCAATGTCGTGCTGATTGAAAAACCACGCTTCTGTTCTTCTTTATCAAAATCACTAATCGTATTCTTGTCAGATATCTTTCCCATACGATTGGTTGCTCCTGATACATATGCCATTGCTTCTGCAAGACTTGTCTTTCCGCTTCCACCGTGTCCTAACAGGACCACATTTCTAATCTCGTCCGTTCTATAAACTTTCATATACTCGCTGCCTCCTTGCGTTAGTAAAATCTCATGTGTATATTGTACTAAAAAAATAAGCCGATTACAACTCTTTTGTGCAATCTTTCTAATAAACATCACTTTTACACTTTAAAGTAATGTAGTGTTGACAAAAAAGGAAAGAACAGATAAAATATGAAAAGGACAAAAGGAGGATTCAAATGAGACAAAAAATCGGCTTTATCGGTCTCGGATTAATCGGCGGTTCCATTGCCCGGGCAATCCGCCAGTATTATCCGGATTATGAAATTATAGCTTTTGACAAAAATAAAGAAGCACTTGCACTTGCGACACAGGAATCTGTCATTGATGTGGCGGCAACTACAATTGATAATAACTTTTATCACTGCAATTATATTTTCCTGTGTGCGCCTGTTGCCTGCAACTCTGCATATTTAAAACAAATAAAGGACTATCTGAATGAAGACTGTATTCTTACAGATGTGGGAAGTGTAAAGACCAACATTCACAAGGAGGTCACCAGACTTGGCATGGAATCTTCTTTTATCGGAGGCCATCCTATGGCAGGCTCTGAGAAAAGCGGCTATGCCAATTCCAAAGCCATGCTGATTGAAAATGCTTACTATATACTAACACCTTCCGCATCCGTATCACAGGACAAGGTAGAACGGTATCAGGATTTTGTATCCAGCCTGAAGGCTCTCCCCGTCATTTTGGATTACGAGGAGCATGACTATATTACCGGTACGATTAGTCATCTGCCGCATATCATTGCGTCCACTCTCGTAAATTTTGTCCGTGATACAGATGACAAAGATGAATTAATGAAACAGCTTGCCGCCGGGGGCTTCAAGGATATTACAAGAATTGCATCATCCTCCCCGACCATGTGGCAGCATATCTGCCTGAAGAATCAGGAAAATATTTCCCGAATTCTTGAGCAATACATTACATCCTTAAATAAAATGAAAAGCTTTATTGACCAGGGCGACGAACAGGCAATCTATCAATGGTTCGATGCTTCCAGAAATTACCGCAATTCAATTCCAGATTCGTCTGCGGGTCCGATCAAGAAAGCATTTGCCGTCTATTGTGATATTATTGACGAAGCCGGAGGAATCGCTGCCATCGCAACCATTCTTGCATCTAACGGCATTAATATCAAAAACATTGGCATCATTCATAACAGAGAATTTGAAGAAGGGGTTCTGCGTATTGAATTCTACGACGAGGCTTCCTCCGGGAAAGCGGCGGAATTATTGCAGAAATTCAGGTATATTGTCTATGAGCGTTAAATCAATTATAAGAAAAACAGGGCTTCGGGGCGAAATCTATATTCCCGGAGACAAATCCATTTCACACCGTTCCGTTATGTTTGGCTCTCTTTCCCTTGGAACGACTGAAATCACGAATTTTTTAGAGGGCGCAGACTGTCTGTCTACCATTGACTGTTTCCGGAAGATGGGAGTCGCAATTGAGGAAACACCGCATGCAATTCTCGTACACGGCAAAGGTATGCACGGCCTTAGCGCTCCTGACAGCATATTAAATGTAGGAAACAGTGGCACTACTACCCGGCTGATGGCAGGAATCCTTTCCGGGCAAAATTTTTCTTCTGTTATGTCCGGAGATGAATCCCTGAACTCCCGCCCTATGGGCCGTATCATGACACCGTTGAATCTGATGGGCGCAAAGATAACCAGTATAAATGGAAATAATTGTGCGCCTCTTCGCATTGAGCCGGGAAAGCTTCACGGAATTTCCTACCAGTCACCGGTCGCTTCGGCGCAGGTAAAATCAGCAATTCTGCTTGCCGGATTATATGCGGACGGTAAGACTTCGGTAACTGAGCCTGCTCTTTCCAGAAATCATACAGAACTGATGCTAAAAAGCTTCGGAGCCTCTGTTACATCTAAGGTAAATACAGATGGAAGCGCTACGGCAGACATCCTTCCCTGTAAAGAATTATACGGACAGAAAATCTGCGTGCCGGGAGACATTTCCTCCGCGGCATACTTTATCGCTGCCGCTGCCCTTGCACCAGATTCTGAGCTTTTGATTAAAAATGTAGGAATTAATCCCACACGTGCAGGATTCCTTGAAGTATGCAAAGCTATGGGCGTTGATTTTACGCTTCTTAACCAGTCAGTTCAAGGCGGCGAACCACGTGCAGATATTCTCGTACGCACAAGCAATCTAAAAGGAACGGTTATTGAAGGCAGCATCATTCCGACACTAATTGATGAAATCCCTATGATTGCGGTTATGGCAGCCTGTGCCGAAGGAACCACCATTATCAGAGACGCGGCGGAATTAAAAGTAAAGGAAACAAACCGAATCGATACAGTAACTGCCGGACTTAGCGCCATGGGTGTAAATATTACTCCGACAGATGACGGGATGATCATCGAAGGGGCAGGAGTCCCGTCCGGGAGTTATACACCGCTACACGGCGCGCAGATTGACAGCTTCCTCGACCACCGCATCGCTATGTCCTTTGCCGTTGCAGGTCTTGTGGCTGACGGTGAAACGGTCATCCGGGACAGCCAGTGTGTAGATGTCTCTTATCCATCCTTCTTCGCCACACTGGATAGTTGCTGCAATAATTGATAAAACAACGACATGCCTCAAAATAAATACTTATATTTAAAATATATTTTTTTGTATTGTATTTACTCTTTCTATTATTAATGATAAAATAATAAAAAAACAGAGAAAGCGAGGCGAAAATTATGAAAAAGAAACTAAAAATAGCAGGTGTAATCCTCCTTCTTTTAACAATTGGAACTCTAATCTGGTATCTTGTTCCCACGCGACTCTGCAAGATTGATGCACAGCAAGTAGAACGAATCACGATTTTCGATGGTTTCAGAGGAACTAAGCTGGATTTTACCGACTCTGAAACTATAACGTATCTGATTGACAACTGGAATTCTACCTCTATAAGAAAGAAGAAACTATTAGTGCTGCCCATGGGTGGTTTTCAGTTTAGCACAACCATTTATCTGAAATCCGGAAAGACAAAAGATTTTACGATTCAGACAGAAGATGCTGTGAAAACCGAAATTTGGAGCTATGAATGTGTGAAAGGAAATTTATGTTATGAATATATAGATGAACTGTCAAAAGCTGCCAGATAAAAGAAAATTTCTGTATATTAAAGCACCACCCAATACGGAGTGGTGCTTATTGTTATGCTGATTTTATAATTCCGGCTCTGCTGAACATCTGCTTTATCTGCTTATATTCAATTTTGCCATAAGCGCTTCCTGTAAAACCTGCGAAAAGTTCACTCCTACAGACACTGCCTCTTCATTCAGCCATTCAGGTATAGTCAGTGTCTTCTTTACTGCTCTATTGTTGTGTATTTTAGCATACTCAATTGTATCACATGCTATATAATTCACAAACTCTCCTTCTTTGATCTCCACTTTACCTGCTTCAGACGGTTCCGGAATCATATTTCCTTCCTTTTCTTCGTCATAAAGATAAAATGCAAGAACATCTTGTGCCATTACAATCGCATCCTGCAAATCATCCCCACAAGTATAGCACCCTTCTAAATCAGGAAAGAATACAGAATAACTTCCCTTTTCCTCTGGTGAAAAAACTGCTGGATATACATATTTTGCCATCTTCTATTGACCTCCTTTATGCTAAAGGATGCTGTCTTATTTAAGCCCTGCATCCCTTAAAATCCTATTTGCCGTTCCAGTCGGAATCTCCTTACTTCCATGTCTTGGAATGCGGATATCCTTTCCAGTCAGGTTACTGTGCCATTTATCATGTTCCTTACCATGTTCAACAAAAACACAATTATTCTTCTTAAGTATTTTAACAAGTTCTGATGTTTTCATTACATCCCCCTTTCACGGTTTTATCATAGCACGTGTTTGCACGTATGTCAACAGAAGGTATACGAATTTACACGTATTTTCAAGTAATTCTATTCGCCTTCCGAATCCTTATCCTTCGGCTGTGGCAAGCCGTCTCCCAACTTGTTCAGTGGTGGTACGGATTAAGAAAATTAAAAATGTGCATAAAAATACCACCAGCTGTTATGGCTAGTGGTTGAAAATACATATATTCTATTTGCCAGCAAACAAGAAGCTGTTTGGCAGGCGTACCATTCTCCTGCGTCTCTCGGTTTGTTAGTCTCCACTATATAGTCCGGATTCTCCCTTCCTATAAACCTCTATCGAATGCCCGTTTTATGCTTAATATATTTCTGCCTTCTGTATATTCATATGAGATGTCATCCACACTGCTTTTAACTATGTATATGCCGAGACCGCCTATTTCTCGCTCCTGTGCGGAAAGGCTTGTATCCGGATCTTCTTTTTCAAGCGGATTGTACGGTATCCCATAATCCGTGAATGTAATGACTGCTGCCAACGTCTTTTCCTGTACCACCTTAACCCCGACCGTCACATCGCCCGTTTCCTGTGGATAGGCATAATATGCGATATTGCCGAACAATTCGTCGATAATAATGTTAATCTGCATCATCGTTTTATAGGGACAGCCATATCTTCTAAGTCTGCTGTTTATATATTCCGTCACTTTATCAAGATTGCCTATATCTGCAGGCACCGTGATTTCATCCTTGTCTTCCTTATTGTATATATCCATATGCGGCACACTCTTCCTCATATAATAAAAAGAAAGCATTGTTATGTCATCAAACTGAGGCGCATCACCGACAAATTCATCAATGTCCCCTTTTACAGCCGCCACTGTCTCCTGTGGTTCCATACTGACAGTTTTGTTTAATGCCGACAGCATCCTGTCTGTTCCGTACAGTTCATTTTTCGCATTCGTCGCTTCGGCAACTCCATCCGTATACAGAAATAACCTGTCTCCCGGTTCCAGTTTCATCTCATACTCTTTATAAGAGACGTTTTCTAGTCCGGCCATGACAAATCCGTGATTTTCCTTCACCAGTTCATACACTCCACCGTCACGCATAACGGCGGCATATTCATGCCCTGCATTAATATAAATCATCTGTCCTGTCGATATCGTCAGTATACCGAGCCATACGGTTACGAACATCCCCGCATCATTATTCTCGCACAGCTGCCTATTGACTTTTTCGGCAATTTCTCCGGCTGCAATACCACTAAGCGCAGAATTTTTCAACAAGGTCTTTGCAATAACCATAAAAAGGGCAGCCGGAACCCCTTTTCCTGATACATCAGCCATCACCATTACAAGATGGTCTTCATCGGTCAGAAAATAATCGTAGAAATCGCCGCCCACTTCCTTTGCCGGCATCATTGTGGCATACATCTCAAACTCATCCCTGCCTGGAAATGCTGGAAATACACATGGCAGCATGTCCTTCTGAATCTTCGTCGCAATGTTTAACTCCGTTCCAATTCTCTCCTTTTCAGCCGTAACTACAGTAAGGTTCGTAATATAATTCCTTATATCTGACTCCATGCGGGCGATTGCCTCTGCCAGGGTTCCGATTTCATCTTTATTTCGAATCTGGTCAAGAAAGCTTTCTGTAGAGGCGGATCCATCATCGCCGCTCTCCCTCTCAACAAAATTCTTTGCCTCCTTCGTAATCCTAAGCACAGGTTTAATCATAACCCTGTATGTATAGAGTATATAGATTACCGAACAAAATGCTACAACGATCAGTGTCGCTGCCAGCACAACAAGAACATAATGTCCCCTTGCCTGCTGCAACGTACTCATAGCCTTCTCGACACAGAGCATCGCTACGATTTCCCCCTTCGAATCATATATGGGGACTGCCGCCGTAGTATGAGGCCCAAATTTTTCCGAATAAGAATAAAAATAATTGTCCACTCTTTTTCCGGTTGTCATAATTGTCTTTACGGAATCCGCATATTCCTCACGGATATCCCTGGACACGTCCAGCAGCTGATACGGGGGAATTTCACTATTCGGACTGCAGGCATCAAATACATACGTCAGCGTCCGGTAATCCTTTTTGTCAACGGAAGCGACATACAGATACCTTGCTTCCATTGTTAGCAGCAGCCTATCAAGTTTTTCCTTTGTCTCTTTATATGCATCGTCCTTGATACCCGTTTCAAGGTACGTTGTTATACGGTCACCGTCCACATATCCGCGGGCCGTATATGCAATATTATATGCCATGTCATTATACTGTTTTTCCAGCACCGCAGTGAACTCCCCATAGCCGATAAAACATGCCAGCGCACAAATGACTGCTGCCACGATCAGCAGACTGGACGTAAATTTAACGGTCAGTCCGGGAGATATTTTCTTCATATATCATCCACACTTTCTATACATTTGGTGAAAAAGTTTATTTTCTCCTTGCTGTCGAGGAGCTTGACAGGTTTATCCTGCCCCATCTCCACTCCCTTTTTTTCAAGATATTTTCTGTACTCCCCAAAGCTTCCTGACTTCATACGGCAGGAAACAGCCTTTATAAGTTCCCCATTGCACCTACAATCCATATAATCAAGGTTGCACCGCTTCATGCAACTGTCAAATGATACGAGCGCCCCGCCTGAGTGTTCCGCTTCATATAAGAAAATATACCGCCCTCTTCCCTCTGCAATTTCACCATACATGCACCACTGAACGAATCCGAGCTCATTTTTCACCGAAAAATCATACACTGCATTTTCCATCTGCTCCGTATTCGTCTTCTCCCCGGCAAGGTTCATAAACTGATGATTTCTATAACAATAACGAACGATAGGACTCTCCCCGTAAAAGCCAATAATTTCAATAACATCGCCAAGCAGATACCGATAAAATCCCGACAGATTCGTGATGACAATCTCATACCTGTGCCCACAAAGCACGGCGGAAATGTCTTTTACCGGGCATTTCTTCTTTTCATTTTCCTCTAACGGAATGAATTCAAAGAAACAGGCGCCTGGCACCAATATATATTCATCACCTCTATTAAGCCCGTTTGCAATGCCGAGCAGACCCTCCGATGAAGCATACACAAAGTAATGAACCGGGACATCCCCAAGATACTGGTAAAATTTTTCATTGTACTGGTAAAAGGATTTTCCCCCTATCACAATCACATACCGGATATGATTCCATATCTTCTTGAACATATCATGCGAAAGTCCAGCCCGGTCAAGCGCCCTAAGTTCCCGTGCCCTTTCGGGCATCGGTCTGATATAAGACTTCAGCCTCCGCCTCCATTTCTCATATGGCAAAAGCTCCTTACTGATGGTACCGTGTTCAATGTCATCAAGCAATGTCTCCCAGTTTTTCTCTATGTACTCAAACACATTGACGATGCGATGTACAAATACACTATGTATGCCTGTAACATTTTTGTCAGCAAGGGCAAATCTTGCCTTCGCATACATCAGCTCCAGTCTGTCGTCCGGAAATAATATCTCCCCCGGGGACGTATAATTGTCAAACGGAAATTCCCCTCTCTTAAACATCTCCTGATATACTGCACTTGAGCGTATTCCCGCAGGCAATCCGTTAATTTCCTTTTTTCTGAACTCTCCGGTTTGGAATATCTTTGCGTGAATTTTCTCCGGAGAAATATCCGCATAATACGAATTTATCATTCCATAGACCGCATCACAGGCAAATGTTTCATATACTTCGGTAGCCTCCCGCGATACGGGAATCAGCTTTGCCTTTCCTGTATTGCCTGAGCTTACCGAATAGTAACTACATTTGTTTCCGGTCGGAATGCCTTGTTCAATATAGGCTCTGTAATCCTCATAAGCCGTAATAGGAACTGTATCCTGATAATCACTAACAGAACTGATGTTATAAAAATTATATTTTGCCCCAAACATCGTATCTTTACCGGAACAAATAATTTTCCTCAAAAGCTCTCTCTGACATTTTACTGCCTGAGCAGTATCAAGTTTAAACCTCTGAAGCGCCTTTCTTCCCTTGCTATCATAATCATACATATATACTCCCTCTCACAATCCTTTTATCATATAATTGTCAAAACATCCGCAAATCCTGTGATTTCGAAAACTTCCATAACAATATCATTTACGTTACGGATTTGCATTCTGCCCTGTCTGTCCATAATTTTCTGCATGGATAACAGTACGCGCAGTCCGGCGCTTGATATATATTCAAGACTCTGCATATCCACAACAAGTTCACTGCAATCTGCTATATTGTTATCCACATGCTCCTCAAGTATGGGAGATGTGGACGTATCCAGGCGTCCCTCAAGATACAGGACTGTGCATCCGCCTTCCTCTCTTTGCATAATTGTCATTAGGCACCCTCCATTTCCGGCTGTATCTGCTGGCGTCTCACAAGCTCAGCAAAAAAACCATTTTGTGATACAAGTTCTTCATAATTGCCATCCTCTATAATTTTTCCGTTATCAAGTACCAGAATCCGGTCACACTCACGGATTGTCGACAGGCGGTGCGCGATGACAATTCTTGTACATTTCATCCTGTTCAGGGAATCAGACACCTGCTTCTGCGTAATATTGTCCAGCGCCGATGTGGCCTCGTCAAGAAACAACAGCTTTGGCTTTGGCGCTATCGCTCTTGCAATCATCAGCCTCTGCTTCTGTCCGCCCGAAATCCCGCCAGTTCCTTCACTCAATATGGTGTGCATTCCCATCGGCATCGCACGGATATCCGCATCAATCCCTGCCATAGCGGCAGCCTCCCATGCTTCATCCATCGTAAGCTGAGGCGCTGAAACCGTTATGTTTGAGTAAATGCTGCCGTTAAACAGCTTTCCATTCTGCATGACAACACCAATCTGCCTGTGAAGACTTTTCGGATCCAGTTTTGATACATCCTTTCCATCATAATAGACGGCGCCTGTATCCGGCGTCTCAAATCCAAGTAAAAGGCGAAGAAGAGTCGATTTCCCACATCCTGTCTTACCAACAACTGCCACATACTGGCCGGGCTTTATTTTCAAACTCAGATTATCAAGAATCTTAGGTCCGTCGTTCGTATAACGGAATGTTACATTATTTATCTCTATGCCTCCGGAAACAGACTTTACAGTCTCCTTTTCCGAACCAATCTGAGGACGCGCTTTCATAATCGGCTCTGCCAGTTCAAATATCGGACGCACGGATGAAAACGCCGATATCGTTGATGTCAATGCGAGCATTGCCGAACTCACCATTCCAAAGGCTGTATTGAACGCAGCATACTGTGCTACCGATACATTGTTTCTTAGGCATATGGCATAGAGAAACACCATTCCAAATATCGTAATAGCCGGCGAAACTGCATTCTGCATTTTCAAGAACAACGGCGGATTATAAGATGCATCGGCCTCCTTCCGGTACTTCTGCGCCCACTCTGCAAAAGCACGGTTCTCAGCTCCCGATACCTTAATCTTCTGAATTCCGCTTAAAATCGAGAATACAATACTCTGTACTTTTGTTCCTGCATACAGCTTCTTCCTCAGGTATTCAATCTTGCCGAGCATACCGAGTAATGCAGCCGCAAGCTGTGCCGCCAGGATAGAACAGACGGAAGCAGCAGACAGTTTTCAATCTGAAAGATCTGGAAAATATATACGACAGAAAATACGGCCGTCATCCCGGTACCCAGAACACTGTTACAGAGCACTTCACATATACTGCTCAGACAGACTGCCCTCTCAGTCAGTTCCCCTGCACTGAACGGTCTAAAAAACTCTGCCGGCAGATTCAGAAGACGTTGGAATATTGCCGCCGACAGGGAATACTCCATCTTGTACTGAATCCCTTTTATAAGCATATTTTTAACTGCCTCAAAGAAAAAGACAGAAATCGCTGTCCCGGCTAGCAGCCCGCCGACAGAATATATGAGCAGCATCTGACCCGAAGGGATAATCTGCGAAAATATCATCTGCGTCATTGCAGGTGTGATCATCCCCAAAAGAGAGACCATAAGACCCGCTATGGAAAGTTTCGTTTTATCCCTTTTTGAAACACATTTCCAAAGAAATATCAGAATATCCTTTGGTTTCAGTGATTTTGATGGAAATGTGGGATAAAAGCAGAAAGCATTCCTCTGGATATTCCCTGCACTGCGCTTATTCACCTTCGTCATCCTGCCGTCCGGAAGCTCATAAAAAAATCTTCCCCTCTTGTCCGGCAGAATCGCAATCACCTGTCCATCCTCAAGTGCCGCGAGCACAGGGGAATCCATATCCTTCCACCACTCACCGGAAAGCGCTACGCGCCTGTGCATAAGTCCCACTGAATTTTGCAGCAGTGCAAGCTGCTTTTCCATCGTATCTTCCTCTTTTATCCGATTATTTTCTATATGGTAATAATTACAGATTTTTATCAACGCATTCCGGCTGTTGTCGCCATATTCTTCCGTAAATGTTTTATCTGACCCGCCATCAATGACTGATGCCAGCGACCAGTACGCATGTGCAACGCTTTTTTGCTCCCTGGCTCTTCTCTCCCGCAGCTGTGTGTCAAACCATCCCATATAAATTCACCTGCCTATCCTGTCGTTATGAGCTTTGTATACACTCCGCCTTTTTTCATCAATTCCTCATGGGTTCCACGTTCTATGGCTTCCCCGTGGTCCAGCACAATAATCTGAGAACAATCACGTATTGTTGAAAGCCGGTGCGCTATAACAATATTGGTAATTCCACGCTGCCATATTGCTTCCATAATCGCATACTCAGTCCTGGCATCCAGTGCAGAGGTTGCCTCGTCCAGAACCGCAATCGTAGGATCCTGCGCAAGCACTCTTGCAATCTCGAATCTTTGGCGCTGTCCGCCTGAGAAATCACGCCCGCCTTCCTGCATATTATAATCATAACCGCCCGGACGCTGCATGATATCTTCATGAATCTGTGCATCCCTTGCCGCAAGAATCATTTCATAATCCTGAATACTCTTATCCCAAAGTTTTATATTATTCTCTATACTGTCCTCGAATACCGTAATGTCCTGATCCACCATGGAAAGTGAACCGTGAAATACCTTCTCAGGAATCTGCTTTATCAGTTTGCCGTCATACAGAATTTCTCCTTCCCACGGTTCATACAGACCGCAGAGAAGCTTTGCAATCGTAGATTTCCCACATCCCGAGGAGCCCACCAGCGCAACACGTTCTCCGGGCTCTATCGTAAGGCTGAAATTCTTTAAAAGCGGAGGCGCAAGCCTGGAATAGCCAAATGTCACGTTTTTTATTTCTATTCTTCCCGTCAGCTTTCCGTAACTTTTATCTTCCTCCAGCAAAACGTTCGAAATACCCGCATCTTCCTTATAGTGCATGACATCATCAATGCGCTCCATCGATGTCCTCATCTCCTGTATACTCTGCCCGGCGTCAAGCAGCCCTTCCACCGGAGACATGAACTGAGCCATAAGCGCCTGGAAGGTCAGCAGCATACCTGCTGAGAACATTCCTTTCATAATCACATATGCGCCAAGAATAAGTATTACAACATCCGATATATCCTGTACCAAAACCGAAATACCGCCTATAAAACGCTGCTGCTTCAATTCCTCTATCTTCGCATTGTGTGACATTGCCTGATATCCCGCCCACTGTCCGAAATATCCCTGCTCAGCCCCCGAGGCCTTGATCGTCTCTATCATATCAATTCCTGCAAGTGTAGAAGCGTTCAGTTTTCCCTCATACTGCATCCTTATCCTTGTCGTCTGAATCCTTCGCGAGGATATGACCTGTGCCAGAGCAAGGTTGACGATAACTGCTGCAATTCCCGCTACCGTCAGTGGAATACTGTACCTCAGCATAATCAGAACATAAAACACAAGGAGGAATATATTTACAAATATCGGCGCCATTTTTGACACCAGAGTTTCCGCCACACCGTTATTCAGCTTTTGTCTGCCCGACAAATCACCTGCCATACGCTGAGAGAAAAAATTCATCGGCAGCTTAAGCATATGTCTGAAAAAGGATACATTAGAAACCATAGCTAGCTTTCCTTTTATTTTATATATGTACACTTCATTAATAACCCCAACCAAAAGCCTGAGTGACGCAATGGAAAAAAGGCTTGCCAGGAAGCCAAACGTCCATGCCTGATTCTTTCCGACAAGAAGACGGTCTGCAAAGAGCCGATTATACACAGGCGTCACCATTCCAATAAAGGATAGGAACACTGCAGTCAGCATGGCAAAGAGAAGCTGCATCCCGCTTCCTTTCAGACGATGGCTTAGAAATGAGAATATACTTGCCCTTCGGCCTTCCCGGACAAATTCCTTTCCCGGCTTGAATTCCATACAGATGCCGGTATACGAGCGCCTGAACTCTTCCTTTGTTACTTTGACAGTCCCCCTTGCAGGGTCATTGATTATAGCATACTTGTCTGAAAATCCGCACAGAACTACAAAATGGTTAAAGTTCCAATGGATAACAGCCGGAAACGTAATTTTATCTTCCAGTGAGTCTGCCCGGTAGCTCCATGCTCTGCTTTCCAGCCCGTACTTTCTGGCGGCCTTTAATAGATTGGCCGCATTGCTGCCGTCCCGGGATACTCCACAGTCCTCCCTCACCTGCTCAAGAGGAACCCACTTTTTATAATAGGCAAGTATCATCGTAAGACTTGCAGCGCCACATTCAAGCGCCTCCATCTGCATGATTACGGGGACCTTAACTGCTCGTTTTTTCTTCATGATGTTTTCCCCCTAATTGATTACAAATGTGATTGGCTTTACCTCATCCGTAGTGATAACAGCAGAAGCAAGCATATCCTCATTAAAATCTGCATCCGTTTCAATCACAACCTCATAACTGTAAATCCCCATAAGGATATTTTCCAAAATCCAGTCTGAATGGATATTTCCCTTTATCTCTTCCTTTGAGAACGGCTGGGGACTGACTGAACACACAGTCCCGGATGCCTGTGTGCCGTCAGGCAGAACACAATTAGCCTTGCAGCCTTCCAGAGACAAGTTGTCAACATCGGAAGGTATATAACAGAATATCTTCCCGTCACTGCCCGTACATCCCTTTATTTCAAGCGTTTCCGGAAGAGTTCCCGTAACACTCCATATGACTGCAGTCAGCATAAATACAAGTAAAGCTGTAAGCACAATCCATATACCGGGCCTTGCGGACTTTATATAAGCGTCCAGCTGCTCTGGAGATTCTGCATAATCAAGGCTTTCTTTTTGAAATATACTGTTTTGTCCCATACCAATCCACCTCTTTTCTTCTTATCTCCCTTTTCATGTCCATTTACGGGGATACACAAGCATCCCCGTAGAATAGACATATATATACTGCTGTGAAGCCATCATCTATATGCACCAATAATAATGCATCCGCCCTCTGCATCAATTTCACCAAAAAGCGTACATCCGGCATTGGTCAAAATACATCCCCCTGCCCCGCCTGCAACTTTTGCAAGCTCAGTCTCCTGAAGCTCGCCTTCTTTTCTTTCTCCTGAAAGCTCCTTGAAATCATCAGCGGTTATATCGTAGCCAAACTTCTTTCCGATTCTTATGATTTCTTTTTTCGCCTCCTCCGGTTTCATTCCTCCTGCTTTCTCATTTGCCGCAATCAGTTCACCCTTCATGTCCTTGTTACTCTCTGCCTCTTCATAGAATTTCTTTAACTGGTTCATACATTCATCCTCCTTCTTTACTTAAACCTCTTACTTCCATCCTTTGTCCCTCGCCTTGTAGCATCCGGTCTGTGAATCAAACCATACACATCGAACGCCATTCCGGCCACAGCCGCTGCATCGACGCCTCCGTTGACGCCTTCCAGCTGCTCATTGCCAAGCTCCTTCTTTCTCTCTTTTGCGTCCTTGTTCTCTTTCCGCAATTTTTCAGCAGTCTCCTCACTATCCATGTTCTCACCTCCTCGCTGCCTGTTCTACGGTTTTCTTTATTTTATTTTCATAGCCGCCGTTAAAAAATGTACACAAAACCGGCGAATGTCCATACAGTCCAGAGCCCTCTATCAGACTCATAGCCCTGCACCCACCCTGACACTGATTCCTGTATGCGCATTCTGCACAGTCTGTATTCCTGTCAAGAATCTCCCTTGTTTTCATATTCGCAATCCGGAAAAATGCATTATCTGTGCCACTATAGATTTGCCTCAGCGTTTCAGCATTCAAATCAGGCATATTCTGTTCAATCTCTGAATCTGTCATAGAAGCACACGGCAGCAGTCTGCCATGCGGCAAGAGATAAGGAGCAAAGCGGCATGTAGCACAGCAAAGTCCCTCTTCTGCCTCTGAAAACGGCCTCCTTACATATGGCGACTTCCACTCATCCGGATGATGTGCAGAACAGGAAAAGAACCCGTCGAGCTGTATAAAACACGGAGCCTTATCCTTCACATAAGCGCTGATAATCCTGAGATATGCTTCATACAATTCCTCGACTGCAACCGGCCTGCGTCCTTCTTTTCTCCATTCACCGGCCTCATAAATGAGTGAAGTCTTCCAGTAATCAACTCCGAGACTTTTTAACAATTCATATGTATCCGTGAGACCAGTTATATTGCCATCATATACGGCTGTCTCAACCATAACCAAAAATCCTCGTTTCTTCAGCATTCTGATAACATCGGCAGCCTTTTCCCCGGAACCTTTCTTTGCTCTCAGCCAGTCGTGTCCGTCAACGCCGTCAAAGCTAATCACAAAACCCGGACGAAGCCCCATTGCCAGAATACGCTCCGCCGTCTGCTCTGTCAGAAGCATCCCATTTGTATATATATGAGATACGGCAATACCCTTCCTGGAAAATGCCTCCAGAACCGTCCAGATATCATCGCGCACGAAAGGTTCGCCTCCTGTTATCGAAACTGCGGGCACGCCTGCAAGCTCCATCTGCTCAATGACTTTCAGACACTCTGTCGTTGACATATCCTTATACTTATAATCAGGCGCACTCATATAGCAGTGCCGGCATCTCAGGTTACATCTGCCTGTGACCGACCAGTGTATACTCCTGATAAAATAGTTATCTGCCCTTCTATACTCCTGTATGCTGTCTATTCCATCCTCTCTGTTCAGAAACTGCACAATTTCCTTTTTGTGCAGACTGTCCAGTTTCTTTTTCTGTTCTTTTGTCAGATAAACCGCACGAAAATCAATCTTTCCATTACACATTTCCAACAGCAAAAATGTTTCCCGGTCTAACATTTCCGTCCATCCATTCATACGATTGGCGAGCACATACGGGTAATCCTTGTATCCGCGCAGCATATAATCTCTCGACAAACTGACATATTTCATGGTTGTTTCCCCCTTTGGGTTTAAAAAATTTTTGAAGTCTAAATATACGATATCGTTAAAACAAAAAACGATACATAAGTGCGGGGACGCGCTTATGTATCGTTTTTTTTCACTTTTGTCAACTACTTTTTATAAAAATTAGTAGAATATGGGATTCTTTATCCAATCTTTCCTTCATCTATATACCGGGCAAGCTCTTTTGCATAATAAGTCAGATAACTCTGTGCGCCTGCACGGAAAGCCGCTACTGCCGTCTCACATACAATCTTCTCTTCATTGATCCATCCTTTTTCCGCAGCCGCCTTAATCATAGCATACTCACCACTTACGCTATATGCCGCTACCGGAAGATTTGTCACTTCCTTTACCCTTGTAACCATATCCAGATACGAAAGAGCCGGCTTTACCATAATAATATCTGCTCCTTCTTCTTCATCAAGCAACACTTCCCGGATTCCTTCCCGGCTGTTGTGATAATCCATCTGATACGTCTTCCGGTCTCCGAAGGATGGCGCGGATTCTGCCGCGTCACGGAATGGTTCATAGAAACCAGATGCATATTTGACCGCATAAGACATAATCGGAATGTTCGTATACTGATTCTGATCCAGAAGATTACGAATTGCCCCGACTCTTCCATCCATCATATCCGAGGGCGCCACCATATCAGCGCCTGCCTGCACATGGGAAAGGGCCGTCTTCGCCAGCACCTTCAGAGTCTCGTCATTATCCACGTCATGACCGCACAGCATACCGCAATGCCCATGCGATGTATACTCACACAGACATACATCCGTAATATAATACAGATTCGGGAAACGCTTCTTTGCCTCCATAAGCGCCCGCTGAATCACCCCGTCACTTGCATACGCCTGGCTTGCCGCCTCATCTTTATGCTCTGGAATTCCAAATAACATCACCATATTCACACCCGCATCGCTGACACGCTCCAGCTCATCATACATCTGGTCGACGGTATAGCGGTACTGCCCCTTCATAGACGGAATCTCCTCCCGGATTCCTTCTCCGTCTCTGACAAACATAGGATATATCAGGGATGCTTTGCTTACCCTTGTCTCCCGCACCATATTTCGGATTATCTCACTGCTTCTCAATCTTCTGGGTCTTTTAATCATTTTTTCTAATCCTTTCTATAAGCTCTAACAAACTGTCAATCGTTGCATGTTCTGAAATCCTGCACTGCATTCCATAACTTGTCGCTGTATCGGCAGTCTTCCTGCCAATGCAGGCGGCAATAATTTTCGTAAAATCAATCTCCCCGGCGTTTCTTGCAAAACCTCTTACGGTAGAACTGCTTGTAAACACAACACAGTCAACCCGCCCTTTTGTGATTTCATTTTCAATCAGCCCATTCAGGAACTTCCGGTATTCTGTCTGATAAACAGGCAGGTCTGTCACATCAGCGCCGGCTTCTTCTAAAATCGGAACCAGATTTTGATTCCCTTCCCTGGCACGTGGAATCAAAATTTTCCTGCCGCCAATGTCCTGTTCTGCCAGCGCCCTGCCAAGGGATTCCCCGTCATAAACTTCCGGCATCACGTCCGCATAGATTCCGTACTTTTCAAGCGCTGCCCTTGTTCCCTCTCCGATCACCGCAAACCTTGCATGAAACAGACACCGGATATCTTTTTTCTCTTTCTGAAGCGCTTCAAAAAAAATCCGTACCCCCACCTGACTGGTAAATACAATCCAGTCATAAGAAGACAATTGCTCTGCCACATCCCGCAGGGCATTTTCGAGCGGCACAGTCTCAATTGCCGGAATTTCTAACACATCCGCTCCCTTTCCTCTTAACCGCTCCGCAGTAGAAGAAATCAATTCCTTCGGCCTTGTAAGAAGTATACGCATCCCCATAAGAGGGAGTTTCTCATACCATCCAAATGTATCTGATAAGCTGCACACCTCTCCTACAACAATGACCGCAGGCGCTTTTATCTGTGCCTTATTTGCCTCAGCGGCAAGTGTAGCAACTGTCGCCACTACCTTCCGCTGTCTGGCAGTCGTACCCTCCTGCAGGATTGCGGCGGGCATATGTTCATCCATC
>CALFCS010000170.1 GCA_937950565.1 uncultured Lachnospiraceae bacterium
AAGAAGAATGAAAGTGAGACGCATGCGCAGAATCTGGTATCGTCTATATATGAACATAAGGCGGCCGCCCAGATGTATCTGAACACAGGAACGGTTGCGAGCTGTGTTGTGGATGATGTGAATAATATAAAGGATGGAGATATCAGGGAAGCTTATTCGCAATGGGGAGGTTCTTCATTTTCAGAGAGGGATTATACGAATAGCGCTAAGTATTTTCAGGCGGATGATAATACGGTGGTTGTGAACTATGTATATCTTTATAACGATTCGGCGGAGCCTATACGGCTGGACGATTATGAATTGCAGGTTGCGCTTCCGAGAGGATTTACCTGGCTGGGGTTCGTGTCGCCGTGTACGGTGGGCAGTACGGGCTCGTTATCCTACCGGGGATACAAAAGGCCGCAAAGCGGATGTTATGTGAGCGATTATTTTGGTACGGATAATCTCAGGGTAAATAATACAAGAAATAATTCTCCGTTTGCATTTAATGGCAGTCGTTCATCGGATAACAGCGCTTATTATAACGGATATGAAAGCCGCTTTTCGGAAACACAAAGCCAATTTCCTGCAAAGAGCAGTAATTTTAGCTATACGGATTATGTGAACGCAGGAATCAGCTTCTCCTTATATTCCAGCAGCAATGAGTTGTATACAATACGGAGTAATAACTGGAGTCCGGAGATCAGGCCATACAGCGGCGTTGTATTTATGTATGCGGCAAAGGCAGATGCCGCCACAGTCCGTTCCTTCTATACGGGCAAGAGCGAGGGCAGCTATAATGCGGCGGCAACCTTCCGGGCGGCGGTACGCCGTACCTATAATAATAAATACAGCCATGGTGTGTCCAGTGCTTATATGCCGCAGATATCTCCGGTCATCCGTCCGCAGGACAACTATAGTACAACGCAGTATAGTTCGGGTTCCCGGCAGTATGTTTCGAATGATGGGAATGCGAATACCTATCTGGAGCATCAGCTGGACAGATGTTATCCGGCATCTTCAAGCGCTCTGTACTGGGGAACTTCCGCTTCCAGCGGAAAAGGCGGAGTTCCTTATTATATGTGGTCTTATGTGAATCTGTCTATGAATGCAGATCAGACGAAGGTCAGCGTGAAGAAAAGTGTTGTGAAGAACAGTGGACAGGAGTCAGAGGATCAGTATAGCAATGATGCGGAAAACAGGAAAACGCAGAAATGGGGCGGACCGCTTAACTGCGGCTATCATACAGACTATGACGACTATCAGTGGTACTATCCGCTGCATGACGGTATTCATCGCACCGTTGACGGCACTGTAACATGGAAAATGACAGTCACGAATGAGGGATACAACGGGTATTACGGACCAGTGCAGCCGGGGATGGCGTCAAATTATGGAGCAGTGAATTATTCAACGCTTGTTGATACGGTTGACAGTCCATATCATTTGAAAGAAATAGCGGTACCGGTATTGAATTATCTGAAGCAGGAAGGAGAAAATTATACTGCCGGCCCGACTTATAAATGGGTATATTATGAAATTCCAGACAGCAATCCGGAGAATCCTCAGGAAATGACGGATGAAGGCTGGAGGTATCATCCGGAGGCGGACTGCTACACGTTTGAGGCTCTCGGCAGAAGCAAGAATGAGATGTTTGATACATTGGAGCTGGCTACGTATAGCGGCATGGCAATTCCTGTGCGGGTTACGCTGCGGCGTCTGGCGGATAAGAGCATCGGATATGGTTATGATGTGGATCAGCCTGGCGGAAATCAGAACAAAGCGGCATACCAGTATGTTATTGAGTTCCTGGATCAAATATCCGGATTTCAGCCATTGTTAGCGACGAGGGATAAGGAAAGCAAAACGACGCCTTGTTCCATGGATTTTTATCTTACCTTTTCAACGGATGATTCGATTGAGACGAATTACAATTCCTTTGCATTGGCGTTTCCAGATACAAATATCGGTACGGTCAATGACTATGTGGAGTCTGCGACAGGAAGAAAGATGCCGGCGGAACAGACGCATAATGGAGCCGGTATTCTCAGTAATGGTGAAGAAACATCTGTATACAAGGCAGAGGCTGAAGACATAGCGGAAGCGGCAGATAGTAGAGACATAGCGGAAGCGGCAGATGCCGGAGACACTGGAGATAATGCAGAAGCGGCAGATGCCGGAGACACCGGAGATAATGCAGAAGCGGCGGATACCGGAGATACCGCAGAAATTACGGGAAATGCACAGACTGGAATCATGCTGCTGTCCTATATCGGAGGCGGTACATCGGATAAGGATAAGGGGTATGCGGTTATTCCGTCAAATGCGGTTATTGTTGAACACAGTGACTGGACGGATACTTCCTATACGGACGGTGAGAAGACAATCAGCATTCTTGATAAGGACGGGGAAACAGTATCCTCTGTAAATAACAGAGCCGATGGGAACATGGTTCTTCCGGCAAAGGTAGTCAAAGGGGATAAGATTCATTCCACGCTGAAGGTGGAAAGTATCCTGCGTGAGTCGGAAAACTACTCGGATTTCCATGACCTGGTCATTTATGATACATATGGAGTGAAGGAAACAGAGCCTGTGAAATGTGGATATACGGTAGACCTCTCGACGATTGTGGTACAGCAGTGCCTGAGCGCGGATATTGCGAAAAACCAGGCAGAGGATCTGAACTCTACGCAGAAAGGATTCCATGCGTCCAGACTGGTTCTGGGAACAGATTATGATATTTACTATACAGAGACGCCACTTGTAACAAAAGAGCATCATCCGATCAGTCCGGTCAATACATTGACTTATGCGGCAGATCTGGAGAATCTGGAGGCGGATACTACACAGTGGATCAAATATGACCCGGAACAGAAGCAGACCGGAGAGAATGCAAAAGCATTTAAGATTGTAATGCGCAGTGATGGCGCCGCAGGAAAGATTTATAATGGAAAGATAGATTCTGCACATAGTGACTGGATGAATTATGAGGTCTATGTAGATTATGATGCGACCGTGGCAGTAAATGTAAAGCAGGGGGATACTTACCCGAACGTACTTGCATGGACGGCATCTGTCCAGGATAAAGATAACCCGGAGAAAGTAAAGCAGATCCGGGAAGATACGACTGCTATGTACGTAGAAGCGATAGACGGAAAGATTCCATCCTTTATAAAGAAGGTAACGGATGAATCCGGGAAAGACATATCAAAAGAGACAAAGCAAACCTTTACGTATATGATTGTACGGACGAACAGCACGAGCAGCTGGCTTTCGGAGCTGAAAAAAGAAAATGTGACAGGAGTGGCTCTGGCTGTAGTCCCGGCAGGGGAGAAGGTGACGTTGGATGATAAGAATCTCCGGGTTGTTTATAATACATACCAGGAGGGAGATGACACAGCGGAAACCTTCTGGAAGCAGACCAGTTATTATTATTATGTTATAGAGCTGGACAGCAAAGGATATCTGGATAAGGGAGTGAACCTCCAGTCGATGTCCGGAGTCGGTGACTCTGGTACGAGGACAATGAAGCTCAATCTGGCAGAAATCGAAACGACGGATGAGACGGCAAATCAGTTCTTTGACGATCAGAACGAAGCAAAAACGGCGCGTTTTTATCTGGAAAAAGATGTAGTGACATGGTATGCAGAGCTGGTTGGAACGAACCAGTATCAGGCTCCGCAGCTTATGCTGAAGAAAACCGATACAGAGGGCAATACGATCTGGAATGAAGTGAGCTTCCAGATGACAGATTCTGCAGGCGGGATAATCCGATTTGAACCTGCAGAAAATGGCTATGTATATACAGAGGATGCAGACAGCCAGACAGCAGTCGATACACTTACATTTTCTGGACGGACGGTCATTGACGGTCTGCCACAGGGAACCTATACATTGACCGAGACTGCACCGCCACAGGGGTATCTGGCCGGCGAAGCGGTTGAAGTTCAGGTTGATGCGGGAATGGATAATGCGGCCTGCACCATTAGTATCAAAAATGAAGAGGATCCGAAACAGCATACGGGAACATTTAAGCTTGTAAAAACAGACTATAAGAGTAAAGAGGCGGTTACCGGACGCACTGCCGGTTTCCAGATTTATAAGAGCAGGGAAGCAGATGCACAGCCGCTTGGATTCCTTGCGGCAGAGGATACAGAAGGAAATGTAACGCCCGGACGGTATGCATATGAAACAGAGGCCGGAAAGGAATTACAGACAAAAGTATTTACGGATGCGCAGACCGGAGAACTGGAGATTAGCGGACTGCCTTATGGTACTTATTATCTGGTAGAGACAGACGCGCCGGAAGGGTATATGGCGGCACATGCTGCGCTTGAAGATGCAATGGAATTTACAGTTGCAAGAGAGGCGGCCATCTTCCGCTGTCAGTTTGAAAACGAGTATGTAGAGGCAGAGGTATCTGTTAAAAAGGTGGATGAGGAAGGAAATGCGATTACGGGGAATCCGGCGGCATTCCAGCTTCAGACAGTGGATGGTATACCGGTAGCTTTTGAAGGAAGCAGCGGTGCTTATGAGTATAAGACAGGCGGAACGGTAACAGAACTTCTGACTTCTGCAAAGGATGGTACGTTGACGCTGACGAAACTGCCGAAGGGTAGTTACAGTCTGGTGGAGACAATGGCTCCAAAGGGATATGCCGTTTCAGAGGCAAAGAATCTTGTCATAGAAAATAATGACAAGCAGACAATCCGGGTTGAAGATAAGACTGCGCCGGCGGCGATTCGGATTGAAAAAAGATGGCAGCTTGAAAACGGAAGAAAAACTTATCCGCTGTCAGGCGTCTCATTTGTCCTTTATATGGAGGATAAGGACGGAGCGGCGGCAGAGGAGATAGCCCGCGGGGTTACGGATGCCGGAGGCAGTGTTGTAATTGCCGATGAATTAGACTGGAAAAAGAAATATTATTTATATGAGGAGCTTCCGGAAGGATATTCAAGGACAGGTGATATGAAGGTTCTGTACAAGAATGACCAGACTGGTGATATTGACCTTTCTGTTACGGAAGCGACGGAAGGTTATACAGCGCTGGAATGCATCGAGGTCGATATTGCAAAACATATCATGGATAAGAACAGCGACGGACAGGATGTATGTACCTTTGAGGATGGAGTCTGGGTATTCCGGGCGGATGTCCTGAATATTAAAAATATGATTTATGGAGGACTGTATGCATCTACTTCCTACAAGACGATCAGCAATGCGAAGTCTGCGGAAAAGTATGACGCTCTGGAACCGGAGGTAGGATACAGCTACTTCCATACACCGGAGGATTATCTGGCAGGAAATTATAATTATGTCCATGCCATAAAGAATGGCGATATTGTGACCTATACGCTGAATATCTCAAATGTAAGTGATTATGAGTTTGCAGATCTGGTACTGATTGACCGTATGCCGGAACCAGATGATACAGGTGTTGTCAATCTGGATGAAAAGCGTGGATCAGAATTTACGGTAGGAAATGTAAAGGATGATATGCACGTGGCGGTTGACGGCAAGGAGATACCAAAGGAGCAATATACAGTAGAATTTTCAGATAAGGTGCAATATACAGACAGTGATTTTGATGGAACCGGGGAATGGAAGATGGAGCCGGAAGATGCGGGAACAAAATCTTTCCGCGTTGTATTTGCAGAGGATTTTCGGTTATATCCGGGCTCTACGGTTGTAGTTACCTTTGACGGTGCGGTCAAAGCAGACGCTAAGCCAGGAGAGATTGCATGGAATAACTTTGCATACCGTTACCGTGCGTTTGACGATCAGGAATCAGGAACAAAGAAAACACAGAAGAATGTTGTGGTAAAAGAGGCGGAGAAAGGAAAGGTATTGACGCCGGAGCCTCCGAAGGTTGGCGTTATGATCACAGAGAAAGAATTTACCGCGACGAAAAAATGGGAGGATACGGTAGACGGTATAGAGGATAAGCTTGGTTTCCGGCCGGATGCGCTTAAGCTTAAGCTCCAGATTCAGGATGCAGACGGAAATCTTACGGATACGGAGGTGGAAAATTCGGAGGTGACGCTCCGGGTGACAGAAAATCAAGGCGTGGAAAGCATTCATGCAGAGGCAGGAGAACATGCAAATATTGTGGCAGAACTCGGGCAGGATGGAAGCTGGAAGTGTAGCTGGAAGGGTCTGCCTGCTCTGGATGATGGATTCAGTTATACAGTAGAAGAAGCAGAAGCGCAGGAGGGAGACCTCGACAATTATATTTCATCTGTACACGTGGCGGATGATGGGAACAGTGCAGAGATTGTGAACACGTTAAAGCTTGGAAAAATCCGGCTTCTGAAAAAGAAGGATACGGAAGAGGCAGGAGTTCCGGGAGCAGTCTTTACCATTGAAAAGGGAGTGAAAGACAGTACGACAGGAATAATGAACTGGACTTTGATGGAAAATGGTACTTACACAACGGATGCAGATGGACAGATTGAGATTGAAAATCTGCCAAAGGGCAGCTACCGGATTACAGAGACAAAGACGCAGGAAGGGCTTTCTCTTCTGAAAGAGCCGCTGATTGTGGAATTGCCGCTTCACTATACTGCCAAAGAAGTAGAGGAAAAAGGGCTGGACACAACCGGAGACAATGTAGTCCGGGTCGGAGACGATTATTACTATTATGAGCTGACCTATACGATTACCAATACGGCGAAGCTTACAGTACCGGATACAGGCGGCAGGCCTGGTACGGTATGGCCGACGGCGGCTGCCGGAGTGATAATGCTTGCCGGGGCGTGGATGGTACTGCGCCGCCGGAGGCAGGAGATTTCTTCTTGATTATTTCCAGCGGATGCCGGGAATATGAAAATAAATGTTGATTGAAAGCAAAAACAGATCCAAATATCAGGTCGGAAAGGGGAAAATATGAGAAGAAGTAACAGATTAAAAAGACTCGGAGCCTGCGCGCTGGCGGTGGTTCTTACTATGGGAATGGGAATGGCGGCATTTGCGGCGCCGGAAGAAGATGCGAAGGCATCAGAGGAGATTGTTGACAGCACAAAGACGGGTTCTCTGACGATTTATAAGTATGATTATCAGGCCGCGTCTAAAGCAGGAAAGCTTACGGCCGGAGAGGGCGGCAATTATAAGGAAGGTACCGGGGAAAAGGACAGCGCTTTTGAAACAGCCATGGATGGGTATGGAATCCAGGGCGTTCAGTTTCAGGCTGTGAAGGTTGCAGAGCCGAAGACATATACCAGTCCTGCATCAAGTGAAGGTGCTGCTGTTGTAAATGCCGGTGTGCAGGTTGTATATTCTGTGGAAACCGGACTTGCAGGGATTATTGGTCTGGCCGATGCTGATGCAGTTACTGTAGATGGTGTGAAATGCTGGAGTAGTACACAGATTAATGAGGCGGTTGGAGCAAGGATTGCAGAAAGCGGAGACAGCACAGCAGTGAAAAACAGCCTGGAGGCATATGCTACGGCGGCAGATACATCTTATCTGCTGAATGAAACGGATAAAGATGGTATGACGGCGCAGACAGATATGCCGGTTGGACTTTATGTTGTAATTGAGACGAAAGTGCCGGATCAGGTTATGACAACGACAGACCCATTCTTCGTATCCATTCCTTCTACTACGGCGGATGGTGAAAAGTGGAATTATGATATTGTTGTTTACCCAAAGAACCAGACGGATTACCCGGAGCTTGTGAAGAAGCTCCGCGAGCATCAGAAGGACAATTCGGAAAACGAGTATACCGATACGGTCAGCGCTTCTATCGGTGATGTGATTGATTATCGTATTGTATCAAAGCTTCCGAAGATCTCTTCTACAGCTACTTATCTGACAAAGTATACTTATGTGGATACTTTATCAGAGGGACAGAATTTCAACGGGGATCTTAAGATTGACTTTTATCAGGACAAAGAAGCGGCCAGTGCAACAGCGGCTTCCCTGAAAGAGCCGGATGTATCCTTTGAAAAAGATACGGATTATACTGTGAAAGTAAATGGAATGGAAATCACGATTGAGATGACCGAAGAGGGTCTGAAAAAAATCAATGAAGGCGCGGCGGCTTCGGATAATCTTACGGCAGGGAATAATGGAAAATACAGTTATATGGTAGTTTCTTATTCCGCAGTGTTGAATGAAAAGGCGGTTCTTGGTGATCTTGGCAATGAAAATGATGTGAAGCTGACTTTTAGCCGTACCAATGATACATATTCGGAGACGCTTGAGGATAAGACAGTTGTTTACTCCTTTGGTCTTGATCTTCTGAAGAAATCAAAGGGGACAAAAGCATTTGATGCGACAAAAGTACAGTTTACATTATATAACCAGAATACCAATGAGAAAGAGAATGGATATTACGTAACGGCGAGACAGGTTGCCGATGCTCCAGGACATTATATGGTAACCGGACAGGCGGCGAAGGCGGGCAGCGCTCCGACGCAGGATGACGGAAATACCATATTTTCTCCGGACAAGGATGGAAAACTGTATATAGAAGGAATTGAGGCAGATACCTATCAGATGACAGAAATCCGTACATGCGACGGTTATTCGCTTCTGAAAGAACCGGTTACGTTTGTCATTAACAGTAAGGAAGAGAAGATTTCTCCGACAACGCTTGGATATGAAGGAAATGACGGACAGGGCAATACGGTAGGAAATGTAGACAAGGCGGTTGTAGAAGTTCCGGTAAGCGGTAAGGAGAGCAGCAGTGCATCTGTAAATGGACAGAAGGCTGGCATGGATAAGGATGGCTCCATAACAGGAACATCTGAGAATGCAGAGGTTGTGCTTGAGGTTACGAATACACAGGGCTTCAACCTTCCAAAGACGGGTGGCGCAGGTATTTGGGCGCTTACTATCGCAGGCGTCCTGGCGGGAGCGCTTGGCGTATATTTCCTGTGGCCGAAAAAAAGAAAAAATGATTAAGAATGTATAAGGTATAATAAGGCCGGGCGGCAGTATCGGACTGCTACCCGGTTTTTTGTTGATGGTGGAATATGAAGAAGAAAAGAATTGTGTCGGTATTACCCGCAATATTTCTTGTGCTTATGGGCGCTGCATTTTTACTATATCCGTTTATTAGTAATTATTTAAATAACAGGAATGCAGGTGCACAGATTGAGAGTTATGTACAGAAGACAGAAGAGACAGATGGCGCCGGGACGGAGGAATTATTCCGCCAGGCAGAAGAATATAACAAACAGCTTTTTGAAGGGCATATCCAGCTTACAGACCCCTTTGACCCAGATGCGGTAAGGGTATATACGGAAAACTATGAGCGCCAGCTTGCGGTGGATGACAGCGGGATTATGGCATATGTTGAGATTCCGTCGATTGACGTATATCTTCCGGTCTGTCATGGAACCGGCGATGATGTGCTGCAGACTGCGGTGGGACATTTGGAGGGGAGTTCTCTTCCGGTAGGTGGCGGGAGTACACACTGTGTTTTATCCGGCCATACGGGGCTTCGCAATGCCAGGCTTTTTACAGATCTGACAGAAGTTGAGGAAGGGGATTATTTCTTTGTTCATGTGCTGGATAAAGAGCTGGCCTATCAGGTAGACCAGATTTGTGTGACAGAGCCGGATGATGTTTCTGAGCTGATGATTAGGCGGGATATGGATTATGTAACGCTGGTTACCTGTACCCCTTATGGAATTAACAGCCATAGGCTTCTGGTGCGCGGAGTGCGCACAGATTATGAACGGGCGAGGTCCAAGACAGATAAGGCTCCTGCTTTTCAGGATTGGGATTCTCAATGGATGAAGCAGTATCGGCAGGCGCTTCTGACAGGCTTTGGAATTCTGCTCGTCATAGTCTTCATTTCAAAAATTATCCGGCGCGGAGGGAAAAAATGAAAAAATTAAGAACAATCCTGGGAATTCTTTGTATGCTTGCATGTATAGGGCTTTTTTTTGCACCGGACGTACGGACTTTCCGGCTGAATATACAGTCCTCCAGGCAGATTCGTGAATTTGATGAACAGAGAAAGGAGAGCCTGACAGGAGAAGTTTCTTCTGAAAAACAGTATGCAGATAACGTTTCTTTTGAAACAGGGAATCCGGACAGGCTCTACCAGGAGGCGAACGCTTATAACCAGCAGATATATGAAAATGGACAGGATGGGCTTAAGGATGCCTGGAGTTATGAACAGTCTCCGGTGGAGCTGACAGAGCTTCCGGCAGGAGAGATGTTTGGATATATTGAAATACCTGCGATGGAGGTCCGGCTTCCTCTTTATGTAGGCGCTGATTCTTCCAATCTGGCAAAGGGTGCGGCGGTGCTTGGACAGACCAGCCTTCCTGTGGGCGGAAATCATACCAATTGTGTAGTTGCGGGACATAGAGGATATAAGGGCTCACCATATTTTCGTGAAATTGAGAATCTTAAGATTGGCGATGAGGTGAGTATTACAAATCGGTGGGAAACGCTTGTTTACCAGGTAGTGGAGATTCAGGTCATTCTTCCTTATGATATAGATGCGATAAGAATTCAAGAAGGGAGGGAGCTTGTGACACTGGTTACCTGCCATCCGTACCGTTCGAACGGACGTTATCGTTATGTGGTATATTGTGAACGCAAAAATAATACAAAAGATGCCGGTGCAGAGCCTGAACGTCTTGTAGAATATGAACAGGATGAGCTGCCGGGCGGTTCTTCCAGACCTGAGCTTATATTCGAGCGCAGGGTGAGAAGAATCAGCGCAGCAGCGATTGTGTCAGCAGTTCTTCTGCTATTAGTTTTAAGAATAAAAAGGCGTAAACGGTGAACGGATTTATAATTTAATGTTTTTAAGCGCATCTGCAAATGAGGTGTTCACCGCTTCGTTTTTTTGTTTTTTCAAATATTTCTGCACATCTTTTTTGGAAACTCCGGCGCCTTCTTTTTCCCGGCGTGCCTTAAAGGCAGACATTTTTTCCTTGTGGCCGCAGGAGCATACGAAGGTCTCTTCGTCGCCTTTTTTGATAAGTTCCATTTTTTTGTGGCAGTTCGGGCAGCGTGCATTGCTCAAACGTGCAATGGTTTCGCGGTAACCGCATTCTCTGTCCTGGCAGACAAGAAGGCGGGCGTTTTTTCCATTCACGGCAAGCATCCGCTTTCCGCAGCGGGGGCATTTGGTATTCGTAAGGTTATCGTGGCGGAAAGTGCCGTCCGCGGTGCGGATTTCACGAATCAATTCTTTGGTGTATCCTTCAATTTCCTTGATAAAACCTGATTTTTTACGCTTTCCTTTGGAAATGTCTGCCAACTGCATTTCCCAGGAGGCAGTCAGCTCTGGTTTTTTCAAATCATCCGGGACGAGTTCAAGAAGCTGCTTTCCTTTGGAGGTAACGAATAGTTCATTTCCTTTCTTTTCAATCAGGAAGGAATGGAACAGCTTTTCAATGATGTCAGCTCTGGTAGCAACTGTTCCAAGACCTCCGGTTTCCCCAAGTGTTTTCCGGGCTTTTGCGTCGGAAGACTCCATATATTTTACCGGATTTTCCATGGCAGACAGAAGGGTGGCTTCTGTAAATCTTGCCGGGGGCTTTGTCTTACCGGAAGTTATCGTCACTGTGTGAATGGGCAGGGACTGTCCTTTTTTCAGCTTGGGCAGCGGCTGGTCGGCAGGCGTGTACTCCTCGTCCGTATCCTCCTCGTCCCATGTCTCGTATATCTGATGCCATCCGGCGTGTGTTATAATCTTTCCCTTTGCAACGAAGGTCTGTCCGCAGGCAGAGGCCTTCATGGTTGTCTGCTCATATTCGAACGGCGGGTAAAGGACACTGATAAATCTTCGTACGACCAGATCATAGATTTTCCGCTCTTCATTTGTCATATGCTCTAACTGTACATACTCCTCAGTCGGAATAATGGCATGGTGATCGCTTACCTTCTTGTCATCCACAAAGGACTTGTCTGCGCGGATGGGGGTTTTTAAAAGCATCGGGATGTATTTTTTATAAGGCCCGGTATTACATGCACGAAGCCGTTCTTTAATTGTAGGAACAATATCTGTACCAATGTAACGGGAATCGGTGCGGGGATAAGTCAGTACCTTATGAGTCTCATACAGGCGCTGCATAATATTGAGTGTTTCTTTCGCAGAAAAGCCAAAGCGCCGGTTTGCATCCCGCTGTAATTCTGTCAAATCATAAAGTCCCGGAGAGTAGGCCTTTTTCGCAGAGGTATAAACGTCTTTTACGGACAGCTCTGCTTTTTTTAATTGCCCTTCTATACTGGTAATAAATTCCTTGTCAAAAGAACTAAGGCTTCCGCTTTTTTCGTTTTGCCATGTCCATGTTACTGTGGAAGAAGCTGCTTTTGAAGTGCATTTTAACCCATAGTAATCTTTCGGTTTAAAGGCACGGATTTCTTCCTCGCGGCGGGCAATAATCGCAAGAGTCGGAGTCTGGACGCGTCCACAGGAAAGCTGAGCGTTATATTTACAGGTGAGGGCGCGGGTGGCGTTGATTCCAACCAGCCAGTCGGCTTCTGCACGTGCGCCCGCAGCCATGTAAAGGTCATTATACTGCCTTCCGTCTTTTAAATGTGCAAATCCTTCCCAGATTGCTTTGTCTGTTACCGACGATATCCAGAGACGTTTGATTGGCTTGTGGCAGCCGGATTTGTCAAGGATCCATCTTGCAACCAGTTCGCCTTCCCTTCCTGCATCAGTGGCGATGATAACATCTGACACGTCTTTCCGGAACAATTGTGTTTTTACATTATGGTATTGCTTGGAAGTCTGCTTGATAACAACCAGATTCCATTTTTCAGGAATCATGGGCAGACTTGCCATGTTCCATTCTTTATATTTTTTGTCGTATTCCTCCGGGTCAGCCAGAGTTACAAGATGGCCGAGCGCCCAGGTTACAATATATTGATTTCCTTCAATGGCGCCCGGAAGATTCTTGTGACATTTTAAAACACGTGCAATGTCACGGGCGACAGAAGGTTTTTCCGCTAAAACAAGTGATTTCATGTGCATAATCCCTTTCTTTTTTGATTAGGATAATTATACGAGACGGGAAAGGAAAATGCAAGAAATTAGCTTAACAAGTGGATGGCATCCTCTGCAATCTGTTCCGGCGTAAGATGGTGTTCCTTTAAAAGTTCCATGGCGTCATAGCGGTCATAGAAATCTTTTTTCAGGCCAAAGTTCAGTACCTTCATATCAGAATTTCCATAGAAGGATGCAATTCGCTGACCGAATCCGCCGTCCAGAATACCGTCCTCAAGGGTAATTGCGCAGGTATGGTTTTCTTTCAGCTTCTCCAGAAGTTCCTCATCCAGACCGGAAGCATAGCGGGGATTAATGAGTGTGGTCTTGCATCCGGTGCGTTTTTCAATTTCTTTGGCAGCAGCTTCGCCAAGCTGGAAGAAATCTCCGAGAGCCAGCACGGCAATTTTGCTGCCTTTTTCACATACCTGGTAAGTATTCAGATTGCTGTAATCCTTTGCGACAGGATATTTTGCAGTATGGATGCCGTTTCCAGGCATACTGATGACTACCGGATATTTCTGCTGGTCGATGCTCCATTCCAGCATAGCGAGGTATTCTTCCTTGCAGACCGGGGACAGGTAAACCAGTTCCGGGATGTTGCTGAGCATGGAAATTGTGTAAATTCCCAGATGGGTTACATCATTCAGGCCAAATACAGAGGTATAGTTTAAAATGGTCGTTACAGGGCTGTGGTTGATGCAGACATCCTGGGAGAACTGGTCATAGGTTCTCTGGATAAATGTCGCATTTGTTCCGAAGACTGGTTTCCCGCCGTTCTTTGCAATTCCGGAGCACATGGCAACAGCCTGTTCTTCGGCAATCCCAACATCAATATACTGGTTTCCGGCTTTCTCCCGGTTTTCTTTTGGAAATCCTACATTTGCAGGAACTGCAGCAGTTACAAACACAACAGATGGGTCCTCTTGCATTTTTTTCAAAATTAAATCTCCGGATAAGGAGCTGTAATCTTCATCGTCAAAGGAAACCGTGGCTTTTCCGGATTCCCTGTCAAATGGTACACACCAGTGCCATTCTTCCCGGTCTGCTTCCGCCGGAGCGTAGCCCTTCCCCTTCTGTGTGTGAAGGTGTACAACGACCGGGTGGTCGATGTCTTTGACCTTCCGGAATGTTTCAATCAGTTTCTCGATATTATTTCCCTCTGCCTCATAAATGTAATCAAGTCCCATTGCTTTAAAGAGATTGTCAGATGCCGTTCCGTTTGTGTCTCTTAGTTCTGTCAGATTCTTATAGAGTCCGCCGTGCACTTCTGCAATAGACTGTTCATTATCATTTATAATAATAATCAGGTTGCTTGTCATTTCTCCGGCAAAGTCAAGTCCTTCCAAAGCTTCGCCGCCGCTTAGGGAGCCGTCTCCGATAATAGCGATAATATTTTCCTGACCTCCGGTTACGTCCCTGCCTTTTGCAAGGCCTGTCGCAAGGCTGATGGAAGTGGATGTGTGGCCGATGATGAAGAAATCATGCTCGCTTTCTTCCGGATTCGAGTAACCGGATATTTCATGAAAACGAGTTTCATCCAGATAGCCGTAGGCTCTTCCGGTGAGCATCTTATGAGGGTAGGTCTGATGTGATACATCAAAAACCATTTTATCCTTTGGGGAATCAAACACATAATGCAGGGCAATGGCTGTTTCTACCATACCAAAGTTCGGGCCGAAATGTCCCCCGGTTTTCGTCAGACGGTTGAAAAGCGCTTCCCTCATCTCGGAAGCAAGAAGATTAAGCTCTGGTAAAGTCAGTTTCTTTACATCAGATGGGCCGGTAATTTTTTCTAAATACATCGTTCAGTCTCCTCCTTTTTTCATACAATCAAATGATTTTGTTTCGGGATCAAAGGAAAACTCCCTGTCCCAGACAAGCTCGCCTGTCTTTAAAGCGTTGTCATAGCGCTCAATTTTATATTCAAGACGGCTGAGCTCCTTTTGATATTTTTCTAATTGTTTTAAAATTTCCTCACGGGCTTCTTTTAATAAATCCCGTCTGGCTGCAAAGGTGTCATCTCCCTGCTGGTACAGCTTTACATATTCAATAATCATTTCTACAGGAACGCCGGCATTGCGCATACAGATAGCATTTTCTACCCATCTCAGGTCCTGCTCTTTGTAGTCCCGGATACCGCCCTTTGTGCGGCCGACTTCAGGAATGACACCGACTCTTTCGTAGTAACGGAGTGTATCCGGGGATATGTGGTATTTTTCACATACATCTTTGATGGTCATCGTTCTCACCTCCGTGTGTAATTCATTATATAACCTGGAGCTAACTCCAAGTCAAGAACCAAATTATAATATTTTCTGACCTCAACTCATTAATTTATGAATTTATAATTTTTTTGTAATGTGCTATAATGTGAACACTTGGCGAGGTATTACACGAGCCTAGTGGGAACATATGCCCTTATGGCAGAATGAAAAAGGAGGAGGGAAACTTGTTATGGATGTAAATATAGTATTCGGATATGATTTTCCACAGGAAGTGCGTGAAATTTTCGTGGAATATACGGATATGCTGATTGAAAATGATTCTACATTCAAAGAATATCTTGATATACAGAATTATGATGATGAATTAGAAAATTTGGAGGAAAAATATGGACTGCCTGAGGGACGTTTGTATTTGGCATACTGTGGTGATGAATTGGCAGGATGTATCGGATTAAAAAAGATTGATGCAGAAAATTGCGAAATGAAACGTTTATATGTACGTCCGCAGTTTAGAGGGAAAAGGATAGGAAATCTTTTAATTCAGCAGATTATAGATGATGCAAGAAAAATTGGATATCAGCATATGCTTTTGGATACACTGCCATTTTTGCAAAGTGCAGTCCGTATGTATAAAAGATATGGGTTCTATGAAATTGAAAGTTATAATGACAGTCCGATGGATTCTTCGATTTATATGAAATTGGATTTATAAACGGTGATATTATGGAACAACGGGAAAGTTTTCGTAAGTTTTTTCAATATACGACTTTAAGTGTTTTGGGAACACTAGGGGTATCTTGTTATATTTTAGCAGATACATTTTTTGTTTCAAAAGGTTTGGGTACAAATGGACTTGCCGCCTTAAATCTGGCTATTCCTGTTTACAATTTTATTCATGGAACAGGTTTGATGCTTGGAATGGGAGGAGCTACAAGGTTTTGTATCTGTAAAAGTCAGGGCAGAAAAGAGGAAGTGAATCAAATCTATACGAATACGATTTATCTGGCGGTTTTATTTTCCGCGGTATTTGTATTGCTTGGTCTTTTGTCCGGGGAGAGATTATCTCTTCTTCTGGGAGCAGATGAAAATGTCCGGGAAATGACAAATACATACCTTTTTTGGCTGCTTTTGTTTTCTCCTGCGTTTATTTTAAATGATGTACTGCTTTGCTTTGTCAGGAATGACGATAGTCCCCGCCTTGCTATGACAGCAATGATAATAGGGAGTCTTTCAAATATTTTATTGGACTACATTTTTATCTTTCCTATGAAAATGGGAATATTCGGTGCGGTTTTTGCTACTGGCTCATCCCCGGTCATCAGCATTGTGCTGATGCTTTCACATTGGATAAAAGGGAAAAATACGTTTCATTTCTGCAGGACAAGGATGAAGGCTTATATTGTTTCTCAGGAGCTGGCATTGGGATTTCCCTCTTTGATTGCACAGCTTTCTTCAGGGATTGTAATGATTACATTTAATGCAATCATATTGAAATTAGAAGGAAATACAGGTGTTGCTGCTTATGGGGTTATTGCAAACATTTCTCTTGTGGTTGTTGCGGTATATACGGGAGTTGCGCAGGGCGTGCAGCCGCTTATCAGTTATTTTTATGGTAAAAATGATAAGAAGCAGGTGAAGAGTATGTTGCGTTATTCTATACAGACGATATTGGCAATTTCGCTTTTGGTATATCTTTTCGTCTTTATTTTTGCACAGCCAGTCGCTTCTGTTTTTAACAGTGAAAACAATTTGGAATTACAGAGGATTGCAGTAGATGGACTGAAAATATATTTCACATCATCTATATTTGTTGGATATAATATTGTATTGGCAATTTTTTTCACCTCCGTGGAAAGACCACTGCCTGCGCACATTCTTTCTATACTTAGAGGCCTTGTTCTGATTGTCCCTATGGCATTCCTGTTATCCGCCATAGGTGGAATGACAGGTGTATGGCTTACTTACCCGATTACGGAAGCGGCGGTCGCTTTGCTGGGATATGTTGTGTATAAGCATGGCATATGGTCACTAAAGGTCAGTTGAAGAAGTGACTTCCATTTTGTTAAGTTAAATTCTATCAGAGATAAGTTTTTCTGCAAAGAACAGGTTTATGTTTAAATTGCACCTTATACTAATATATTCCTATTGACTATATAACAAAATTTGTGTATAATTTTGTTATCGGAAGGAGGCGCTTAATATGCCAACAATCAAATCCAGTGCAGAACTTAGAAACAATTACAATGAAATATCTACATTCTGCCACACTTATACTGAGCCGGTTTTCATCACCAAGAATGGTAAAGGCGACCTTGCTGTTATGAGCATTGAAGCCTATGAGGAAATGACCAGTCGCTTTGAATTATATGGTCTGATAAAAGAAGGACTTGATGATATTGCCGAGGGCAATACTCGTTCATTCACTAAAGCAATGTCATCTATCAGGGAGAAACGCGAGCGATGAGTTACAATATCCACATCACAGCGGCCGCTGAAAGAGACTTAATTCGTGCCGCAGACCACATTGAATTTGTGTTAAAAAACCCAAAGGCTGCTGATGACTTACTTGATGAAGCTGAAAAACAAATTAATTCACTTTCCGATTTTCCTGAGAAATTCCGGCTAGTGGATGATCCAGTTCTTGCTTCATGGGGTATTCGTTTTGTCATTGTAAATGGCTATCTTGCCTTTTATACAATTTCAGAAGAGGAAAATCTGGTTATAGTTGTCCGCTTCCTTTTTCAAAAGAGCAGCTGGAATGCCATTCTCCGCCAAGGGTTTTCCCTGGTATAAAGAATCTAAAAGAACATATGGGGGAACGAAAAAAATAAGAAAAAAGGCTTGCAAAATGTTGCTGTCTGTGGTATGATAAATTTCGCGTTTGGAGAACGCATAGAATGTGGCTCCGTGGTCAAGCGGTTAAGACATCGCCCTTTCACGGCGGTAACACGGGTTCGATTCCCGTCGGAGTCATCGCACGATGAACACAAGGAAACTCCTTTCATCTAAACTCGAGAAAACCTCGTTAAGATTCAAGGAGTACATTCACACTAGGCTCGAAAGAACCTCGCCAAGTGTTCATAGTAAGTGCTCATAGCTTCGTCACCTTGTAAGCTCGTGGGAAACCTCGCTAACGGCGGTGACATGCATCGCACGTAAGCACCTAAAGGACAGGTGCTAAGTGCTCATAGCTAGGCGCCATAGCCAAGTGGTAAGGCAAAGGTCTGCAACACCTCTATCACCAGTTCAAATCTGGTTGGCGCCTCTTAGAAAAGCCTGGAAATTCGATGTTTCTAAGGCTTTTTTTGTTGAAGGATAGATTTTTGTGGCTGATAACTTGACAGCAGTTCACGAAGATGATAAAATCCTATTCAAGCAAATGAAAGGGAGTAGCTGAACACTTCTTAAAAAGTGGGTTTGTAACCGACAACCGGTATCGGAAGATACCCGTAGCAAATGAGATAGCAAGACTTTTATTGTGGCAGAGGTCATGATAAGAGTCTTTTTTATCATAGAAAATCAAAGGAACTGCCATGATAGCTTGCTTACAGAAAGTGAGGATGACAGATGAACGAGTTAATGAAAAAAGAAACACTGGAAGCAGTAAATGCGGGCAAACAGGCACTTCAGAGCCTTTATGCTGCAAGGGAAAAACTGGGCAGTGCAAGAAACTGGGGGATTTATGACATGTTGGGAGGCGGCCTGATTAGTACTATGATCAAGCACTCTAAAATGGAGGACGCTTCTGGACTTATGGAACAGGCAAAGCGGGACCTTCATATTTTTCAAAGGGAATTAAGGGATATCCAGGTATCGTTTGACCTTCGGATGGAAATTAGTAGTTTCCTTTCATTTGCTGATTTTTTCTTTGATGGTCTGGTGGCGGATTATCTGGTACAAAGCAGGATTGCAGAGGCAAGGGAACAGGTGCAGGATGCCATAGATTATGTGGAACCGATACTGGAACTATTAAGGAAGCAATTGGAAGAAGGGCAGGTGTAGGATTATGGGATGTCTTGGAAATATTTTATGGTTTGTGTTTGGCGGGGCTGTCAGTGGACTTAGTTGGCTTTTCACAGGCTGCCTTTGGTGTATTACGATTGTGGGGATACCTGTAGGGATGCAGTGCTTTAAGTTTGCGGCCCTAAGTTTCTTCCCATTTGGAAAGGATGTGCGGTATGGAGGAGGGGCAGTGTCCTTACTATTGAATATAATCTGGCTGATTGTATCCGGAATTCCTCTTGCACTGGAGCATCTTATTTTGGGAGGACTTCTCTGCATTACGGTTGTAGGAATCCCATTTGGGATGCAGCAGTTTAAGCTGGCAAAACTTGCACTGATGCCTTTTGGTGCGGAGGTGTATTAGGTTGCAGATTGCCAAATAGGAAATAGTAAGAAGCCGTATGACATTGAGAGATTTTTCATACGGCTTTAATTTTGACAATACCTATTAAAAAAAGAAGGCCTCAAACTATTTTTGCTTTGTGCCTTCTATATCGGATAGTTTAATATTTTTGAAAAATTCATTGTAGTCCACATGAAAAATCTGGCATAAGCCTGCAAGAACAGAGATACGTATATTATAGCTGCCAGATTCAATCTGTGAGTAGATACTGCGGGTAATGTTGATGTTGTATAGCTGCAGTTTAGCAACTACCTGCTCTTGTGTCAGATGACGCTCCATCCGAAGTGCCCGAATCGTATCTCCAATGTGGATGTCCTGTTTGAGCCTTTGTTCCATGGTCATTTCCTCCAGGGGTGCAAGGTATTTATTGCATATACCTTGATTCTATCGGAAATGAAGATTATAATTGCAATATATACATTGCAAAGCTTTCAGAAGTAAAGAAAATGTAACAGGATCATGGCGTCCTGCAGGTATATTATTTGATGTAAAGAGATATTTTCTGCAGGAGATTTTGGATATCATCTACAGAATTGCGGCTCAGTTTGCTGAGACAGTTCAACAGATCCGCCAGTTCGGGTTTGTTGTCGGTTTTGGAAGTATCCAGTAGCCACCGGTCCAGTGAAAGATGGAATACCTGGGCAAGCTGGAGACATACTTCCAAAGAAGGAAGCTGTTCGCCGCGTTCAATTTTGGTATAGTAAGAGTAGGAGATACCTGCTTTTTCTGCGGCAAATTCCTGGGTGTAACCCAACTGGTTCCGCCGGTCTTTTAAAACTTGTCCGATATGTTTTGCTTGTAATTGTTCCATTTGAGGTCCTCCTAATATAAACTGATTTTATGTTATAACACAGATAGTGACCGTACCATACACTATTTATGCACATAACACACATAAATAGTGATTGGCACATTCATAAATAAAGACAGAGGGAAAAAAGATGCGGAAGATAAAAATGATTGGGAAAGTAGTAAAAGAGTGGTGGTTAAAGGCTTTTGGGAAAATAGAAAAGGAACCACGATATTATAAAATACGTGTAAGTATCTTTTGGTTTGTAGTATGTGCTGCAAGTGTGGCAGTAACTGGGTTGTGGCGCTGGAGCTATAATATGGAAAAGCAGGCAGGCAAAAAGGATACGGAAGAATCGTACATAATCTGGGAAAATAAAGTGCCTGAAGCAGTCAAGAGTCAACTGCAGAATTCCGAAGAATGTTATTTGTGTGGAAACAGTAACCGAAGTCTGATGGGGATGTTCCGAAAATATGATGATCTGGGAATTATCTGCGTGAATGACTGGTATGTACTGGACATGAGGATTAGAAACCATGATGACAGTGGAAATCTGACCGGGACACAAGGACATATCAATACAACAGGGGGAGGCCTTGGGGAAGGGAAACACTCCTATTACTGTAGTCAAGACTCGGACAGGGGAATCTCAGATGTTACTATCTATGATGGGGATGATGATGTGTTTGATGTGGCCAGGGTGAAGGATCATTTATGCCAGACCTGTCTTGACAAGGTGCTGGAGGTAATGGAAGCGTATGCTCCAGAGAATGAACCAGCCAGACCGAGAGATCTATGCCTGGTGGATTTTCAGACGCTGGAGCTGTATTCGCTTCAGGGCGATTATAGTGCGTATACTGTGAGGGATTATTATGTACAGATTAATAACAGCAGGGAAGATGAAGTGCGGATAACGGCATTTTACGCTCCGGTTCTGGAAGATGGGAAAAAGAAAAGGGAATTGTAAAATATTTTTTGTGAAAATATATTGCATAAAAAATATTATATGGTATGATGATAGCATGAAAGAAGAAAATCAGGAGGTTTCTTTATGATAATAGAAATAAGAGCAAAAAACTGTTTCTCGTTTGAAGAGCAGATTGCACTTTCGATGAAGGCAGATATGCGGAACAAAAAATTTGCTTCTAATGTGCATAGAGAGAATAATTTTAATGTTTTAAAAACAGTTGGCATCTATGGACCGAATAATGCAGGAAAAACATGCCTGATAAAATGTATTCGCGCAATCAAGCAGATTTTATTGAACAAAGAGACGAGTCTGATGCCAAACATCTTCTCGAAAAATTCTGTTTGCGAATTGGGAGTCACTTTCTTGGCTGATGGCAAGAAATATGCTTATGATTTTATGTACGATGCTAAGAAGGAAGAATTTATCTACGAAAAATTTGTTGATATTACTAAGGATCAATACGGGAATGAGAAAGAGATAATCTGGCTGCTTAGTGACAGTCGAAAAGAGGAGTATTATTGTGTAGACGAAGAAATGATACAAATGATTTCGATGGTCGGCAGAAATAGCCTGCTCTGTTATATGGTCGATGCCAGCAAGTTCAAACGCATTGCAGAAATGAAGAGAATTATTTCCGGATTTGCAGAGAAAATCGATCTCATCAATATGAATAATATTCCAATGAAAAAAACGGTTGAGTTGATGAAGAATGAGAATCAATTGCAACAAAAGGTCGTGGAGTTTATAAAAAATGCGGATCTTTATATGGAAAACTTTGAGTATGTGGATATGGATAAAATCCAGGTAGATATTTATAAAAAGGAGGAAAAACCGGAAGAAAAGGCATTGGATATACCGGAACGGGTGATGGATCAAATCCGGCTTGTTTCCACATATAAAGGGGTTCAAGTTCCAAGCTTGTTGTTTGACTCTACGGGTACGAAGAAAATTGCTGCATTGGCAAGTTATATTGTGGAAGGATTGGAGCAGGGAAGGATACTTGTAGTGGATGAGCTTGACAGTAGTATTCATTTTAAATTAACCCGCGCGATTGTTGCTATGTTCAATAACGAGTTAAACAGTAGCGCCCAGTTGATTTTCACAGTACATGATATCAACCTGATGGATTGCAAGCGTATGTTCCGAAAAGAACAGATTTGGTTTGTCCATAAAGATGAAGAAGGCGTATATGTATATTCACTGGCTGATTTTACAGCGCAGCAAGGGGTTCGTGATACGACTGATATTATGGAAAAATACAGAAAGGGTGCATTAGGTGCGCTTCCTGATCCTGAACTGATCAATTCGCTTTTGGAGTTGAAAGGGAATAAGAAAGGAGCGGATGTCGATGCAGAATAGGCTGCCAGCCTTCCTGAACAAATGTAGAGTGTGCATTATCTGCGAAGGGGATGAAGAATATGATTATTTAGATAGATTAAACAAGATTGAGGTATGGAACAAAGCGTACAAAGTGACTTTGGACAATGCGGGTGGGAACGGGAATATTCCGGCCAGATATCAGGACAGATATCAGAACGGAAGTTATGATATTGTACTAATCTTCTGTGATACAGAGAAAAAGCCCTATGAGCAGTATGAAGACATTAAGCAAAAAATAAACGAGTTCCATGGTGTTGATCATGCTGCCGAAGAAGTAATTGTTTTTGGAAACCCGTGTACCATGCAGATTATTATAGAACATTGGGCAGATGTGAAGTTAAAAACACCGGCAAAAAAAGTAAATTCAGAAATTATTGGTAAATTAACCGGAGTGAATAATTATAAAGGACGGGCAGATCAACGGTCGGAATTGATGAGTCAGATAACCGCTGAAAATTATCTTGCGATGTCTGAGCGGATCAAAAAAATGAAAAGTGATGACACAGTGATTGGCAGCAGTAACTTTGATCGTCTGGTTGATTATTTAGCAACAGATGATACCACGTGGGTAGAGAAAATTAATGCAGTATTGGAGGAGTAAATACTGCCATGATGGTATATGGTTGAGTAAAGGAAGCTGCGAGGGAGATAAGGATAATGAAATTAAAGAATATTTTGATAGTCGTTAAAGATATCGAAAAATCGAAACAATTTTATCATGATTTGTTTGGTCTTGATATGTTGCTTGACAATGATGGCAACATGATTTTAACGGAAGGTCTTGTACTTCAAGATGAAAAAATCTGGAAAGATTTTTTGGGAAAGGAGATTATTCCGAAAAATAATTCCTGCGAATTGTATTTTGAAGAACAAGATATAGAATCGTTTATTGAAAAATTGGAAAAATTATATCCCTCAATTCAATATGTTAACCGTCTTATGACGCATAGCTGGGGACAAAAAGTAATCCGTTTTTACGATTTAGATGGTAATTTGATTGAGGTGGGAACGCCTATGTAAGTCGTAAGTAAAAGACGTTAATTTTTTCGTTGTTTATTTGTGGATTACGTATAATAAATGAAGAGGAGATAGAGGATAACTGGCTGTAGGGTTTCATATTACCATCCGTTTTCTGTTATGACACAACAATGACACAACTCTGTGATAGTATAACCATATATCAGGATGAGCCGGAGGATAAAGGAATGCTGAAAATATTAATTGTGGAGGATGACAGGGCAATCTCGAATCTTGTTTACCAGAGTCTGGCGGGCGAGGGATACGACTGTACGTGTGCATATGATGGAAAGCAGGGGGCGGACTGTATTGAGGAGAGCCGGTTTGATCTGGTACTTCTGGATATTATGCTGCCGGAGATAGATGGCTATGAATTGCTGGAATACATCAGGCCTATGGGAATTCCGGTTATCTTTCTTACGGCAAAGGCAGAGGTAAAGGACCGGATAAAGGGATTGAAGCTGGGAGCAGATGATTACCTTACGAAACCATTTCAGATTGGGGAGCTGTTAGCAAGGGTGGAGGCGGTTCTGCGAAGAGCAGGAAAAAGGGAAAAGGAACTGCGCTTCCTGAATGTCCGGGTAGACCTTGAGGCACGGCAGGTGTGGAAGGAGGACAGGCAGATTGAACTTACGAATAAAGAGTTTGATTTGCTGACTGTCCTGATTCAAAATAAAAATGTTGCCCTTTACCGGGAATGGTTGTATGAGAAGGTTTGGGAAGAGCCTTTTACCGGGGAAACCCGGACGCTGGATTCTCATATTCAACGCATCCGGAAGAAACTGGGATGGGATTCGCAGATCAGGACGGTATTTCGGATTGGATACAGGCTGGAGGAATAAAGGATGCGTCTTTTTACAAAGATTTATTTGTTGGGAGTGTTGCTGCTTAGTGTAAGCTTTCTTGCGTCAGGGTATTTTTTGACGGGATATTCTTTAGAGACCAGTCTGGAGCGGGAGACGGATTTTGCAGTGATGCAGTACCAGTATGATAAGTTCACTGTGCAGTCGGAAATGATTTCCAGTGAAGGAGAGATAGAAGATTCGGAAAGCGGCAGTCAGATAATATGGAATCGTATTGCGGAGGAGATTACGGCGCCATTCGCTGTTATGGATGCGGATAAGAAGGTGTTGTATTCAGAGATAGCCGAGCCGGAAAATGCTTTTTTGGAAAAGCTGTCCCCGGAGGTGTGTGATTATTGTTACGCCGAAGAAGGCGGCCGGAATGTGATTCAGATTGGGAGTACTATGAATTGCAGGGGAAATATATTTTATTTCCTAACGTGTACAGATATTACGGAAGTATTCAGACAGCATGATACGATGATGTCATACTTCCGTAATTGTTATCTTATTTCCCTGATTGTGGGGATGTTTCTTATGGCTGGAATGTCTATGCTGCTGACCCGGCCTTTGAAGAGAGTGGCTGATGCCGCGGGAAGGATAGCGGGTGGAGATTACGGGGAGAGGCTGCCTGTTTCCGGTGAGGATGAAATCGGAATGCTTGCCGGTGAGTTCAATAGTATGGCGGAAGCAGTGGAAGGAAAAGTAAAAGAGCTGTCTGATGCGGCCAGGCAGAAGGAGGATTTTGTGGCAAATTTTGCACATGAGCTGAAGACTCCGCTGACTTCCATTATCGGATATGCAGATATGCTCTATCAGAAAGAACCAGGAAAGGATGAGACAAAGAAAGCAGCATGGTACATCTGGAATGAAGGGATGCGGCTTGAAGCGCTGTCCTATAAGCTTATGGAGCTTACTGTTTTAAATCGGCAGGACTTTCCGCTGATGTGGCTTCCGGCAGAGGAGCTTTTTGCAGATATGCGGGAAGGATTCCGTCCTGTGGCCGAGAAAGAAAGTATCCGGCTGGAAGTGTATGCGGAACCGGGATATGTGAAGGCGGATTACGATTTGTTGAAGACACTGCTTATGAATCTGATTGATAATGCAGCAAAGGCGGGAAGTACACGGATTGAAATAACAGGAGAAAAGAAGGATAAATTATATAAAATAAATGTTTCAGATAATGGATGTGGGATTCCTTCAGAGGAGCTTTCTAAGATTACAGAAGCATTTTATATGGCGGACAAATCCCGTTCCAGAAAGCAGCATGGTGCAGGTCTGGGCCTGGCGCTGGCAGAGAGGATTGCCTGTATCCACGGGACGAGCCTGTGTTTCCGAAGCGCAGAAGGAGAGGGAACCAGTGTGAGTCTGGAGCTTAGATGTGAGGAGGGAGGGGATGTGGATGCATAACAGATGGAAAAATGTCTGTGGGTTAGCGCTCGCATTTGTGCTGGCGGCCGGGGGACTCTTGTCTGTGCAATGGCTGATGGAAGAGAAGAAGGAGATGCTTCTTGCCCGGGATGGTGAAAAGATACTTGCGGAGAAGGAGATGCAGGAGCAGACAGGAGATATTACGGCGGCAGGGGAAGACGGGCTGAACCAGTCGAAGCTTACGGGGGATGCGTTAGTTCAGGCAGTTTTATGTCTGAAGGGTAAAGGAGAGTTATTTCCGCATGAACCGTTTGCCGGACAATTGTCGATGGAGGAGGCGGTCCACAGGGGCAGGCTGTGGCTGGAAACTTTTGAAAAAACAGCTCTTGGCAGGGAGGAAAGCGAGATTGATTATGTGAAAATGGACGCCAGGCTGTGTAGGAAGGAGGTCATCCTGACAGGAGATGAGGGGGCAGAAAGACAGATAAAATACAGTTATTGGATGATAGAAATAAGGGGAACAGGGCGGAAAGCAAATTTGGTGCTGGATGCCGGAACGGGTCAGGTGCTGGATGCGGATATGAAGTTTATTTATCCTGAGGCGGCTGACAGAATCATAGATGCAGAACAGATTCTGACAGCATATGGAACGGAATTTGGATTTGATGAAGAAGCGGCAGAAACTTTTTCAAATGGTATTTATCAGGAGCTTCGGGAAGAAATGTTGTATTCCGTGCTGGAGACAGCCGCATTAACGGTGTGGCAGGCAGAAGATGTGACTGTTGAATATGGAAATCAGGCGGCCGGGTATGGAAATGAGGATAGCGTGTATGTATATGGGGCGGGAGTCCGGTATCATATGTATCTTGACAATCAGAAGCCCGGGAATTGACAATTTGTATACAACTGTTACACAGGTATTGGACAACTCTCTGTTAGAATCGGTAAAAACGAAGACAGGGAGTTGATTTTTATGTACAAAAGATTATGGGTTCTAATGGTTCTGGTTCTGCTGTTATTTGCGATGACAAGATGCAGCCGGCAGTACGAAAGTGACAAGGACGCAGAGTATTCGGGAAGTGTGTCGGCGCAGAAGATAGTAGAAATTGGGGAGTCTGCGGGAAATGAGGATTCAGAAAGCGAGGTTCCAGGGGAACGTCCGCAGGATGACTGGAGATTGATTCTGGTGAATCCATGGAATCCGATTCCAGATAATTATCAGGTAGAGCTTGTGCGTCTTGACAATAAACAGTCTGCGGATAAACGATGTTATACGGAACTTATAAATATGCTGGATGATTGCCGCAAGGCGGGATTATTTCCAATTATTTGTTCCTCCTACCGGACGAGGGAGCGCCAGCAATATTTGTATGATCGTCAGGTGGAGCGCCTTGTCCGGCGTGGGTATTCCAGAGAAGAAGCGGAAAAAGAAGCGGCTACATCGAATGCAGTTCCCGGCACGAGTGAGCATCAGACCGGGCTTGCGTTTGATATTGTCGACCGGAATAATCAGAATCTGGATGAAAGCCAGGAGGATACGCCGGTGCAGAAATGGCTGATGGAAAATAGCTGGCGGTATGGTTTTATTCTCCGTTATCCGGAAGATAAAAGTGAGATTACGGGGATTATCTATGAACCGTGGCATTACCGTTATGTGGGGAAAGAGGCGGCGAAGGAGATTTACGAGCGGAAGATTTGCCTGGAGGAGTTTCTGCAGTCATAGGTTTCTATTGTAAAAAATAGGATTGTATGGAAGAATAGAAATATACAGTACCTGGATACAAGGAGGAGATGGAAGATGAAAAAGTATAAACGCATATTTACGATTGTGGTGGATTCCCTTGGCGCAGGCGCACTGCCGGACGCGGCGGACTATGGGGATGCGGGAACAGATACGTTGGGGCATATTTCACAGGCTGTGGATGCGTTTGACATTCCGAATCTGCAGAGGCTGGGTCTGGCGAACCTTCATGCGTTAAAACAGGTGGAGGCTGTAGAGAGACCGCTGGGATATTATGCTTATTTGAACGAAGCAAGCGCCGGAAAGGACACGATGACCGGTCATTGGGAGATGATGGGACTTCATATTACAAAGCCTTTTCAGACATTTACAGAAAATGGATTTCCAAAGGAGCTTATAAAGGAACTGTCAGAGAGGACCGGCCGGGTCATTATTGGTAATAAAAGTGCCAGCGGAACGGAGATTTTAGAGGAGCTTGGAGAAGAGGAAATCGCGACCGGGCATATGATCGTATATACGTCGGCGGACTCGGTTCTGCAGATTTGTGGAAATGAAGAAACATTTGGCCTGAAAGAATTGTACCGCTGTTGTGAGATTGCCCGGGAAATTACGATGAAGGATGAGTGGAAGGTAGGGCGTGTTATTGCAAGGCCGTATGTGGGAAGGAAAAAAGGTGAGTTTAAGCGGACCAGCAACCGGCATGATTATGCGTTGAAGCCGTATGGAAGGACGGCGCTTCATGCGCTGAAGGATGCAGGGCTGGATGTGATTTCCGTGGGAAAGATTTTTGACATTTTTGACGGAGAGGGACTTACAGAATCGAACAAGTCTAAGAGCTCTGTGCATGGGATGGAACAGACGATTGAGATTGCGAAAAGAGAGTTTGAAGGACTCTGTTATGTGAATCTTGTGGATTTTGACGCGCTGTGGGGGCATCGGCGCAACCCGGAAGGTTATGCACGGGAGCTGGAAAGATTTGATGTAAAACTGGGCGGGCTTTTGGAACTTCTGAGAGAAGATGATTTGTTAATGATTACGGCAGATCATGGAAATGACCCTACACATACGGGAACAGACCACACCAGGGAAAGGGTTCCGTTTCTTGTATATTCACCATCAATGAAAGGATTCGGAAGACTTCCGAATGCACAGACTTTTGCAGTGATTGGGGCGACAATCGCGGATAACTTCCAGGTGGAGATGCCGGAAGGAACCATAGGGAGTTCGATTCTGGAAAAGTTGTTCTAATGGCTGTGAATGGCCATAATAAGGGAAAAGGTCATACGGTTTTTATTATTGTTATTGCATAAGTGCTATGTTAGAATAAAGGCAGAAAATCCAGTGTGAAAAGGAGGAGAAGAGTTGAGGAAAAGAAAATATTTTTTTGGGTTTTTTATTCTGGCATTTCTGCTGTTGTATATGCCGACTCTGTCTGCCGTGGCGGCAGAGAGTTCACCGGCTGTGTCCGGGAACTATACATATACGGTATCCGGTCAGGGAAATGTAACCATCACGGCATATACCGGTGAGGAGACGAAAGTTGAAATACCTGCGCAGATTGGAGGTGCACCGGTTACAAGGATCGGGGCGAATGCATTTAAGGGGAAGACTTCGATCACAGAGCTTACGATTCCTTATGGCATTACTTATATTGCTAATTATGCGTTCCAGGACTGCACGGGGCTTCAGTTGGTTTTTTATCAATGTCAGCTTTCGGACATAGGAAATGACCCATTTGCAGGATGCGTCAATCTGCGCACGATGCAGATCGGAAGCCAGGTGGAAGATATCTGGCAGAACGGTATTGGCACGCTTATGGGAGAAAACCTGGAGACCTATGTGGTGGAACAGGCAAATAAAACATTGAAGGCTAAGGACGGGGTTCTCTATAAGAAGAATTCGGATGATACATGGAGACTGTATCGTTATCCGCTGGGAAGAGCCGGAAAAACGTTTACAACTCCGAAAGAGATTACGCAGATTCACAGCAAGGCATTTGCCGGAGCGAAAAATCTGGAATCTCTGATTATAGAAGGTACGGAACTGAATATCAACGGTAGTCCTGCAGTATCCGAATGTCCCAGGCTGGCACGGATTACGTTTGGCGAAGGTGTGTCTTATATAAGCTGGGCGGCTGTTTCTAAATGCCCGAATCTGGAGGAAGTGACTGTTGAAGTGGCGGACTTTCCCTATGACATTGATGGAGTCTTTAGCGAATGTGCGAACCTGTCTACTTATGTGGTGGGGAAAAATGTAAAAGAATTCGAAGATCTGGTTGATGGAAATGTAAAACAATACATCGTTGAGAAAGGAAATGATAAATATACAGCAGAAGACGGTGTGCTTTACCAGGGAACGACGCTGCTCCGTTATCCGAGGGGAAAAAGTGGGGCAAAACTGACAATCGGCGGCAAAGTGACAGAGATTGCGGACCAGGCATTTGCACATGCCAGGTATCTTCAGGACGTACGGATTGAACGTCCGGTAAAGACGATCGGATCATATGCTTTTAACGGGTGTGAGCTTTTAAACCGCGTGGAGATTGGAAAAAATGTCACGAAGATTAAAGAAGGAGCGTTCCAGGATGTAGCTGTCTGGGGCCATAAAGATACAGAAGCGCAGCGCTATGCAAAAGAAGCAGAATTGACGTTTGTTGATATTGACGCATACGAAGAGCAGAAGAAAGGAACAGAGTCGGCTGCAGATGCGGGATTCAGTGAATGGACGGCCGGCGTAACGGAAAAAATCACGCCTGCAGGAAATACGTACATTGTCCAGACTGCAGGACAGCTTGCATGGGTTGCAGCACAGACGCAGGAGGGAAATTCTTTCCAGGGGAAAAAGATTCTGCTTGCTGCAGATATCGATTTGGACGGGCAGATGTGGACGCCGATCGGAAGCTGGGCTCATCCGTTTCGCGGGGACTTTGACGGGCAGAATCATCTGATCTCGAATCTGACGGTCTCCGGAGAAACGACAGACGGATGGGCAGGTCTGTTTGGCTACGTAAGCAACAATGTAGGTGGCTGGAAGATGGCAATCCAGAATATCCGGATTGAAAATGCAAAGGTTCTGAATCCATCTTCCGGAGGCAGCGCGCTTATAGGGCGTCTGTATGCCGGACAAGGTGCAGAAGTGGCTGTGCAGAATTGTACTGTGAACGGTGTGATGGAAGGCAGTACAATCGGCGGAGCGATTGGAATGCTCGTCTGCGACGCAGCCGCGCAAGTGACCGTGCAGAATATCGATTCCTCCTGTACGATGAAAACAGGCGGTCGGGGAGGCGGTATTTGTGGAAAAGGAGAGTTCCACTCGGAATTTACTTATAAGGAAAATAAGGAAAGTGCAGGAAATATTACGATTAAAGAATGTACGTTTGAAGGAACGTTAAAAGGCACGGGAAGGTACGGAGCCTTTGGCGGTATCATTTCGGAGGTTGATGCATCTGACCGGGGCGTACTTCTGGTCGAGCGGTGCCGTACCGAGGGTGTAATCAATTCGTCAAATTATGTATCCAGCGGTGGAATTATGGCTTCCGCCGGAAATCCGCAGAATACGATTCGAAGTTGTGTAAACTACGCTGCTGTAGAAGGCGGATATTATGTGGGCGGCATTGTCGGAAGTAACGGCGCGCGGATCGAAGAATGCTACAATGGCGGAAGTGTACTTGGGACGGCCACAGGATGTCCATGGGGAGGAATCACAGGACAGAACAACGGAGGCGGAACAATTATAAATTGTTATAATGCAGGCACGATTAAAGGCGGCAGCTTTAATTATACCGGAGGAATCACAGGACATAATTATGGTACGCTTGAGAACTGTTACACGATTGCCAATCTTCCATATTACGGGAGTGGATCGACCTATGTGTCGAGACCGGGCGCTATGGGAGGAATTGTAGGAGGAACAACTTCTTATTGTTATTATGACAAGAATGTTGACAAAGATTCTTATCTTTATGGAACATTGAATCATACGCAGGAGATCATCAATGACTCTGCCCAGCATATTACACATAGCGGAGGGATGACAACGGCACAGATGAAGACTCCGTCCAGTTATCAGAACTGGGATTTTGAGAAGGTGTGGGTGATTGACAGCGAGTACAGCGGGGGTTATCCGACGCTTCGATCCGTGAAAGACCTTCTGAAAAAAGCGCCGGATGAGTCATTGGAAATCGCGGAAGGATTCTGTTTTAAGGTTGTAGATCAGGATGGAGCGCCGGTCCCGGAGGCTAATGTGGAATGCGCAGGAAAAACGCAGACTACGAACGAAAAGGGAGAAGTCCGTTTTGAGTATGTCGAAAACGACGGAAGCAATGATACAAAGATGACGCTCCGTGTACAAAAATCAGGATATTATGACTATGAAGATACGAAGTTTACGATGAACCCGACGCTCGAATATACGGTACGGCTTGTATCAAAAACAGATGCCGGGGATCATGTGCTTCGTTCAGCAACGCTCGAATTTCATGACCATCATTATGAACTTCTGACACAGACAAAGGAAATTAACAAGTATTTCGGAAAAGAAAAAATGGTGATTACCTGTCAGCCACTGCAGGATCGGACAGAAATTGATTCTTACGCTATCTACCAGGGGAATAAAGAGGTCGCGCGTTCGGATGACGGAGTGTTCCATGTGACGCCGGATGATTTTATCGAGACGACGAAGGCGCGTATCACGAACAAAACAAAGATTGTCATTTACGATCGATCCGGAGTTGAAAAAGAAGAAGTGATCAATCTGAACTTTGTAGATGAGAGAGATCAGGTAAGTGGAGTGGAGTTTGGAAATGATCTGAAGATCACCTATGGCGATGACATTCCGCTTCTGGGCGGACTGACACTCCAGATGTCGACGGTACAGCTCCCTGTAAACGTCTCTGTTTCGGAAGAAAAGTGGCGCGTGACTTTGAATATTGCAGAACAGACACGAGGAGAAGCAGCGGAAATATTTAAGAGTGAATATTCCCTGCAGAAAAAAGTTGACAAATTAAAAAAATATATGGATAAGAAGGAGCTGGACGTCGGTAAAAATCCGAAGATCAAAGGAGAAATTGTCGGCTACGCGGAAGGTGATATGCCGCTTAGAGGCAATAACATTAAGCTTCAAGTGTATGGTCAGATTTCGGTTAAATTTTCAAAAGAGGTCCAGGTATCTGCAGTCGTGTTTGCCGGAGAGATTAACGGAACCGTAAAAACAAGCGGAGAGATTGCATGGGATATGGACGAGCTGACGCTGGATGGAAATATGAAGCTTGGAGGCGATATTGCGGTTTCGGCATTCGCCGGCCTTGGCGTTGCAAATCTTGCTTCAGCAGGCGTATATGGAACCGGTTCTTTTGGTATCGAATGGTATTTGCTCCCATTTTCCAAGACTGGTCTGAATGAGGCTTATCTGGAAGCAGACCTGAAAGCGGCAATCCGGGTACTCGGAGAAAATGCGGTAGAATATCAGGTGCTGGGACCTTGGAGAGGGTATCTCTATTCCAGAGATCTGGAAACCTACAGTCTGGATTCCTATCAGTCACTGGAAGAATTTCTGATTGAACTGAAGGATCAGAAAACAACGATGCTGCAAGCCCGGTCTACAGGAAAGTGGGACGGAAGCAATCATGTACTCCAGCAGCAGGCCTTTACAATCAGCGAACCGGTTCTTATGGAATGTGACGGAGATACAGTCATGCTCTTTGTCAGCAATCTTGCGGCGGGAAGAGCACAGGAAGATACTTCTGTTCTTGCGTATTCCGTGTATGACCCGAAGACGCGTACATGGGGCTCACCGAAAATTGTTGCGGATGACGGAACCGCTGATTTTAATCCGTCGGCGGCAGGCGGTTATGTCGTATGGAACAATGCAAAGACAACATTGACCGGAGAACAGACATATGAAGCGCTTGGAGCAAAACAAGAGATTGCAGTGGCGCACTATAACAGTGCGACTGATACATTTGAACAAGTGACGACATTGACCGACAATAATCAGTATGAAGCAAATGTGAAAATTTCCGACGCTTCCGGCAGTCCGGTTGTTTCGTGGAGCCAGAATCAAAACGGAGATATTTTCGGAACATCCGGAACAAATGAAATCTGCATGGCAGAATTAAAGAACGGAATGTGGGAGACAAAGAAAGTGACAGAACTTTCATCCATCATTTCCGAACTGCATCCGGGTATACTAGATGGAAGACCGTGTGCGGTCTATGTGACGGACGAAAATCAGAATCTGGCAGACGGAAAAGATCAGTATGCATATCTGCTCTACAAAGATACCGGAGAAAAGATACGCGTTTCTTCAAAAGAAGCCAGAAATGTCTGGTTATCCCAGACGGGAAATAAAATTTTCTGGATTGGTACAGATGGCACGGTTTATGAGCGTGCAGGCGTATCCGGAACCGACACGGCCGTAACAGAAGAGGATACGGTAATGGGAAAGGTTACGCAGGTCGCAGAGGATTCTAAGGGAAACATGACAATCCTATACACGGTAAACGGAGATCAGAAATCAAATGCATACCGGATGAGTTATGACAGTGCCACCGGTAAATGGTCGGAACCGATAGCGGTAACAGACCAGACGGATTATGTAGATTCGATATCAGGAGTGTATTTCGGAAATGAATTTATCATGGCGTATAACCAGAGGGCGATCGATGAGGAGACAAAGGATCTGGATGGCACAAATCAGATCTGCTGGACGTCTGTAGCGGCTAAAAAAGTAGTCTTGTCAGATATAGAGGCAGATTATCATAAATGGGAAGTAATGCCGGGAGGCTCACTTGCACTTTCTGTGCGTGTGAAAAACAGTGGTATGAAGCCGGTGAGCCGGCTGTATGCGGAGATCCGCAGCGAAGCGGGCAATCTGTTAGCGCAAAATGTGAACATTTCTATACTCCCGGGCGAGACGCAGGACTTCGATCTTACATTTACGCTGCCGAATGATATGGTGAAAAGAGAGTATACATTAGTTCTTACACCGCTTACTCAGGCAGTATCAGAAGATACTTTCTCAAAGACCTTTACGGTAGGAGAGAGTTATTATGGGATTGAAAGGAATAGTTATCAGATTGGTGAAAAGACCATGCTTGTCGTTTCAATCAGAAATATAGGTTTCGAACCCGGAAACGGCACGCTGGAGATTTATGATAATACCGGAACAGACGGCGTCTATGAAAGCTTTGATTTTCAGAATTTGCCGTATGGAAAAGTGTTGAATTACCGCACATCGGTAGAGGGACTGAATCAGAATCCATTTGCCGTGAAAGCACTCGGAATGCGGGTAATGAAAGACGGCGTGGAAGCGTCAGAGTCAAGAAATGTAACCATTTTCCGTGGTCAGGATGAAGAGGTATCCGGCATCGTATTGAACAAATCAAGAACACATTTGAAAAAGGTGGGCGATACCGAACAGTTAAAAGCAACACTTCTGCCGAAAGGACTAGAAGGGGGGACATTTACCTGGAGCAGCAGCAATCCGAAAGCGGTAACGGTAGATCAGTCAGGAAATATCCGGGGAGCAGCAGAAGGCTCTGCAGTCATCCGGGTGACGACGGCAGACGGAGCATATTACAGCCAGTGTCTGGTCACGGTCGTAAAAGAAGATATTGCCGATGAACCGGGCGGTGATGAACCAGGTGGTGATGGACCGGGCGGTGATGGACCGGGCGGTGATGGACCGGGCGGCGATGAACCAGGCGGTGATGAACCGGTAGTTCCACCGGATATAAAACTTCCATTTGTGGACGTCGCAAAAACAGACTGGTATTACTCTTATGTGGCATATAATTATAGCGCCGGCACGATGACCGGAGTTGACGGCACGCATTTTGCACCGGCAGATAATCTCGCAAGAGCACAGTTCGCGGTAATCCTGCACAGATTGAACGATGAGCCGAAGATGCCTTACACGAACCGGTTTAACGATGTAGGCGCCGGTATATGGTATACGGACGCAATCCTCTGGGCGAACAGCATTGGTGTTGTCAATGGTTATTCAGATACCGGTTTGTTTGGTCCCGGAGATTATATCAACAGAGAGCAGATGGCTGTTATGATGTATCGCTATGCGAATTATCTGGGCTATGATACGAGCAGAAAAGCAGATTATGGAAACTTCTCTGATGGCAGCAGCGTGAATGGTTTTGCAAAAGAAGCTATGAGCTGGGCAGTCGGAATGAAGATTATTACAGGAAAAGACAACGGAACAAGGCTGGATCCGCAGGGAAATGCGGCGCGTGCGGAATGTGCGGCGATTATCCAGAGATTCATTGAGAAATATTAAAGAAATGGGGGTCGCCGTATAGCGGCCCCTTAAAAATTATAAAGGAGAGCTTTATTGCAAAGGAGTGTAAAAATCCCGGGAAAATCGCAGATTGAATCGACTATATGACCAGTGAAGAGGAAAAAAGGAAGAAAAAGGAAGAAAAAGGGCGCACGATTTTACGTGGTAAGCCTTGACGGTGTAAGAGGAGTTTGTTATACTGTAAAAGTAGCGGGTCACCTTGTAAGCTCGTGGGAAACCTCGCTAACGGCGGTGACATGCATCGCACGTAAGCACAAGGAAACTCCTTTCATCTAAACTCGAGAGAACCTCGTTAAGATTCAAGGAGTGCATTCACACTAGGCTCGAAAGAACCTCGCCAAGTGTTCATTGCAAGTGCTCATAGCTAGGCGCCATAGCCAAGTGGTAAGGCAAAGGTCTGCAACACCTCTATCACCAGTTCAAATCTGGTTGGCGCCTTTTAAGAAGATATCGCAATTTTTGATTGTAGAGAAAGTTGCGGTATCTTTTTTCATCATATAGGGGACAGTGTTTTTTATTATGATGAAAATCCTCCGGAAGGATGTACAATTTTTTTGAAAACAAACTTTCCGGAGACAGGGGAAAATGTAAATAATCATACTAAGGAGGTAATAATGAAAAGGACAGCGTTAGGTTTATTAGCAGCGATGATTTTGTCACTGGGAGTTTGTGCCGGTGCAAATGCGGAAGATCTGGACGGGTATCGTCTTGGCAACAGCAGTCAGAATCTTTTGAACGGCGGAGTGCTTAGTGAGACAGACGTTGATGCGGAAGAAGGCTGGAGCGGTCTGAATGTGTTTGAGGATCATATATATTATGTTTTAAGGGGAAAGGAGATTCGTCAGACTGTAAGAGCGACCGGAGAGTGTAAAACGCTTTATACATCAAAGAATACAATTGATGAATTGTGTGTTGTGAATGACCGGGACATTTATTTTCTGGAAGATGGAAATGTATACTACATTGGACAGGCCGGGAATTCTGTAACAGCAATCAGTGAAAGCGGTGACGTGAAGGGGATTATCCCGACGCCTTATGGTATTCTGAAAGCCAGAGGAGATGTGTTCGAGTGGAAGCTTTTCGCAGGGGACAAGCAGGTGCTTGATAATATATACCAGTATTATACGGAAGAGGGATATCTTGTCTACACACAGAACCATGAACAATATCAGGTGCGTCTTTCCCGGTTGTTTGCAGATGATTTTGCACCGGAGGATGTAGAGAAATATTCTCTGGGTGGTGAACTGGAGAGTGTGTTGCGTACATATAATCATACAGAGGATGGCGTATGCGAGGAATGTGAGCGGAATGCAAAGAATTTTTCGGAAGAATTGTATGAAGAGTCGTTGAAGGCGGCTCCGGGAATCGCAAAACGTGGCGAAATATCTGCGTATTCTTCCACGCAGCTTAGCGTAAAGCAGTATGAGATGGTACAGCGTGCGGAGGAACAGGCGATGGTGGCATGGACTCCTGTCGCTGATGTGATGTCGTGGAACAATGCATTTACATTTAAAAAGGGGACAACCTATAACGGAATTCCATATGGACAGCCGGTTTATACAGGATATGTTCCGTATGATATCTCCTTTAGCGGGTTTATCCGGGCAGTAAATGACCCGAAGAGTAAGTTTTATACAGAGCGTTCCACTTATAATAAGAGCGCCCCATATTATTCTTCTGACTGCAGCAGCTTCGTGTCCTGGGCATGGGGGCTTGCGAGAAATACTACAAGAACGCTGGCGAAAGCGGGTTACATACAGCAGGGAGGAGTATACAGCCTGCAGGTGGGTGATATTCTGTTATATGAAGGTTCCCATGTAAAAATGGTTGAGGATGTGACTTACAAAGATGGAAAAGTAAGTACGATTACTGTTATTGAACAGACACCGCCGATTATTTTAAGAACAGTTTACGGAGGAAGTTCCAGAAAAACGCTGGGAGACCTGGATAAAGAAATCAAGCAGGAGGTAACAGTGGAAGTGGAAGGACCAAACGGTAAAGAAGAGACGAAAGTGACGCAGGGGAATTATATTATCTGCAGAAAAAAAGGTGTACTCGGCGGAACCAATATTGAGATTGGAGATTCACAGCTGGATAAATTTATAGATGTCAGTGAGGATGCATGGTTTTATCCTTATGTGAAGACGGTTGTGGAGAAGGAAATTATGACGGGTGTAAGTCCGATTGTATTTGCACCGGAACAGAACCTTGCAAGGGCTCAGCTTGCGACGATTATTTACCGGCTGAATGGAAATCCGAAGACGGAATTTGAGCAGAAATTTGATGATGTGCCTTCAGGACAGTTTTATTCAGAAGCGGTAACCTGGGCAAGCGAGTTTGGTGTTGTTACGGGATATTCGGATGGAAATTTCGGACCGGCGGATGAAATTAACCGGGAGCAGCTTGCGACAATGTTATTCAGATATGCGAAAAAGATGGGATATCAGACAGATATATTTAAAAGTATGAGTTCTTATCCGGATGCAGATGCTGTCAGTGAGTTTGCACAGGAGGGAATGAGCTGGTGCCTGTGGAACGGTATTATTACAGGTGACGGCGGAAAGCTGAACCCGCAGGGGACTGTGAATCGTGCAGTTGCGGCAACGATGGTTTCGAGATTTCTGGAATACGAAGAGCAGCAGGTGAAGAAGAACGAAGGGAAATAAAGTGTTTTTGAAATAAGGAAAAGGAAAGGATTCTGTGAAAACAGTGCGCCTTTCCTTTTGGCATATTGGGATTTATTCGGCACTGGCTTTGAATAAGTGCTCTGTAAATATTTACAGTCTCTTCTTTTTGGCTTTTGCAGCTTTTAATATATCTGCAAGATTATCTCCGTTAAGTATACCCGGATAATCATCCTGGAAATCTAACAGTACATCCTTATTCTCCTGTTCGAGTTCTTTGCATTGTTTATAGAATTCTTTTAGATCCTTTTTTTCATAAATAGATTCAATAAATATACGAGAATTTTCTGGAATTTTATCGTAAGAATCATATAAATCTATAATAGCCGCCCTTATTCTATTTAGTGTTAAAGCATCTCCTTGTTCTTCCTGTTCTATTAAAATGCCTACTATATCTGACAAATCATTCTTGTATTGTCTTCCTGCCATCAATTTCATTGCAACAAGATACTCAGCCGAAACTGTACGAATCTGGAGAATATTTGAGAATGTCTTATAATACTTTGAATATTCTGCCAATCTTGGGGTGTATGAATTAGTATTCACAAAGTCTGTATTAAGCCACCCAACCGGAAGTCTAAGTCGATTACCAACAGTATTGACAGCATCCTTCATAACACTTGATGATTTGATAATAGCATCCATATCATAAGTCATCTCTCTGAATCCGTAATTAATCAGAATAGATGCACCGCCAATCAGTATGATTTCAGCTGGAGTTTTATTTCCATTTTTTTTACGAAACTCTTTTGCCAATTCCTTTAAGCAGCTATCCAGATTTTCTTTTGTAAATGGTTTATCAGCAGACATTACGCACCTCATTTTCCACGATGTTGAATCTCATAAATTCAGGAATCGCATTTGCCATTGCATTATTTTTAATATTTTCGTCGCCTGTCGCGGCATATGACACAATAATACCAGCTGGGAAATATGGTTTTTTCAGTTTCTGACTGCGGATATCATTATAATTTGTACAAATGGGCAAACTATTTATCCGGGACAAATAATCAATCATTGCTAAAAGATATAATGCTTCTCTATACCATTGTCTGTCATATAGTTTTCTAATCTCATCTGTTTCAAGTGTTTCAATTATAAAATCAATATCTCCCAAGTCTTTTACGTGATGACATGTATTGCTTTTAAATGTTTCAAAAGAGTACCTATAATCTACGGGCCGCTTTTCATTATTTTCTAATAATGAATCAACAGTTACACCTAGAACCCTTGCAATCTTATATAAGGTACCGGCTGCGCACTTATCAAGTTCAGCCTTTCCACTACAAATATCAGTGATTGTGGTCATGGCTACATCGCTTTCTTTACTGAGTCGATATTTTGACATATTCACTTTTTGAAGTAATTCATTGACAATCATCAGCTTTTCCTCCTTTTCTACAATATATCGGTTAACCGAACTACTGTCAATAATATTATGCCAAAATTTCAAAATTTTCTTCAAGTAAGAGCCAATTTGCGCGCCACCAGCGCATGATTTGCCAGTATCCCATGCCCTGTAATCCGAATTCTTTTACAAGGTCACATTTTCGTTGGATGCTTCTTACGTCTTCGAACCATACTTCGTGGTCAATATTATTTTGTGTATAGCGAAAATAAGGCGACTGTGCAGTTTCGTCAAAAAGGATTGGCGCATTATTGCGGATGGCAATCTGCACAGCCTCTACATTTCCGATTGTGACAGCGGCTGTTTCGCCTGAAACGTATGGAAGAGGCCAGTCGTATCCATAATTGGGAATACCAAGATGAATTTTATCAGGAGGAATTTCTGTTACTGCATATTCTACCACCCGGCGAACCATATTGAGTGGCGCGACTGCCATATTGGGGCCGTATTTGTATCCCCATTCATAAGTCATGAGAAGTACATAGTCTGCAATGCTTCCCAACGCGCCGTAATCTTTTCCCTCATATAACAGTCCACGCTGATTGGCAGAGGTTTTTGGAGCTAATGCTACGGATACAGAATATCCTCTGGGTTGGAAATAATCCGCGGCGGCTCGTACAAAGGCAGTAAACAGATCCCGGTCTTCTGCACGGATGTATTCGAAATCAATATCAATTCCTACATAACCCTTCATTTCCATAACAGCCAGCAATTGTCTAAGGAGATTATCTGTAGCAGTTTGGGAACGAACCACAGCAGTAATTAAATTGTTGTTGAATTGCCCGCTCGCATCTAAGGGGGTTAAGGTCAGAATTGGTTTTACGCCATACTGAAGTGCTGTCTGTACCAGACGGTTATCATCCAGCGGCGGGAAGACGAGATCTCCCTCTGTGGTAAAGCCATAAGAGAAAACAGAGAGTGAAGTTAGGAAGGGGAGAGTCTGCTCCAGGACCCACTGACTAATGTACGTATAGGCATATCCGTTTGACACAAGGGAAGGACGGTAGGAGACAGGGGCTCCGGCTTCGGGAGGAAGGAGGAGGGCCTGGCCAATTGCCAGAGGGTAAGGGGGCAGCAGTTGGTTTATATAGATAATATCGGAAGGCATGATTCCGTATAAGGCGGCGATAGAATCTACGGAATCACCAGGCTTGACAACATATATTTCCATAAGCATTCCAAGGTTTTTTATTAATATATGGAAGAAAGTATGGAAGGTGACAGAATGCTGATAGCTATATTTGGGAATTTAGTTTTGTGTGGACTTCTGTGGATAAAATTTATATTTTTTTGTAAAAAAGTTCCTTGTTTTAAAAGCATAGAGCGGTATAATTATATTCAGAATGCGAAAATATCTTTTTTTGCATAGTCAAGGTCTTAAGAAGGGATATTTTACAGAATTGGAGATGAGAAGTATGATGATTAAGAAATTGATTTGTATGGCATTAGCCGGAGTATGCGTATTGAGTGCGCTGCCGTCAACAGCTGCAGTGGCCGAAACGACAGCTATAGCGAACGAAACGACAATTACTCAATTTATGGATTGCTTTATGCCAATGCCAATTGTGGAGGAATTATCAGAAGACTGCTGGGGTGCGGCTGAAGTGGGCGCACGTGATCAAGGCAATGGTCTGGAGGACAGGGATTTATCCGATTATTGTTACTGGGATGGCAGCATTATCCGAGATGAAGAAACAGGATCATACTATATGTTCGCCAGTCGTTGGAATCAGGCCGGCGGTCATTGGGGCGAGAATGGTATTGCGGGCTGGCAGGGCTCTCAGGCCATTTATGCAGTCAGCGATAATTTGTACGGACCATATGAAGATCAGGGACCTATCTGGCCGGATTGGTGCGATGGCGCAGGACATAATGTTTTCGCATTTCAATTAAGTGAAGATGATCCATTATATGGAACATATAAATATGGAATTTCTATCAGCGATACCGGAATGCATGGAGAAATCGCAAACGGAACCATTCATGTGTCGAACAGCCTGGAAGGACCCTGGACATTGTTAGGCAAGATGCAGGTTAACGGCGGTGATTTCTATCTGTCAAACATATCTATATTGGTAAGACCTGATGGAAAATATGAAACTATCAATAGAAACGGTGATATTGCAATAGCAGATACAATCGCAGGTCCATGGACGCTGGCTGAAAGCAAATTATGGTGGAAGGTTCCGGGAATGTCATCTGAGAATGTGGAAGATCCGGTAATCTGGTATTCAGATGGACTTTATCACTGTGTTGTAAATAAATGGGATGCACGGAGCGCTTACTATTTGACCAGTGAAGACGGTATTACAAATTGGAAGCTTCGTCCTGGAACAGCATATACCCCGGATGCTGATTATTTGGAATATGAAGATGGTACAGTGAATAATTGGACAAAAATTGAGCGTCCGAATGTATATATCGAAGATGGTACTTTAAAAGCAATGACTTTCGCTGTAATCGATGTACAAAAAGAAGCAGATTTTGGCAATGACCAGCATGGAAGCAAGGTTATTGTCGTGCCATTTTCAGGTGAAGATCTGGCGGGATTTGCGACACAGGAGAGTCCGTTAGACAGCAGAAGCGGTATTCTTCCCGTAGAAGATAGTAACATTCAGTCTTGGGGAGAAGAAAATAACAAAAACTATGGGGCGGAGCCATATATCCAGGTGCAGCGAGATGTAAACTGGCAATCTCATGGTATGGGTATTTTAGGTGAAGGTGTCAGGCCCGATGAATGGTATGATAATAAAGTCGGATATCTGAAGTACGATATTTCTGAATATGATCTGGCAAATACAGAGGAAGAAATCGAAAATGCTTATTTATCGTTGGTGTACCTGCATCAGGCGGCAGGAACAGCGACCGCAGATAAGATACAGGTGGCCTTGGCGGATTCTGACTGGAAGGAAGGAACAGGACGGGAGATTGTAAATGGAAATGTAGCAGATACAGGCGTGTTAACATGGGAAAATCAGGCATCACTCTCCGGTAATGATTCTGTTATTTCAGATGAATTTTCCACACATGATTCCAACATCGAAATCAAAATAGATGTAACGGAATTAGTGAAGAAGTTCAGAGAAGTCTCACCAGAAGAGGATTATATCTGCTTCGCTTTTAATGAAACCTCCACAGGTAACCGATTACGATTTGGAAGCCTGAATGCAGGAGATACTTATGCGCCGAAGCTGGCGATTCACTATAAGAAACCTGTTGTAGTTGAACCGGAGATGCCATATGTGGATGTGAAGGAAAATGACTGGTTCTATAATCAGGTATACTATAATTACCTCGAAGGAACTATGACAGGTAAAGACAAGACACATTTTGCACCGACAGAGACTCTTGTAAGAGCACAGTTCGCAGAAGTGCTGTATAAAATGAATGAAAAACCAGAAGTGGCTTATACAGGTAAATTCTCAGATGTAACAGACGGAGACTGGTTTGCAAACTCTGTGCTGTGGGCGGCAGATAAGAAGATTGTTACGGGATATACAGATACAACTCTGTTTGGGCCAAACGACAATGTGACTCGTGAGCAGATGGCGACAATGATATATCGTTATGCAAAAGATTATAAAGGATATAAAATCAGTGCGAACGGAGATTACAGTACATTCCCGGACGCAGACGGCGTACAGGAATTTGCAAAGGATGCGATGAAGTGGGCAGTAGAAAATGAAATTATCACAGGTAAGACCATTGACGGCGTGCTTGTTCTGGACCCGCAGGGAAGTGCAAACCGCGCAGAATGTGCGACGATTATCCAGAGATTTATGGAGAAATATGAAAAAGCAGCTGAGAAATAAAATATGAGAAATAGAATCTGGGATAAGTAAATAATTAAATGTTACAGAAAGGGCGGGATGTATGCAGATATCCTGCCCTTTTCATCTTGACTTTCTATCAGGATGCTTTTATCATTAATGAGACGAAAACGAAATGGAGAGATGAAAGTATGGAATATATTCTTTTGATTTTAGGATTTGTGCTTCTGATTAAGGGAGCGGACTTTTTTGTAGACGGGAGCTCAAGCGTGGCGAAGATATTGAAGGTGCCGACGATTATTATCGGTCTTACGGTCGTTGCATTTGGAACGAGTATGCCGGAGTTGTCTGTGAGTGTGAATGCGGCAATCAAAGGCAGCAATGACCTTGCGGTCAGTAACGTCCTGGGCTCTAATATCTTTAATCTTCTGGTTGTCCTTGGATGCAGCGCACTGGTGCGTCCAATCCAGACACAAAAGTCGATTCTTAAGAAAGAATTCCCGTTTTCTATTTTTGCGGCGGTGATTCTTTTGTTGTTGATTTCTGATTTTTCTCTTATGGAAATATTTGAGAAAAATAAAACTTTTTCTCTCGGGAAAATAGAAGGTATTTTTCTGCTTGTTTTATTTGGAGTATTTCTTTATGCGACTGTGAAAACAGCGCTGGCGGCGAGAAGGGCTTCGTCTTTGGCGGAAGAGCAGGAGGAATATAAGGTGCTGTCTCCGGTAAAGAGCTTAATCTATATTATCGGAGGTCTTGCCGGTATTGTATGGGGCGGTGACTTGGTTGTGGACAGCGCCTGTAAGATTGCGGAAGCCTTTGGCCTCAGCCAGACATTTATCGGACTTACCATTGTGGCGCTGGGAACATCCCTGCCGGAGCTTGTGACTTCTATGGTGGCGGCAGGAAAAGGGGAGAATGATCTTGCGGTCGGTAATGTTGTCGGCTCCAATATTTTTAATATTCTGCTGATTCTGGGGGTCTCAGCGTCAATCATGCCGATTACTGTGAATGCAACGGCTGTATATGATACAATAATTTTAATTATTGTAAGTGTAGCTGCCTATGTATGTGCAGTCAGTAGAAAGGAAATAAAAAGGCTGGAGGGCGGATTGTTTATTGCAATCTATCTGGCATTTTTCTTTTATATTACATTTCGGTAGGCAGAGGGCAGGATATGTCTAGACATACCCTCTCGGGGCGCCGCCGCCACAGCATAAGCCGCCTCCTCCGCAGCAGAGATTGCACACAAGATTTGCGATACACAGTTTCATGCACCAGCTGCCGCCACCGGTAAAGGTGGATTCGTAAGGACTCTGTTGCTGTCGGTACCATGTGCCGCCGCTTTCCAGGCGGTTTACCAGAATCTGATACTGGAAGTTATCCGGTTCAAGCCGGAGGGCTTCCCGTGCGTGGTTGAGGGCACTCACATTATTTCCGATGCCGGAGTTAGCAAGGGCGCTGTAATAATACCAGAGAGCACTTCTCGTTCGGATTCCGTTCAGAAGATTAAGAGCTTCCTGATAATGCCCGCTGTTAATAAAGTTGGCGGCGGCGCGCATATGGAGCTCTTCTTCATTTTCTGTATTTCCGGTATTTCTCTCCTGGCGGTACTCTCCGTAGAATCCCCGGAACGGACCATAACCAAAGCCTCCGAAGCTTTCGGAGGTGTCCTGTGAATATCCGGCAGAGGAACCGTATTCTTTCTCCTGCATAATCTGACGGTATGCCTGCTGGACTTCTTTGAACTTGTCCTCCGCCTGTTCTTTATTGGGATTATTGATATTTGCATCCGGATGATATTTCCGGCTTAAGTTCCGGTAAGCTTTCTTGATTTCTTCATCTGAGGCGCTTTTTGGTACGCCCAGAATAGAGTAAGGGTCTGTCATAATATTTCTTCTCCTGTTTGTTCCGTGTTCGATGTTTTGTTCTTCCGTTTTTCCGTAACAGCCGTATAACGGCACCATACACCGCAATACAGGATGTTGCGCAGAATCTCTGCATGTAATAGAATAGGAAGCTTTTCAAATTCCCGTGAGCATTCTGCAATCATCAGAGTTAATATCTGACGGCAGTCCTCAGCAAAATGTTCGTTTTGAAAAAACATTTCTTTGAGCGGGTTATAGCTTCCGGTCTGGATATCCTTTTCTATATCTTCATAAGCATCCATAAGATAAATAAATTTTCCCAGAAAGAAGCCGATTTTCCTCAGGGAATCTTCCCATTCGTCTTTTTGGTAAGCGAAGATTTCTGCCATGATGTCTCCGAAAATGCCTGCCATTTTGTCAATATCTGTTTCTTCCGCCTGCTCATACCAGGATAATTTTTTTAAATCAGAATCGATGCGCTTTATTTTGTCGAGATAACGGGTTTTGAGTTCAGACATCCGTGGCTTTAAAGCCTTTGCAAAAAGATAACTTTTTTTCTTCCTGTCATCATTCCAGTCATCCTTACATTTATAATAAGAAAGAATCAGATTCATGGAAGCCGCATAGTCCGTATATAGATTCGTGCGCGCAGTATGCTTTTCCAGGGGATGTGCAATACAGGTCACCTTTTCTGTTGTTGTTTCCGGCTCGTAGAGACCAGTGAGCAGCAGAATAAGAAAAGTCATATCGTAAGAAAGGGTCATCTGTCCGCGCCTGCCATAATCATTTTTCAGGCTTTTGCAGAGGCCGCAGTAGTAGGAGTGGTAAGTGTCAAAGTCTTTGAATTTCATTTCTGCCTTGTTAATTGCAATATATCCAAACATAAAAAATCCTCTTTTAACTATTTTTGATAAAGGTGGTACTGCATTTTGGGCAGCGGATTTCGATTCGTCCCTTGCCGCGTGGAATTCGGATTTTCTGGCTGCAGGACGGGCACTTGTAAATATGATGTGTCTTTCTTTGCTGCATCATATTTTTTTGACGTGCGAAAAAGCATCTGAGACGGTAGGTTTTTGTCAGAAATGCCTGGTTTTCAGCAGAACGCTTGTAAATGTTTTTGGAAAACATACGGAAGTATGTGTAAATGATGCAGACCCATGCAAGCAGGGATAACAGACGACTGTCAAAAATGACTGCAAGCAGTATAGCGGCGATGCCGATACCGGATATACATTTTCCTAAATAATCAATTCCATATCTTCCATACATAAAACGGGTTAACTTTTCTCTCATAATGATATCGCCTCCTGATAATAACCATCATACAGGGATAAAAGATAAAGTCAATAAACCTGGTATTAAAAAAATATAAAATAGTTGAGAGCGATGTGAGCCGATGTTATAATAAACTATCAGGAATGAAGGCGGAAAAGGATGTGGGCATAGAATGAAAGAAAACGAACAGAAACGATATCGCAGGAGCCGGAAACAGAAGCGGAAAGGCAGGGTAATCCAGAATGTGATTTTAATCCTGTGTCTGATTGTTTTTTGTGTGTCTGCATTTCAGCTTATAAAAATCGGCAGCGGATACAGGAAAGGCCAGGGGGAATATGAAGAAATCCAGGATCTTGTACTGGAGTTGAATGAAGAAAGTGAAGATAACGAAGACAGTGGAGAACGCACGGGTCATGCGAGCGGTTTCCGGGTGAATTTTGATGAACTATTACGCCTGAATCCCGATACAGCGGCATGGATCCGGTTCTGTCCGGAACCTTCCATCATCAATTATCCGGTGGTGCAGGGAAAAGATAATAAAGAATATCTTCACAAGACATTTTCCGGGAAGGAAAATACATTGGGAACGATTTTTGTCAGTGCGGACAATGCACTGGATTTTCAGGATAAGAATACGGTGATCTACGGACACCGTATGAAGAATGGCTCGATGTTCCGGCATCTGGAGGATTATAAGGATCAGGGTTTCTGGGAGAACAATCCTTATTTTTATCTTTATACACCGGATGGCTCTGAGCATAGGTATCATATCTATTCAACCGGGGTTGTGCTGGAAGATTCCGATACTTATCTGACACAGTTTGCATCGGCGGAGGATTTCCAGGCATTTCTGAATATGACGAAGGAGACTGCAGAATATGACACTGGGATTGAAGTGACGGAGGAAGACACGATTGTGACGCTTTCCACCTGCACAGGAGCCAGTGATAATCACCGGTATGTGGTAAGAGGAGTTCTGGAAGAAAGTATACCATTAAATGAGGGGGAATAGGCTGTGGAATATGTTTATGAAGTCGGAGATGTTATCACAATGAAAAAACCACATCCATGTGGCAGTAAGGAATGGGAGATACTCCGCGTGGGGGCAGATTTTCGGTTGAAATGTAAAGGATGCGGGCATCAGATTATGATAGCACGGAGGCTTGTATTGAAAAATACAAAGGATTTGAAGAAAAAAGCTTGAAACAAAGAGGCTTGTGTGGTATCATAGTTAACCGTGATACATTATTTTTCTGCCGGTTTATCCGGCGGATATCCTTGCTCCCGGGAAGAGACGGGGGCCAAAAGACCAGAAGGAGGTGCAAGAGGCAACATGAATAAATATGAATTAGCTGTTGTTGTCAGTGCAAAAATCGAAGACGACGCGAGAGAACAGGTTATCGAAAAGGTAAAAGCATTAGTAGAACGTTTCGGTGGTCAGATCTCAGATGTTGATGAATGGGGTAAGAAAAGATTGGCTTACGAAATTCAGAAGATGAAAGAAGCATATTACTATTTCATCCACTTCGAGGCTGATGCTGAAGCTCCGGGCGAAATCGAGCAGAGAATTCGCATCATGGACGGCGTAATCAGATATTTATGCGTTAGACAGGAAGCATAAGCGGGAAGAAGAGGTAATGATATGAATAAAGTAATTTTGATGGGACGCTTAACAAGAGATCCGGAAATTAGATACTCTCAGGGTGACAGCTCTATGGCTATCGCCAGATATACATTGGCAGTTGACCGCAGGTTCAGACGTAATGATGGAGACCAGACCGCAGATTTCATCGGATGTGTGGCTTTTGGGAGAAGCGCTGAGTTTGCAGAAAAATATTTCCGTCAGGGACTCAAGGTCGTAGTTACCGGACGTATCCAGACGGGCAGTTATACGAATAAGGACGGTCAGAGGGTATACACGACTGATGTTGTTGTAGAGGATCAGGAATTTGCTGAGAGCAAAGCTGCAAGCAATGCAAATGCAGGGAACTATCAGGCATCACCATCTCCGGCTCCGGCATCATCACCGATTTCAGATGCAGGTGACGGCTTCATGAATATTCCGGATGGAATAGATGAAGAATTACCATTTAATTAGAATACTTGGTAAGTAGAGAATCAAGGAGGTAAAGCAAGATGGCTTTTGATAAAGGTAATCGTCCGGAAGGCGGCTTCAAGAGAAGAGGCGGCGGACGCAGAAGAAAAAAAGTTTGTGTATTCTGTGGAAAAGAGAATAACGAAATCGATTACAAGGATGTAGCAAAGTTAAGAAAGTATATCTCTGAAAGAGGTAAGATTCTTCCGAGAAGAATTACAGGTAACTGCGCAAAGCATCAGAGAGCTCTTACAGTAGCAATCAAGAGAGCACGTCACATTGCCCTGATGCCATACGTTCAGGACTAATAGAGTTGATAAAACCGTCATTCCAACAGGTAGTGGCGGTTTTTTTCCTATATATAGAATGGAGGGAGTTTCATGAGCAAACCAGTATTAGTGATCATGGCGGCCGGGATGGGAAGCCGTTATGGCGGACTTAAGCAGATTGACCCGGTAGATGAAGAAGGTCATATTATTATGGATTTTTCTATTTATGATGCGAAGAAGGCAGGGTTTGAAAAAGTAGTTTTTATTATTAAGAAGGAAAATGAGCAGGATTTTAAGGCTGCTGTAGGTAACCGGATATCGGAACAGATGGAGGTCGCTTATGTGTTCCAGGAGCTTTCGAATCTCCCGGAAGGCTATCAGGTTCCGGAAGGAAGGGTAAAACCATGGGGAACTGCACATGCGGTGCTTAGCTGTATCGATGAGATTGACGGACCTTTTGCGGTTATCAATGCGGATGATTATTATGGAAGCGAAGCATTCAGACTGATTTATGATTATCTGGAAACCCATAAGGATGATGAGAAGTATCGTTATACGATGGTGGGATATCAGCTTGGAAATACCGTAACAGATAACGGGCATGTGGCACGTGGGATTTGTGAGCTGGATGAAGACGGGAAACTGCTGGGAATTAATGAAAGAACCCGCATTGAGAAGAGGAACGGCGGAATCGCTTATTCAGAGGATGATGGAAATACATGGACGGAGGTGTCTGCGGATGCCATCGTTTCTATGAATATGTGGGGATTTACTTATAGTATTCTGGAAGAGATTAAAAATGGTTTTCCGGGATTTCTGGATGAAGGGCTTAAGAGTAATCCGATGAAATGTGAATATTTCCTGCCGGCTGTTGTAAGCAGGCTTACAGAGACAGACCGTGCATCTGTAACGGTGTTAAAGTCAGCTGATAAATGGTACGGTGTTACTTACAAAGAGGATAAACCGACGGTAGTTGCGGCTATCCGGAAAACGAAGGAAGACGGACGCTATCCTCAGAAATTATGGGCGGACAGATAGAATCACAGACAGGAGGAATCACAGATGGCAAAGATATTAATTACAGGCGGCGCTGGTTACATAGGCAGCCATACCGCACTGGAACTTTTAAATGAAGGTTATGAGGTAGTTGTATATGATAATCTCTGCAACTCTTCCAAAGAGTCTCTGAAAAGAGTGGAGGGGCTGACCGGGAAAAAAATTGCATTTTATGAAGGTGACGTACTGGATGAGGCAGAGCTTGGGAAATTATTTGACAAGGAAAAGATTGACGCGGTGATTCACTGTGCCGCTCTCAAAGCGGTAGGTGAATCCGTAAGAATGCCATTGGAATATTATAAGAATAATATTATGGGGACACTTGTCCTTATGGATGTTATGAGAAAGAAGAACGTAAAGAATATTGTGTTCAGTTCATCAGCGACTGTCTATGGCAGCCCGGAGGAGATGCCGATTACCGAGAAATGTCCGAAAGGGCAGTGTACGAATCCATATGGCTGGACGAAGTCTATGATGGAGCAGATTATGTCAGATTTGCAGAAATCTGACCCGGAATGGAACGTTATCCTGCTTCGTTATTTTAACCCGGTAGGGGCGCACGAAAGCGGACAGATTGGAGAAGATCCGAAAGGAATTCCGAATAATCTGATGCCGTATATTTCCCAGGTGGCAGTCGGCAAGCTTGAAAAGCTTGGAGTATTTGGCGATGACTATGATACGCCGGACGGAACAGGTGTGAGAGATTATATTCATGTGGTAGATTTGGCTTGCGGGCATGTGAAAGCAATCAACTATATTTTTACCAATCCGGGACTGGACGTGATCAACCTTGGAACAGGCACAGGTTATTCTGTCCTTGATATGGTAAAGGCGTTTGGAAAAGCATGTGGAAAAGAGATACCATATGAGATTAAGCCGAGACGAGAGGGCGATATTGCCATGTGTTATGCAGATCCTTCTAAGGCAGAAAAGGTTCTTGGTTGGAAGGCTGAGCGTGGACTTGATAAGATGTGTGAAGATTCCTGGAGATGGCAGAGCCAGAATCCGGAAGGATACCGGGGAAAATAATGGCGTGTTGTTCTTTCATCTGAAAGCATAAATAGGAAGGAATTTCTATCGGAGAGCGGTCATAAAAATGGCAGCTCTCTTCTTTTTGAAAATTTTAGATTAGAAAATTCCTCCTTTCTTAGAATTATGTAGTTTTCAAATAGACGAAGAACGTCTATGATAAAATAAATAATGTGGTTTTATGCGAAAAACTATCGTTAGGGAGAAAAGGAAGGAGATTGAAATGAAAAGTATACGTAAAAGATTTCAAAAGGGCGCGGCGCTTTTTGTGGCCGTAGCAGTCGTTCTGAGCGGCATTTCACTTCCGGGCGTGGAAATGCAGGAAGCAGAGGCGGCAGAAGTGAAAGCGGCGAATCCACAGGCGACATTGACTGTTGATCTGGATCCGGCGGCTCAGACAGGAGATATTATACATGGGGCGGCAGGATTCTTGTATGGTATTAGTAGTGAAAATGTACCGACAACCAATACGGTTGTTCCACTGAAGTCAAAGATTCTCGTTACAAAGGGAGCGCTTGGGACAGAGCATCCGTACGGCGATGTTCTGGATGTGGCAAAAACATTCCTGGAGAGCGGCGGCGAGCAGATTCAGATGTACAACAGTAATTATTACGGTGTGTTCGGTGTTACTGCAAATGTGCAGCAGTATTGTAATGACTTGAAAACCTATATCTGCCCGGCAGTGCTTGCATGGAAGAGTGCATGGAAGGAAGAGCATGGAACGCCGGAGAATCCAAAGGATGCGATTGGGGCAAGAGTTGATATTGATGGGGCAATCGTATATGTGCCGATTAATGAAGGAACTCCGGTAAATGGAGCTGCAAGTACAAATGCAGCATGGGAGTCTTATTATAAGGCGATTAAAGAAATGGATCCGGAGGCTGCAATTGCAGGACCAAACAGTGCAGGCTATGGATGGCAGTTTGTAAATACGGATTTTAGGGGATATGTACAGTATTGTGCAGACCATAACTGTGTTCCGTCTATTATTACCTGGCATGAGCTGGAGACAGGGCAGTTAGACGGTATTTCGAAGCACCTGGCAGATTTTCGTAATATCTGGAAGACGACAGATTGGAGCAAATACAATGAAGCAAATGGGACAAGCGGCATACCGGAAATCCCGCAGATTTGTTTTAATGAATATGCAGAGATGGCATATTGTGGCGTGCCAGGCCGTTTGGTAAACTGGATTACAAGAATTGAAGATGAAAAAGTAACAGGATGTCTTCCATTCTGGCACCAGGCAAATAACCTGAATGACCTGGCGGCAAGCGCCAATGAAGGAAATGGTGCATGGTGGCTGTATAAATGGTATGGAGATATGTCCGGAACAACCCAGCCTGCAAAATCAAATACAAGCTATGAGCTTCTTTCCGGCGTTTCTACTATGGATGAAGCGAAGAAGATTTCTACAACAATTCTTGGGGGATTCTCAGGGGATATTACCGTACAGCTTGACAATCTGGCAAAGACAGAAACCTTCAAGAATGAAAAGGCAGTACATGTAACCGTACAGGAGACGATGTTTACTGGTTTTCATGGAGCGGCTACAGAAACACCTGTTGTACTGGAAGGGGTATATCCGGTAAATGCGGATGGCAGCGTGACTGTAAAAATACCAGATACGTTATTTGAAAATGCATATAATGTAACTGTTACTCAGACAACAGGAGATGAAATCTCCGGTATGGTCCTGCGGGGAACAAGCGGTGATGTCTACGAAGCAGAAAATTCCACACTTTCCGGGGGTGCATCTGCGGCTACAGGAAAAACAAATCCGGACTATTATATGTCCAATGACGGGACAAGCGCAAACAGGGCTGTAGATATGCCGTCCGGCGCTTCTATTACATATACAATTAATGCCCCGGTTGACGGAAAATATAAGCTGGATTTTGTATATGGAAATGGACAAGGAACACAGAGAAATGATATGAACAGACATGATCCGGTGAATGTGAAACAGACATTCTCTCTGGATGGTGGAAAAGAAGAAACAAAAATTATGGAATCTACCCTGTGGCAGACGATGACAGGTATTAAGACACTTTATTATGATCTGACAAAGGGTGAGCATACGATTACAGTGAAGACACTTGATGGTGCAGGAGCAGGAATGGTGTTCCATGATTTCCTTCGCGTATCAAAAGCAGGTGTATATAAAGAAGCTTTGCCATTATTTAATAAAGTATATGAAGCGGAGCTTGCAGATGTTAACCGTCTTCTTGGAAAGACAGATTCTACTGTTACAACAGAGACAAAGCTCGCAGGATATTCCGGCGGCGGATATGTAGAAGGACTTTCTAAGAGAAAAGTAACAGAAGGCGGCGGTATCCGTAATACGGTCGTTGTAGAGAAGAGCGGAATTTATAATATTACCCTTCGTTATTCTTCTGATAAAGCAGGAAAAGCAAACATTTATGTGGGGAATACAGCGGTAACGCTTGACCGGATAAATAAAACAGTGGATTTGAAAGCCGGAGAAGGATGGAAGGAAGTAACTGCATCCATTTATCTGGAAAAAGGAATTAATATCGTAGATGTGGATATGACAGTGGCAGCAGCGCTTGATTATATGCGTGTAAGAGAACTGCCGTCACAGAAGAATTCCACGACGATTGAGGCGGAAGATGCAGTGCCGGAAGCAATGGCGCAATCTGTGAAGACGGCGGAGAGCGAAGGCGCGTCCGGTGGTAAATATGTAGTTGGAATGGAAGGCTCCTACGACAATCCGGATTATTTGGAATTTACTTATGATGCGGCATCAGCTGGAAAATATCAGATGCAGGTATTCCATTCCAATGAAGATATTGCAGGAAGCCATACTTATAATATCAAAGCAACAGATAAGTATGCAGTTGTAGAGGTGAATGGACAGAGTGATTCTCCGAAATTTGTCATGGCAGGCAATGACGGCAGAAAAGTATATTACTTTGTGGACTGTGGAGACCATAATCCGGCTACATTATCTGGTGAGGATACCTTTGGTACAAATAACTCTGTGACAGATCAGGTGTATGGAAAAGATGCAAAGACCGGATATTCCTGGGGTGTTGAGATGCTTGATGCAAGTGAAGTAGAGACGCCGGGAGAAGGAAGCATGGTATCCAGCCCAGATGATAAAGCGGTTTATACAAATTATCAGAAAGCGCTTTCCAATGGGGAAGCAGACCTTCTGGATGGCAAAATAAAGGAAGAAACCTTCCGATATGCACATAATCAGGGAGAATCAGGAATTAATCCACGTTATGTGGCTTATAAATTCGAAGTAGATCCCGGTAAATACGAAGTAACAACCGGAATGAGCAATACCTGGGGAAATGCTGGAAGTCCGGCAGTGACTTTGAGTGCAGACGGCGTGGCGGATGTGACTGTAAATTACAGCATGGCGGCAAATGGACGGGATGCAAAAACAGCCGTAATTGACCTCACAAAAGCAGCCGTAAATGCAAACGGAAAAGTAGAACTTCATGTAAAAGCGGTTTCGTCTGACCCGACAATTCAGATGACCTATATTTCTATCGTAGAGCCTTCAGAAGGAGAGACACAGTATATGAATCTTCCTCCTTATGGAACGAAGGTTCTTGCAGGAAGCAGCCTTCCGGAAGATATTTTTACAGGCCAGATTGTAAACGGAATGGACTGGTTTATTGATTATCGGAATATGAAGAATGAGACAGACAGATATTTCTTCATTAATACATTCTCAGACGATACCTTCCGTGAGAAGACGATTACACTTGATTTGAAAAAAGGTAAGAATACAATCCGTATTTATAATGACAACAGCTGGAATGTAACATATGGCGGAACCCAGTCTACACCGGGAACAAATAATCTTCCGAACTTTACACCGAACTTTGATAAGTTTGTCATCACACCGATGGCTCTTGCTCAGGCGGAGGCATTGGAAGAAGAATATGTAATCAATGTTTCTTCTACAGACAAAGGAATTGCTTATGCAGATAAAAATGCTGTGAAAGCGGATGGTGAGTATACATTGACGATGGAGCCGGAGGAGGGCTGTGAACTCAATTGTCTGGTAATCAATGGAAAGGATGTTGAGGCAGATAAGATTGTAAAGGCAGATAATGGTACTTATACAGCAAAGATTACAGGTGCAAAAGAAGACCAGAATGTAGAAGTATACTTTGGAGCGCCTCAGATTTCCAGAGAAGAGCTTTCAAAACTTTATGAGCAGTGCAAGGATTTGAAGAAAGATTCTTATGCAGCTGCAGGCTGGGCAGTATTTGAGACGGCACGTGAAGGCGCGAAAAATGTGCTGGATAATAAGGATGCAAAAGACTGGGAGATTACAAATGCATATTATACCTTGAAGGATGCGAAAGACAGCCTGAAAGATATCCGTAATCTTATATATTTTGTGGATTGTGGAGACCATGAACCGTCAACAGTAACTTATGGAGATGATTTTGGTAAATATAATTCTGTGACAGACCAAATGTATGGAAAAGATGCAAAGACAGGGTACTTCTGGGGTGTAGAGATGCGTAATGCAAATGAAAAGGAGACACCGGGAGAAGGAAGTATGGTATCTGGTGCAGAGGATAAAGCAGTTTATACAAATTACCAGAAAGCACTATCTAATACAGCGGGTGACCTGGTGGATGGAAAGGCAAAAGAGGAGACCTTCCGCTATGCACATAATCAGTCAGAAGCCGGAATTAATCCGCGTTATGTAGCATATAAGTTCGAGGTAGAGCCGGGTGAGTATAAAGTGACCGTTGGTATGAGCAATACATGGGACAATGGTGGAACACCGACAGTAAGTCTGAATGCGGCTGGTGTAAGCAGTGTTTCCGAATCTTATTCTATTGCAGCTGCCGGAAGACAGGCAAAGACATTGCAGATAGATGTATCCGGCGCGACTGCGAATACAAATGGAAAAGTGGAATTAGAAGTATTGGCTGAGACAACGACTCCGACCCTGCAGATGACCTATATTATGATTGAGAAGGCAGGTGAAGAACCAACACCGCCGGAACCGCCGATACAGAAACTTCCATATGATGATGTGGAAGAAGGTACATGGTATTATGATGCGATTGCATACAACTATTATGCAGGAACCATGACCGGATTAAAACCAGATCATTTCGGACCTGCCGATACACTGGTAAGAGCACAGTTTGCATCCGTACTTCATAAGATGAACGGTGAAGTGGAAGTAGAGTACACAGATAAGTTTGCTGATGTGACGAAAGACGACTGGTTCAAGAATCCGGTTCTGTGGGCGGCAGAGAAAGAGATTGTAACTGGATATACGGGAACGGATCTGTTTGGAGCAAATGATGTGGTTACTCGTGAGCAGATGGCAACGATGATGTACCGTTATGCGAAGAACTTCAAGAAGTATGAAGTAAGTGCAGACGGCGATTGCAGCAAGTTCCCGGATGCA
>CALFCS010000171.1 GCA_937950565.1 uncultured Lachnospiraceae bacterium
TGTGACAACACTTGAAAATGCTATTTACATGGGAATGAAAAATGATGTATCGTTTCTGGTATATGACCAGTTGTTACTATATGAGCATCAGTCGACCAAGAATCCAAACATAGCGTTGCGCGATCTTTTTTATGTGGCAAATGTTTATTCGGCGCTTTTGAAAGATGAGGATTTGTTTAGCACTGTGCGTATTCCGATTCCATATCCGAAATTTGTCGTATTTTACAATGGGAAAAGTCCGATGCCGGAAAGGGAGATTTTGCGGTTGTCGGATTCTTATGAGACGAAAAAAGAAGAAGTGGATTTGGAATTAAAGGTTCTTGTTCTGAATATTAATAAGGGTTACAATCATGACCTGATGGATAAGTGCCGGACTTTGCGGGAGTATATGATATATACAGATACCGTACGGAAGTACAGCAAACTTCTTTCCTTTCCGAAGGCAGTAGACCGCGCAATTAGCGAATGTATAAGGAACGGAATCCTGAAGGATTTTCTGGAGAAGAACAAAGCGGAGGTACGGAGTGTGAGCATATTTGAGTATGATGAAGAGAAGCACAGAAAGCATGAGCGGGAACTTGGAAAGAAACAGGGTGTGGAAATTGGAGAAAACCGCATGGGTCAATTGATGACCATTTTGATAAATGAAGGGAAAAGTGAGGAAGCCATGCTTGTGGCAAAGGATGCTGAAAAAAGAAAAGAATATTATAAAAAATATCGGATTGAAGAAAAAGATGTTGAATAAAAGATAGATGGCCGGGATAAGTAGAAATGAATTATACATATATATTAAGATGCGGTGATGGAACTTTATATACCGGATGGACCAATGATATAGAAAGGCGTCTGAAAGCCCACAACGAGGGAAAAGGTGCAAAATACACGAAGGGGCGCGGCCCGGTGGAATTGGTTCATTTAGAAGAATTTGAGACAAAGGAAGAGGCTATGAGCCGGGAATATGCAATTAAGCATATGAGCAGAGCAGAAAAAGAAAAGTTAATCGGGTAAAAAAAGAGCTGACATGAGATGTGAATTCATCTGTATGTCAGCTCTTTGAGTCTGATGAGAAGATTGATGTGTTATAAAACAAACGCATACATTACGATGAAATGGCATGCGCTTCCACCCATAACAAAGAGATGGAAGATTTCGTGGCTGCCGAAATTCTTATGACGGTTATTAAATACAGGGAGTTTTAATGCATATATAACGCCTCCGATTGTGTAAATTAATCCGCCTGCCAGAAGCCATCCAAATGCTGCGGGAGACATTGCATTTAGAATTCGGGTAAATGCCAGTACACAGGTCCAGCCCATACCGATATACAGTACGGAAGAGACCCATTTCGGGCAGTATACCCAAAAGGCTTTTATTAGAATTCCTATGATTGCAATGCTCCATACAATACTAAGAAGTATGATGCCAAGTCTCCCCTTTATGACCAACAGGCAGATGGGAGTGTAACTTCCGGCTATCAGTACACTTATCATCATATGATCAATTTTCTTTAAGAGCGTATTGATTCGTTCTGAACGGTTAAAAGTATGGTAGGTAGTGCTTGCTGCGTATAATAAAATCAGGCTGATTGCATATATCGTTATAGATATAATGTAAATTTTTCCTGGTTCATGGGCAGCTTTAATTAGCAGCGGAATTGCTGCAAAAATTGCCATCAGCATACCGATAAAATGTGTAATCGCGCTTCCTGGGTCTTTGATGTGATTCTTCATTGTTTGTGCCATAATAATCCCTCCTGAATGTCTATAATCCAACATGTGGTTTTGAAAACTATATAATGAGTATATGTATATTATATCCTCTTATTATAAAAATGCAAGCAATATTATAAATAATTTTTATTCATAACAGTTCAGCCATAGTTCGTGCAGTGTGTGAATCATGCTTGCATGAATGAACACACTGCATGAGCTATGAGTTGAACGCCCGATTATGAGCAAAGTTAGCTGCGCAGCAGCGGGAAAGCCGCGTGGGCGGCCTTTGCGAATGGGCGTGGCTGAACTGTTACTTTCATACAAATTTCTTAAGCAAAGTTAGCTTCATGGCGGCCTTTGCGAATGGACGTGGCTGAATTGTTATCTTATAATGGATTAAATTATATCTAAATGGCTGAATTATGGATTGAAAAGTGTTATTATTAGATAAAGTAATATGTGATACGAGGAGGAGCGGTTATGACAATCCAGGAGATGAAAGAACGGAAAAAGGAATTGGGTTATACGAATGAACAAATATCGGAATTGTCGGGAGTTCCACTGGGAACGGTACAGAAGATATTTGGCGGTGCGACGACAGCGCCAAGGTATGAGACTTTGCAGGCGCTTCAGAAGATTCTAGGGTATTCATCTGTTATACGAGAAGCAGATGTGCAGTATTATAAGAAGCAGGGTGAGTATACACTGGATGATTATTATGCACTGCCGGATGAGAAACGCGTGGAATTAATTGATGGAGTGTTCTATGATATGGCATCGCCTACTTCTATACATCAGCTGATTGACGGATTTATATATGCGAAGTTATTGGAACATGTGGCAAAGAATAAAGGAAAATGTCTGCCGATTATTGCACCTATTGATGTACAGTTGGATTGTGATGATAAGACGATGGTACAGCCGGATGTAGTTATTATATGTGACAGGAATAAGGTGATTCGCCGGTGTGTCTATGGAGCTCCGGATTTTGTTCTGGAGATACTTTCCAAATCTACGAGAAAAAAGGATATGGTGATTAAGCTTAATAAATATATGGCTGCGGGGGTAAAGGAATATTGGATGGTCGATCCCGAACAAAAAAGAGTATTCGTTTATAATTTCGCAGAAGAGAATTATCCGACAATCTATGGATTTGATGCAAAAGTTCCGGTTGGTATATGGAATGGGGAATGTAAGATTGACTTCCAGGAAGTATACGAGTATGTGAGTTTTTTGTATGAAAGGGATGGGATGGAAGTTTGAAAAGAGATAAATGCTGTCCGGGTAAATACGTCGAGCCAGCTCGTGAACAGGCTTCTAGCAATTAATGCCAAAGAAAAGTTTATATGTGTAGCAGACGAAAGGAATATTTGACAGAATTAAAAAGGCAGCAGGAGCAGGCAAGTAACACAAAATATTACATTGCTATATCTGCAAAGGGTATCAATGAACTTTTGAACAATCTGGAAATGGTATAAGACAGGGAGCAGAAAATCATGGAAAACTATTATAAAATCATGTCGGATATATTAACAACTGAATATCAAATAAAAGCGGCAGTCTGTGTCTTGGAAGCATTAGAAGCTGCATATAGTGAAGATACACAACTTGAATTAAAAATCTCTTGCAACAGTTTTAAAAGGTTACTTAAAGGCTGTTGAGAGTGATACAAGGGCGATAGTCAACTACATAGATACATTAACCGCAGAGGGTAAATAAATAGTATAGGCAACGGCATAATAGAAATAAAAATGCTGTTGCCTATTCCTTTGGATATTGCTTTTGAATGTTGCTTGCTCCTGTGATATAGTCCATTGATACATTATAAAATTTTGCAAGAATCAAGAGACTGTCAACAGGAATTCTTGTTTTGCCGCTTTCATAATCCGCATAGGTCCTTTGTCCTATATGTAGTAAGTCAGCAACTTTTTGTTGGGTTAGGGAATTATCTTCTCGGATTTCCCTTATTCTTTCGTTGTATTTCATGGGTTAGAGAGGGGTATTGTTTATGGAATATTTAATAGCTATTGTTGCCATTGCACGTTACTTCATTTGCCGTTTGAGGTATACGGACCGCGCCTGGAACTTACTCTTCATGATATGGAAGCATTCCTCAATCTCCCATCCGCACTTGCTCCTTAGCCCAAGCCTTGGCATTAGTGACGCCATAGGCCTCACAGATGAATTTATCGGAAGCAAAAGTTTTGATGACAATAGTCTTTAGGGCACGGTATGTAGTAGAATTCTTATTCTTTGTCCATCCCAATCTCATTAATATCACCTCATATACATTATACAGTATAGAGTCTTATAGATATATTTAGAAGTTAAGATACAAGATTTAGTACTTGACATATATGTTATAATTAATGTGAAGTAAGCAGTGTGATTATGATAAGGAAATTGTAGACGATGAAAGATAATAATTTATTGAAATTTCCGAGTGTGTTAAGAGATAAAATAGAGAGCGGTGAGTTTATATTTCCAGAAAATACGAAATATGATTATGAACCAATGGTGGGTTTCAGGGGAATTGAACGTGCGGAGAACGATTTTACACATGTAACAAGAAATGATTTTTTATCATATGCAGAATTGAATGTTTGTAGAAGGGGAATAAATAAGAATGACCCGCATTATTATGGTGTATCATTGTTTGTAAACAGAGCATCTGTGGAAAATGCTTTAAAATTTCCAAGGCCAAATAAGAAAATAGCACAAGGTAAGGTATATGCGGAAGCGGGGCCAGCAGAAGTTAATTCAGAAACAGAACATATATGTTGGTGGTTATTTGATGGGGTTGAAATTAATGGTTTTTCAATTTGTTAGGAGTGTGGGATATGAAAGGTACGGTTTTCTTTGTAATTGATGGCAAAGAATTAATAGTAGAGCAAGTGTTAGTTGAATATAACGAAGCACCTATATTTTTTGTGTGTAAAGATGGAAAAAGCTATTATATAGTATCATGTATTGATTTGGAAAAAGAAAGATATTTTGTTGCCACTGTAGGATTGTCTGGTTTAGCTAAAATGTTACATGGACAGATTTCTATGCGTAAGTTTCTTTTGCAGTCTGAAGAATATTGGGATGTTGTTGTGAGTGAAGATATATCACAGGATATAGTTGTAAAGAAAAAAATCGCAGAAGTTTGCCTAGATGATTTACCGTATGAAAATGCGTATTTTACTGTTGCAACAAAAGAGATAGAGCGCTATGTTGAAAAAGTTGATGCAAAATTGTATGATGAAGGTGATTGGGAGTCTAATTCAGGTGATGCATGGGAGGAATACACAGAGGAATTCATAAAAAGAGTATCATATGAATATGATGTATTATTTCAAGAGATATATCAGAGTGTTTTGGGAAAGATTATTGCCAAAGATAATGATGTTGAGCAAGAATACGAAAAAGAAGTGGTTAAAGAAGAATTAAGGATCGACAAGGAATGGGTAAAACCTCAAGTTAATATTAAAAATGAGAGTCAGCTGCCACTGGCGGCGTAAGTTATGAAATAGAGGTGTGAGATGGAAAAAACGGTTAATAGTGTTTTGAGTTTAGATAAATTGGTTTTTGATAAGATTGAGTTCAAAAGAAACGGAATGAAAAATGATAATGAAATTGAATTTAATCTGCAGGTTCTTATAAACAAAAAACAAAATGAAGAAATTTATAGGGTAACTTTAATACTCACGGGTAACAAGGAAAAAGAATATGCATTAGAAATTGCACTCTCTGGTTATTTTTCATTTGATGCTTCGGAAGAGCTAGATGTAGAAATGAAAAATACTATGATTAATCAAAATGCGGTAGCAATACTTATGCCTTATGTAAGAAGCCAGGTTTCATTGTTAACTGCACAGCCAGAGGTTGACTGCGTAGTATTACCTCCGTTTAATATAGTAAAGATGATGAAAAATGATTAGGAATATATATGTATCTATTCTATGAAAGTGGATATTTGTGGGCTTTTCCGTGAAAACAAGCCAAGCCAGCTCGAATCCGCTACGCTACTTCTCGCTGTCGGCTGTCGCCGAATAATAACGTAACAATAAATGCCCCTTACCAAGTAAACTTGGAGGGGCATTATCATTACGTTATTGCTTGGCTTGTAGCTTAACCAAAGTATCTCTTTAACAGGCCTTCGAATGCTTTGCCGTGTCTTGCTTCGTCTCTTGCCATTTCGTGTACTGTGTCATGGATTGCGTCGAGATTTGCTGCTTTTGCGCGTTTTGCGAGGTCGAATTTTCCTGCTGTTGCGCCGTTTTCTGCTTCTACTCTCATTTCGAGGTTTTTCTTTGTGCTGTCTGTTACAACTTCACCGAGTAATTCTGCAAATTTTGCAGCGTGCTCTGCTTCTTCGTAAGCTGCTTTCTCCCAGTATAATCCGATTTCCGGATATCCTTCTCTGTGAGCTACTCTTGCCATTGCAAGGTACCTACTTCTGAGCATTCGCCTTCGAAGTTTGCACGAAGGTCAGCGATAATATCTTCGCTTACGCCCTGAGCTACACCTACAACATGCTCTGCAGCCCATTCTCTTTCTCCGGTCATTTCTTTGAATTTGTCAGCGCCTACGTGACACTGTGGACATTCTGCAGGAGCTGCCTCTCCTTCATAAACATAACCGCATACTGTACATACAAATTTTTTCATAATTTTATCTCCTTTTCTTTTTGAAATTTTTTTAATATTAGTAATTATTACTGATATCAATCTATCATAATTATCTGGCAATGTCAATCTATATTTTCAATAAACCCGGATTATTTCTTATTGCATTTTTCGCAGATTCCGTGGAACAAAGTATCATGATAAGTAATTGTCCCGTCAAAATGCCGGGAGGCCTGTTTGTTAATGGAGTCTATATATTCTTTATCCAGTTCTAAATCTACAACTGCGCCGCAGGAGTCGCAGACTACATGGTAATGTGGCATCGTCCTGCCGTCAAAACGGTCTCCTCCGTCTGGGGTTGTGATTTTACGAATCTCACCAATGTCAGCCAGAAGATTTAGGTTGCGGTAAACGGTTCCAAGACTGATATGTGGAAATTCTTCTTTTACATGAAGATATACAGTGTCAGCAGTGGGGTGATCGTGGGTTTGGTCCAGATATTTTTTAATAGAAGCCCGTTGCCTGCTGTATTTTATATTAGCCATATATACCTCCTTTCGATAATAGTAATTGTTATCGAAATCAGTATAAAAGATAAGAGGACACTTGTCAACGTATATTTCTTAAATGTAACAATATTGTAATAAATTATTGTTGTAATATGTATATTATGGAAAAAAACAGGAATAATATGGAGGTAAAAACAACGAATAATAGCCTTGACAAAGGAAAAAAGAGTGATATAATAAATGCGTAATATATGTAACAATTCTGTAATATTTACAAAAGATAAGAAAACATAAACAGATGAAGGAGGTAGTTTATGGATTCTAATTTCAGAAAAGGATTGTTCTTAGTTACTTTAACAGGAGCTATTACAGCAATTCCCGGCACAGCATATGCTTCAGATATAAATGAAGAAAATGTGATGCCGAGTGTGGGAATTGAGCAGGTGCTGAATCATTGCTATTCGTCAGAAAAGGAGATACGGGTAGAAGATTATCTGGTGCCGACAGAAAAGGGAGAGTATTTAAATATGGCATTTGCAGACGTCGACACATTTCTGTATATCAGAAGTGAGCCGACAAAGCAAAGCCCGTGGGTAGGTAAGCTATATCCAGATTATGCGGCTGAAGTTATAGGACCGGTAGGGGAGTGGACAAAGATTAAATCGGGTTCTGTTACCGGTTACGTATATTCCAAATATATTATAATAGGAAATCACGCAGAACAGAAAGCCCAGGATATTATCCGGAAGACCCAAGAAGAAAATCAGATGGAGCTTCAGAATCCGGAAGAAGCATTTACTTATGCAGAATCAAAGGAAGAGGAAGAAGCGCGACTTGCACGGGAAGCTGCAGAAAAAGCAGAAGAGGAAGCACGGGCGGCGGCAGAGGCGGCGGAGGAAGCCAGGCAGACCGCAGGAAGTGGCCAGGCAGTTGTGGATTATGCCTGCCAGTTTATAGGAAATCCATATGTGTGGGGAGGTACAAGCCTGACAAATGGAGCAGACTGCTCCGGATTTGTCCAGGCAGTATATGCACATTTTGGAATCAGTCTTCCAAGGACTTCTTCCCAGCAGCGAAGTGCAGGAGTTGCAGTAAATTATAGTGAAGCAGTTCCGGGGGATATTATTTGTTACGACGGACATGTAGGAATTTATATGGGAAATGGACAAATTGTAAATGCAATTAACAGCCGTCGTGGAATCGGGGTGCTTTCAGCAACTTATGATAATATTATTTCGGTAAGAAGGGTGTTGTAAAATATAAAATAAGCGATAGACAAAATAGACAAAAATGTACAAATTTGTAAAAAAAGTAAAATTCGAAAAAAAGGACTTATCCAAGTTATCCACATCAAAATGGACAAAAAAGGTGGAAAAAACAATGTTTTCTAAAAGTTTTCCACATTATCCACATAAAAAGCCAAAAAAATGGTGGATTATTCGAGGGAAATAAAAGAACGAATGTTTTGTGTAGTTGTAATAAAATTTGATGTTTGTCGAAAAAAAAGGAAAAATCTGTTGACATTTAAGAAGTCAAATTTTTGAAAGAAATTGTTTTAAAATGTTTACACAATAGTAAAAAACGGCTATAATAAGAGAACTGAAGAAAAAAAGGAGGTGTCATAGATGGCATATGTTTCTAAGGATATGACATTCGGCCAGCTGTTGGAACAGTATTATGAGAAGTGTCCGAAGATTGTAGAAGATCTTGTTGAGGCAGGCATGGGATGCATAGGCTGTCCTCATTCTCAGATGGAGTCTATTGAGCAGGGAGCTATGGGACATGGGATTGACCCTGATTTATTAATCGCAAAGTTGAATGCAACAATTGGTGCAGCACTTGATGCGTAAGCAAAATAAAAAAGATGTTTTGGCAGATTGTCAAAACATCTTTTTTTATTCGCTTTTAAATCGAAGCAAGCTGACAGACTGCATTGGAAGAAATCAGTGTCTGACAATGTTCCTCCAGGTATGCGGCATTTGCAGCGGATGCTTTTTCCAAAGTGCCGTATTCGGACAGCATGTTGCAGATACGATTAAAGTCCTTCGTTGTGTGGTCGGACTGCGTAAGCGCCAGAATATAGATATTTTCCGCACGGTCTTTGTATAAGGTGTTGGAACCGAAATACATGTCTTTTAGCAGTTTTGCCGCTTCAAGAACACCGTCCATTGTTGCGAAAGAAAAGAATCTCAAGGCAGGTTTAACAGGTGCCTCCGGTTCTTTTGCAGGAACGTTTGTCTGCGCATCAACAGAACTTATTTTTTCCTTAACCTTTTCCAGAAGGTTTAAAAATGTTTCGGCGCCTTCTAATTTATCAGGCATTTCCTGTTTTTTAGATTCCTGCACCTGACCCGGTAACGGGGCAAATTTGGAAAATCGTGTGTCGAGTTCATCAGGATCCTCGACTTTAGTAATTATCAGCACGATGGAATCCGAAGAAGCGGGAATTGCCTCAATCATAAGAGGGAGGTCTTCCGCTTCAAAACCGAATTCAAAGGCTGCCTGCTGCATCATATCATGGAAAAGTGATCTTACTTTTTCGGTTCCATAGGCGAGTTCGCTTAAACGTAATTCGCGGGCTTCCAAATCAGCACGTGTTAAAGTACAGCGTATCTGATTGTCATTGATTTTTTCAATTTTCATATTATCACTTCCTCTCGCACACAGTATAGCATAGAAAATACAAGATGTTCAATAAAATAAGTATAAAATAAAAAAGTGCTTGCGTTTAAAAAATGTATCATATATAATATCCATACTAGAAGATAGCTTTCCCTGATAAGTATGTTTTAAAACAAAGGAGGGATACTTAGTTTTATATATTCAATTTTCTTGAATTAATTCTAACAGAATCTGCCAAATTCAAATTAGAATCAAACAGTGCTGTTTCAGGCACGGACAATCAGAATGAAGAATAAAAAATGTAATAACAGTTATGATAATTATAAGATTTAATAACAATACAGAACTGTCTTCTTAATTTCTACAGCCATATAATAAGATAATGTATCACGACACATTTCCTTTTGGAATATTATATGCAGAAAAAACGGCATGGTTATCAGGGCTATGTATTGAAAAGAGGAGGAGACCATGGGGGAACAAAAATATCAGGCGCTTTTTGCGGAATTGACAGGATATGAGCAGAAAGGAGTCTATATATTGATGAATGGTTTGCCTGCAAGCCCCATGCAGATTGTACAGGCACATGTGATGCGTGAGGATGCAGTTTATATGCGGGATTATGTGCTGAATGACAGAGGTGATATTAAAAAACTGTGTTTTGATGATGTAAAAAACAGGCAATAATAATTAGTACGACATATAGATACCCCTCAGTAAAGAAAAATGTCGAAATAATTGATGACGTGTGTCGACTGTTTTGTTATAATAAGGTCTGATAGGAGGTGCAGCATGGAAGAGAAGGATAAAAGCAGCCGACAGTCTTCAGACCGTAGAGAAGGCGTAAGAAGAGCGGCGTCGGATTCTGGAACTGTGAAAGCTTCTGCGGGAACAGCAGCAGGACGTGCAGTTAGAAGCCAGGTATCAGACAGGCAGAGAAATGGTTCCGTATCCGAGAACACAAGGAGACGCAGACCAGAGAGCGAGACTGCAAGAAGACGCAGACCGGAAGGTGAAGCCGTAAGAAAGAGCAGACCGGAAGGTGAAGCCGTAAGAAAGAGCAGACCGGAAGGTGAAGCCGTGAGAAAGAGCAGACCGGAGGGCGAGGCCGTAAGAAAGAAAAAAGCGGCATCCGGGACTGTAAGGCGCAGACCGGAAGGCGAAACTGCGGGACGCAGACCAGAGGGCGAGGCTGCAAGAAGACGCAGACCGGAAGGTGAGACCGTAAGGAAAAGCAGAGCGGCATCCGGAAATGTAAGAAGACCGGTATCAGAAAATACCGGGAATAGAAGACCAGTTGCGAGAAAGCCTCAGAGTAAGAGAAAAAGGAAAAGAAATCTTGGACTTAAGATTTTTCTTTTAATCATATTAATCATAGCAGCAGTGGCGGCAGCATTTTTGTGGAAAAAATATGGTCCGTCTAAAGAACCGGCGGATCTGAAAGAATATTATGGAATAGAAAATGAGAATCAGCTGGCTGTTATCATTAATAATCAGATTACAGAACCACATGCCAAAATAGAAGACGGCAAAGCATATGTACAATATGAGATTGTCAGGGATTTTATTAACAATAGATTCTACTGGGATCCGAATGAAAATATTATGTTATATACATTGCCGAATGACACGGTTTCTGTTGAGGTGGGAAGTAAAGATTATACGGTTTCAAAGGAAAAAAACAGTGAAGACTATGTCATTTTAAAAACAGAAGGAAACACAGCATATATTGCACTGGAGTTTATTCAGAAATATACTGATATTGAATATGAGGTATACGATAATCCGGGCAGAGTTATGATTGTCAGCGACTGGGGTGAAACTACAGTTGCAGAAGTAAAACGTGATACGCAGGTACGGTATCGGGGCGGAGTAAAGAGTCCTGTGCTCACCGAAATCAGTAAAAAAGATGAAGTTACCATTATAGAGAGTGAGGCAAACTGGAAAAAGGTCCGCACGAAAGATGGATTTATTGGTTATGTAAAGAGCAATGCGCTTAAAAAAGAAGAGATGCGGGTTGTAGACAGAGAATTTGCAGAACAGGAATATACAAGCATAAAGAAAGATTATACGATTAATATGGCATGGCATAATGTTACGAATTCAACAGCAAATAACAGTGTGCTGCAAAGACTTGCCCAGAGCAAGGGACTTACAACAATCGTTCCGACCTGGTTCCATGTGAAGGATATAGAAGGAAATCTTGATTCCATTGCGTCCTCTGAGTATGTAAATTATGCACACCAGGCACAAGTTGAAGTGTGGGCGGCAATCAGAGATTTTGACGGCGGGATCAGTTCGAATGAAGAGTCCTTCGAGTTATTGAGCCATACCTCGAGAAGAGAGAATCTTATAAATCAGCTGATTGCACAGGCGCTGCAGGTAGGAATTGACGGAATTAATGTTGATTTTGAAAAGATATCCGAGCAGTGCGGAGAGCATTATATTCAGTTTATCCGGGAATTATCTGTAAGATGCCGACAGAACAATCTGGTATTGTCTGTAGATAATTATGTCCCCAAGGGATATAATATGCAGTACAACCGGAAAGAGCAGGGAATTGTGGCTGACTATGTAATTATCATGGGGTATGATGAACACTATGGTGGTTCACCGGTAGCTGGTCCGGTATCTTCTTATAATTTCGTAAAAGAAGGGATAGAAGAAACTTTGAAGGAAGTGCCGGCTGAGAAGGTAATTAGTGGAATTCCATTCTTTACAAGACTTTGGTCGGAGACGCCGAAGACTCAGGCTGAGATTGATGCAGATGCGGGAACAGATGCCGCAGAATATTCGATGAAGGTATCCAGCGAGCCTCTGGGCATGTCTGCTGCAAAGGAAAGGATTGCCCAGGCCGGCGCTCAGATTACGGTAGATAGTGAAGCGCAGCAGAATTATGCAGAGTGGTCTGCAGATAATGTGACCTATAAGATCTGGATTGAGGACGAACAGTCTATAGAACCGAAGTTAAAGCTTATGAAAGATTATAAACTTGCAGGCACAGCTGCGTGGGCAATCGGACAGGAAAGTCCGGAAATCTGGCAGCTGATTCAGAAGTATACAAACTAATATTTTTATAAGTAAACAAAAATAAAATACCTCCGGCAATCATATATTTTTAAAAATAAGGATTGTCAGGGGGTATTTTTTTGCATAAAAAAGCAGAACTCATTCTGATTATTATTGTACTGATTGGTTTGATAGGAGCCGGTAGAAAGCTTGTAGACCTTGTCTCATCGGGGAAAGTAAAGACAGGAGAGGATACGGTGATTATCGATTGTGGGCACGGAGGAGCAGACCCCGGGAAGGTAGGAATCAACAATGCACTTGAGAAAGACCTTAACCTTCAGATTGGGAAGTTGGTAAAAAAGAGGTTAAAAAAAGAAGGAATAAAGGTATTGATGACAAGAGAAAAAGACGAGATGCTGGCAGGAGAGGAATTTGATAATAAGAAAGTGCAGGATATGAAGGCCAGGGTGGAGTATATTAATAAAACTGCTCCTGCGCTGGCTGTAAGTATTCATCAGAATAGTTATCATGAGGAGAATGTCAGAGGCGCCCAGGTCTTTTATTATTCTCATTCAAAGGAGGGAGAACAGGCGGCGGATATGATGCAGGCAGCGCTGCTTTCTCTTGACATGGAGAACACGAGAGAAGAAAAACCAAATGACAGTTATTATCTGTTGAAGAAGACGGAAGTGCCGACGATTATTGTAGAATGTGGATTTTTAAGTAATTATGAGGAGGCGCAGCTTTTGATTTCAAAGGAATACCAGGAGAAAGTTGCAGACGCGATTACGGAGGGGATAAAAACGTATCTTGCGTCAAAAACAATTGGAAAGTAAAAAAGAGTGTAGTATAATGAAAACATGGACACGATAATAAAAAAAATAAACAAACTACAACCAAATAGTGAAGAGAACAAAAGAATATATGAAAAAGCCGGAGAAATCCTGAAAAAAGGCGGTCTGGTTGCATTTCCGACAGAGACCGTGTACGGATTGGGAGCAGATGCGCTTAACCGGGATGCATCTGAGAAAATTTATGCGGCGAAAGGGAGGCCATCTGATAATCCTTTGATTGTACATATTACAAATATGGAGGATCTGGAAAAGATAGTGGAAACGATTCCAAAGGAGGCGTATATTGTCGCAGAGAAGTACTGGCCGGGTCCGCTTACAATGATATTTGAAAAAAAGGAGATTGTTCCATATGAAACAACAGGCGGCCTTGATACAGTTGCGGTACGGATGCCCAGTGATGAGACGGCAAGAGAGGTGATTCGGGCTGGCGGAGGATATATAGCGGCTCCCAGTGCAAATACTTCCGGGCGTCCCAGCCCGACGATGGCCGGGCATGTGGAGGAGGATTTGGGCGGTAGAATTGATATGATTGTAGATGGAGGCGCTGTGGAAATCGGCGTTGAATCTACGATACTGGACATGACTGTCACTCCGCCGATGATCTTAAGGCCGGGGAAGATAACGAAAGAGATGCTTGCAGAGTTGATCGGGGAGGTTGCGGAAGACCGGGCGCTCATCAGACCGGATAGCGGCATTGCGCCAAAGGCTCCGGGCATGAAATACAGACATTATGCTCCGAAAGCCGAATTAAGTATTGTAGAGGGTCCTGCGGAGCTTGTAGTGGGCGCCATTAATCAGATGACTGTCGGATATCTTTCAAAAGGATATAAGGTGGGAATTATCGGCACAGAAGAAACGGTGGAGAAGTACCGGGCAGGAGTTATAAAAAGTATCGGAACCCGTTCGGATGAAGCAACCATTGCCAGACATCTTTATTCTATTTTACGGGAGTTTGATACAGAGGATGTGGATTATATTTTTAGTGAATCCTTTTCAACAGGAGGCATTGGTAATGCAATTATGAACCGTCTGTTAAAAGCGGCGGGGCATCATGTGATAAATGTTTAAAAGTATTGTAGAGAGGAGAAACAGAATGGGAAATAAACGAGAAGATTATATAAGCTGGGATGAATACTTTATGGGAGTTGCGATGCTTTCCGGGATGCGTTCGAAGGATCCGAATACGCAGGTGGGGTGCTGTATTGTAAGTCAGGACAATAAGATTTTATCCATGGGTTATAATGGACTCCCATGGGGATGTTCGGATGATGAATTTCCATGGGACCGGGAGGGTGAAGATCCGCTTGAGACAAAATATGTATATACGGTACACAGTGAGCTGAATGCAATCCTGAATTATCGCGGAGGAAGTCTGGAGGGAGCGAAGCTGTATGTCTCTTTGTTCCCGTGTAATGAGTGCGCGAAGGCAATCATTCAGTGTGGAATTAAAGAGATTATATATGACTGCAATAAATACGATCAGACTCCGTCCGTACAGGCTTCCATGCGGATGTTTGATGCGGCGGGGGTAAAGTACCATAAATATCACAGGACCGGCCGCAGGGTGGAGATTGAGCTTTAATCAGCTGTCATTTTTATTTGCTTCAGCAGGAAACGATAACGTTTCCATGCTGCATTTCCTTCGTAAATATAACAGTCAATCAAATCCGGGTCAGATGCATTCTGGAAGTTCGTATAAGCGTCTTCTATATCACGCCGGACTTGTGCAAGCTCTTCCATAATTGTATTGTTTTCCGGATCAAAGGTCAGTCTTTTGTAAATGTCTTCTTCTGTGCTTTGTCCTCTTGGAAATAATTTCATAATCTGCCTCCATATGACTTATATATTTTCTGGTTAGTATGAGCAGATTTCAGGAATAAAATGCAGCAGGACAGGATATACATGGAAGTAGATAGAGGAAAGAGGGGATGGATATGCCGGAAAGAGGTTCCCGTATGGTGGCTGGCTTTTTTGTTCGTGCAATTTTGGGATTCACACTGATATTTTTTATAAATGAGTTCCTTGAGGTAAATGATATTTCGTTAAGCGTCGGGCTTAATCCTGTTACGTTTGCTACATCCGGAGTGTTAGGGACTCCGGGGGTGGCGCTCCTTTACGGAATTTCATTTTATCAGGGATTATAGATTTTGATATGCGACGGTACATATATAACTGTCAGGAGCAGGAATGGGGGTGAGATGCCAGGAGGTAGATTTCTCCTTTAGCTTTTCATCGGAAGAAATGATGTGAAATGAATTTCTGTCTGTTGCGCGAGCATAAAAAGAGGAGGGACTTATGGCAAACCCTTGTCCTAATCCCTTTAGAAAAGATTCTTTTATAGTCCAGAGGCGAAAAAAAGCCTCTTTTTTTTCATCTTTTTTAAGACTGTTGAATGCTTCAGCCTCCAATGGATGAAAAAAATGTCTTGCAATTTTGTCAATATCCACTTTCCGATTCATATTTTCAATATCAATTCCTACAGGAGTGCAGGCAGATACTGCAAGAGCCATATATTTTCCGGAGTGGGAAAGATTAAAATAAAAATTTTCCCCGGCAGGAAGGTTAGGCAAATATGGCTTTCCATGACTTCCGAATTCAATACAAAGAGATTCTTCGGGGATATTTATATAGTGAGAAAGTATTTTCCGCACTTTCCTGTGGCTTTCTTTGTGCAAATTGTTTATATCCTCTATGGGTAGGACCCAGACATGTATGGAGAGGTCTTTTGGAAGGGGTATGTTAAGTGCTTCAAAGTCTTGTAAATTCAATAATTTTATCTCCATGGCAGGTCCTTTCTTAAAGCGGATATTTCCGTCTTGGGACGGCAGTTACTGTTATTATTATAGCCTTTTAGGAGGGATTTTCAACAGGAGAAGGGTTCTTTTTCTATTCATGTTGCACAAAGTTTTACATTTTTTAAAAGAGCTATAGACAAGAGGAAAATGTGAGGTTATAATCGACCTACAAGTTGAATGTAACAGCTTGTATCTGATTGTTTTATTCTTATTGGCAGATCATGTTAACCTAAGTTATGTTCTTAATTATTCAGCCGGTTCGGCAAAGAATTCGTACAGAAATAACTGACAATTTACATGAAGGAACAGGAGGGATATTATGTGCAAAGTAAAAATTTGATTATCTGCGACAGTGAGGAAGAATACGCAGATGCGTTAGCGCAGTATATTATGAAAAAGGATGAACTGGCTTTTCAGGTACAGACGTGCAGTGATATTTCTTATGTATTATCTCTGCAGGGAAATACAAAGATTCATTATTTGTTTATTTCATCCGATTATTCACGGGAAGAGCGTAAGAAACTGACGGCAGAGAAAGTGTTTGTACTGACGGGGAAAGTCAGGGATGATGCTCTTGAAAATGAGACTGTTGTTTTTAAATATCAGCCGGGAGATGAAATACTGGCGGAGTTGATCCGCAGCTGTAGTAATGCAGGTATGGAGGGTGAAGGGTTTCTTAAGACGGTAAAGAAAAAGAAAAGTAAGATTATAGGAATCTACTCACCGGTTCACAGAATTGGAAAAACTTCTTATGCGCTGGAGCTTGGGCAGAAGCTTGCGCTGGAAGCAAATGTCCTGTATCTGAGTCTTGAAGCTTACGGAGGTGTGGGAGGGCACTTCGCGGAGAGTAAGGAGACCTTGAGTGATGTGATTTATTATGCCAGGCAGGAGCAAAGTAATCTGGGGCTTGTGCTGACAACCATCGTGCAGCATAAGGGCAGACTGGATTATGTGAATCCAATACAGGTATCGGAAGATATGAAAACAGTATCCGCCGGAGAATGGATTGATATTATTACGAAGATTATGGAGCAGAGTATTTATGAAATATTGATTCTGGATATGGATGAGGCTGTCAGGGATATCTATTCTGTTCTGCAAATATGCAGTGAGATTCATATGCTTACAATTGCGGATGAATATGCCCGGGCAAAGGTCAGACAATTTGAGGAAGAGCTGACGCTTCTGGGTTATGAGGATGTCCGTCGAAGGATTATCAGGAAGGAGCAGAATCTATGATTCAGGCAGAACAGCTCCATGCAAGGGTTTTGGAAGAGCTTGATATGTCCAGAGAGATTGAGGATGAAGAACTGACAGTGCTGATTCATCGTATCCTTAAGGAAGTATCCGAGGAAGAATATATATCACTGGAAAAGAAAACGGAATTTGGAAGAGAATTATTTAATGCCTTTCGGAAATTGAATCTTCTTCAGGAATTTCTTGAGGATGAAGAGATTACGGAAATTATGATAAACGGAACGAAAAATATATTTCTGGAAAAGGCAGGACATGTCTATCTGTCTTCGAAACGTTTTGTCTCAAAGGAAAAACTGGAGGATGTGATTCAGCAGATTGCAGCAGGCGCGAATCGTATCGTGAATGAAGCGTCGCCGATTGTAGACGCGAGGCTTGCCGATGGCTCCAGGGTCAATGTGGTCTTGTCTCCGGTTGCGATAAATGGACCGATTGTTACGATTCGTAAATTCCCGAAAGAAACAATTACAATGAATCAGTTGATTCAGTGGGAATCCATAAGTACAGAGGTAAAAGAATTTCTTTCCATGCTTGTAACGGCAGGTTACAATATATTCATAAGCGGAGGAACCGGATCTGGGAAGACTACTTTTCTAAATGCGTTATCGCAGTATATACCAAAAGATGAAAGAATTATTACAATTGAAGACAATGCAGAACTTAGAATTCTTGATGCGCCGAATCTTGTTACTCTGGAAGCGAGAAATGCGAATACGGAAGGAACAGGAGAAATTACGATTCGTGATTTGATTAAGACAGCGCTTCGTATGCGGCCGGATAGAATTATTGTAGGTGAGGTGCGTCAGGCAGAGGCAATTGATATGCTGCAGGCTTTTATATGTACTATATAATAATTATATATATAACGTATATAAGGATGGAAAATATA
>CALFCS010000172.1 GCA_937950565.1 uncultured Lachnospiraceae bacterium
CGGAGTACATGGACAAGATCACAGGACTTACGCTGGGAGCGGATGATTACATTCCCAAACCGTTTAATCCCCTGGAGCTTATGGCGCGGGTGAAGGCGCAGCTCAGACGGTATACGCAGTATAATGAAAATACAAAAGAAGAAGGCGATATTATTGATTTTGGCGGACTGTTTCTTAACCGCAGTTCGCATGAATGTGTCTACAATGAAGTTCCGTTAACGCTTACGCCGATTGAATTTGAAATCTTGTGGCTGCTGTGTGAAAACAGGGGAAAGGTTATGAGTTCAGAAGAGCTGTTTGAGCAGGTATGGAATGAGAAATATTACAAGAACAGCAATAATACGGTTATGGTACATATTCGCCATCTCCGCGAGAAGATGAGTATTCCTACAGGTAAATCAGATTTTATCAAGACGGTATGGGGAGTAGGTTATAAGGTTGAAGAATAATTATCGTAAACTAAAATTCAGCATTTTACTGCAGACGGTGCTGGTGACAGCGCTCACGGTACTTGTCGGCGGTTTTTTGCTGAATTATGTTATTGACGGGATATATAATGACAGTTTTGCAGAGACATTTGTAGATGTACTGAAGGATTTCCACGTAGAAGAGGAGCGGGCAATTGAGCTTTACTGGAGGATTCTGGGCGATAATAAAGACTTTTATATTATTATCGGCTTCCTTCTTTTGTTTGCATTGTTTTTCTATGTGGCGCTGTCCAAAATGACGAAATATCTGGACGATTTGGAAGAGGGGATTGAGAATATCGTTTCGGAGTCAACAGAACCGATTCATCTGATCACGGAATTGAAGCCCTTCGAAATCCGTCTGAATGAGATTAAGGCAACCTTGAAAAGGCAGGAGATACAGTCGGCGGAAAGTGAAAAGAAGAAGAATGATCTGGTTCTTTTTCTTGCGCATGATTTGAAAACACCGCTTACTTCGATTGTAGCATATCTGAGTATGCTGGACGGTCATCCGGATATGCCGGAGGAGGAACGGGAAAAATATACGCATATTGCGCTGGAGAAATCGCTTCGCCTGGGGGAGCTTATTAACGAATTTTTTGATATTACCCGTTATAATCTTCAGAATATTGAGCTGAATCCGGTGGAGATTAATCTTTCTATGATGTTGGAGCAGATTGCGGATGAGCTGTACGGCGTGCTGCAGGAAAAGAAGCTGTCCTGCAAGGTGGATGTGGAAGAAAATCTGGTTGTTTACGGGGACCCGGATAAGCTTGCCAGGGTATTTGATAATATTTTGCGGAATGCGATTGCGTATTGTTATGAAAATACGAGGATTGAGATAGCGGCGCGGATGAAACGGGGCGGCGTAGAGATTACGTTTACCAATGAAGGAAATAAAATTCCGGGAGATATGCTGCAGACGATATTTGAAAAATTTTACCGGGTAGATAATTCGCGCTCCAGTGGAACAGGGGGAGCCGGGCTGGGGCTTGCCATTGCAAAGGAAATTGTGGAGAAGCACGGCGGGAGAATCCGGGCAAAAAGTGATGAGTTAAAGACGCAGTTTATCGTGTTACTGCCGTCAAAGGAGAAGGAAAAGGAAGTAGAAGATGAAGTTCATACACATCGCAGACGTTCATTTGGGGGCAGAACCGCAAATTGGAAGCGTACACAGGGAAAAACGGGCAAAGGAAATATGGAGCAGCCTCGAAAAGGTCATTAGGCTCTGTGAGGCGCAGAGGATAGATTTGCTGCTGATTGCAGGAGATTTGTTTCACCGGCAGCCGCTGAAGAGGGAATTAAAGGAGCTGAATTATTTATTTTCCTCTCTTTCACATACCCAGGTAGTGATGATTGCGGGAAATCATGATTATGTGGGGAAGGATTCTTATTACAGAACTTTTGCATGGGCGGAGCATGTACATATGCTCCTGTCCGGGGAGATTTCCTGTGTGGAGTTTCCGGAGTATTCGCTTGCGGTCTACGGCCTTAGCTATTATACGAGGGAGATTACGGAGGAACTTTATGCACGGGCATTTCCACAGAGACGACAGGCTTATGAGATTCTCCTTGCCCATGGCGGGGATGAGAAGCATATTCCGATGAAGAAGGAGGATCTGCTTGGCCTGGGATATGATTACATTGCGCTTGGGCATATACACAAGCCGCAGCAAATCTGCCCGGGGAAGATTGCATATGCCGGGGCGCTGGAGCCGATAGATAAAAATGATACAGGTATCCATGGATATATATTAGGAGAGTTGACGACAAAGGGATGCCGGACGAAGTTCGTTCCAGCCGCGTTAAGAGAATATGTACATATGAAGATTCCTGTTCAGGCGGATATGACAGGACACGCGGTGAGGGCGCTGATACGGGAAAAGATTGCCGAAAAGGGCGAAGAGCATATTTATAAGATTATTCTTACAGGAGAAAGGGATGCAGACATTCTTTTTGATGTAAATGACAGAGATGGTCTGGGAAATGTGATAGAGATTGTGGATGATACCGTACCGTCTTACCAGTTCGAAAAACTGAAGAAGCAAAATCGTGACAATCTTCTTTCGCAGTTTATTGAAAGTTTTGAGGGAAGTGAAGAAGGAAGCGTAGAATATCGTGCATTATGTGAGGGCGTCCATGCATTGATGGAGACAAGAAGAGGATAGTATGAAGATTTGTAGTTTGGTACTTGGCAATTTTGGAAAATTTTTAAATAAAAAGATTACGCTTTCGGAGGGAATCAATCTTTTATACGGCGAAAATGAATCCGGAAAGTCGACGATTCATATGTTCATAAGAGCGATGCTTTTTGGTATGGAGCGAGGCCGGGGACGTGCTGCGCTAAATGATACTTTTTCTATGTATGAACCTTGGGAGAATCCGAATTTCTATTCAGGAAAAATGAAGATTGAGGCAGGAGAAAAGCATTTTTTTATCGAGCGTAATTTTGATAAGTATACAAAGAAAACGACAATTGTCTGCGAAGAAGACGGCGAGGAGCTTTCGGCGGAGGACGGAGATCTTGAGATGCTTCTTAATGGGCTTACCCCGTCTGTCTATGACAATACCGTTTCGATTGCCCAGCTGAAGGCTGCGCCTGGCGGTTCACTGGCTGCGGAGCTGGAGAATTATGCGAACAGTTACTATGCTTCAGGGGATGACAGCTTGGATATTGATGCGGCGGTGTCCATGCTGAAAGGGCAGAAAAAGGAAGTGGAGAAAGCGGCGCAGGCTTGCATGTCCGAGAAGAAAGCGCAGCGGGACAGGCTGGAGCAGGAAGCTTCTTATATATGGCGTGATATTCACCGCATTACAGAGGAACAGACAAAGCTGAAGGAAGAGATTGCAGATAGGAGAGAGCGGGAAAAAGAGGTAAATGGAGAGAATCCGGAACAGAAGCAGCGTGTGATTGATGAGATCCGTCCGGAAAAATGGAGAATCCACCCGTTAGAAATACTGGTTTTTGTGCTGGTTCTTGTCGGAGCTTTTGCAGTTATTCCGAGACCTTGGAATTTTCTTGTTACGATTGTTTTGTTTTTGAGCTTTTTTATCTATGTGTGGAACCGTTTGAAGGTGGGGAAAAAGCAGGAAAAGACGGAGCCGGAGCGTATTCTGGAGGAAATTACGCCGACGGAAGAAAAGATATCTCTCGAGCGGCTTATCTGGGCGTGGGAGCGGGGAGAGGAAGAGCGCAAAGATAAGCAGGTTCAATATGAAAATATCCGGGAAGAGCTGATGGAGCTGGATGAATTGTCCGATGCGTATATAGAATATGACAGGCAGAAGGCGGCAATTCAGATGGCGGTTGACAGAATTCAGACGTTATCGGAACATTTGCAGAAAAAGCTGCGGGTAGATTTGAATGCAAGAGCGTCAGAAATTGTACGGGACATTACCGGCGGGAAATATAACCGGCTTGTGATAGAGGAAGGGCTGATGCCATATCTATTGTCGGAAGGGCGCAGGATTTCTATCTGGCAGGTGAGCAGAGGAACCGCCTGTCAGGTTTACTTTGCCCTCCGTATGGCGGTAGGAGAGCTGATGTGTGAAGAGGAACTCCCGGTTATTCTGGATGACACGTTCGCATATTATGATGATGTGCGCCTGGAGCAGACGCTTGAGTGGCTTTACAGGAATAAGAGGCAGGTGCTTCTCTTTACCTGCCAGAAGAGAGAAGAAGAAGCGCTTAAGAGGCTGGGGATTCCTTATGGGAAGACGGAATTATCCGATTAGCTTCTGCCGTCTGGGGAGTGTCGGCAGAAGCTAGAGGATGTAAAATTTTAATTCTACAGTAAAGGAATCCGTGTTCTTTTTGACGGTCATTTCTCCGTCCAGCAGATATAACATTTTCTGGACACTTTTCAGGCCGATATTGTTACTGTTGACTTGAGCGTTTTCTGTTTTTATTGTGTTAGATATCGTTACAATCAAAGTTTTTTTGTGAAATGTACCGGATATGAGTACCGGCTCTTTTTTGTCACCATATTTTAAAATATTGGAAAAAAGATTTGTAAAAATGCGTTTCAGCATTGTTTTATCACTTTGTAATACGCAGGAGCTTTCCGGCATAGAAAATGTAGGATGAAAGCCTGCAAGTCTGATAAAGTCGCAGTTTTCCTGCAGTGACTGCCGGATAAAATCGGCAGAAATCCAGGTGAATTCCGGAGTTTCATTTTCTTCGGACACAAGGGCGTATTCAAACATCCGGTCGGTAAGTTCTTTGATATCTTCTGTTTTTCGCAGACATTTTTCCAGATATTCTTCCTGCATGTCGGGATTTCGTTTGTGTTTCAAAACTTCCAGGTATCCCGTTAAAATTGTAAGTGGAGTGCGCAGATCGTGGGAAAGGGCGGTAATCAGGTCCTGATTGGCTTTCCGGCTTTCCTGTTCTTTTATAATATTTTCATTCAGAGTCTCCCTTAGATGATTCAGTTCCTGTGACAGGATGCCGATTTCATCTTCTCCAAGCTCCGGCAGGGGATGTGTCAAATCGCCGGACGCCATGGTGAGGACTTCCTTCTCAAGGGTTACTATGGACTTCATTTTTCTGCTGATGAAAAATAGAACAATCAGGAAAAAGAGAAGCAGAGAGAGGAAGAGGCAGCCGCATAAATAAGGGTACAGGAATAAGGAACGGTGATAGTTGGCCATCATAACCAGCGCCGTACCATTATGAAAGTCCAGTGGAAAAAAGCGCATATTTTCGCCTTCCCCATCAGTCAGGCGGTAGCCAATATGAAAAACATGAGGAAAGAGATTTTCTTTTTTCATGATAGAAGCGTATTCTCCCGCTAAGTACATGCCGCTTTCGCTGTCGTAAAGGTAGATGGAGGTATATTCATCTGCCAGGTTAAAGAGAGGCTTCAGAAGGGCGATTGTTTCGGTATCGTCCTCATTTTCCGGAAGGTCTAATTCTTTGGCCTTTTCATAAAATTTATCCAGGAAATCAAGGTCGTCTAATTGCGTATGATAAAAATCCTCTCCCGTAAGCTTTGAGGAAATCGGCCACTTATTCAGCCATAGGAATTCAAATAATAAAAAGGCAAATAACCCTGCGCACGCAATCAGGAGAGCAAATTGATTACGGATTTTCATGGATTTTATTTTTTTAGATATTTTCCTAATCACAGCGGTACCCCTTTCCCCAGACAGTTTTTATAATGGCAGGATTTTTCGGGTCTTTTTCTATTTTCAGGCGCAGGTTGCGTATGTGGACGGTTACCGTGTTGTTTGCGCCGTAATAATAAGGCTCTCCCCATACTGCTTCATAGAGCCGCTGGGTGGAGAAAATCTGCCTGCGGTTCTTTATCAGGAGGAGCAGCATGGCATATTCGGTATAGGTAAGTTCGAGAACTTTCCCGTCTATTCGGACAACTTCCTGATTTTCATCAATTTCCAGATGATGATAATGAAAATTTCCCTTGGGAAAAATGTTCGTGCTGTCTTTGGCATTATCTTTTCCCTTATAAATCTGATATCTTCGAATCAGCGCCTTGCTCCGGCTGATTAATTCATTATAAGAGAAGGGTTTGTCCAGATAGTCGTCTCCGCCGCTGGAAAAGCCCAGAGTTTTGTCGCTGTCTTTTGTTCGGGCGGTTAAAAAGAGAATAGGCGCGTTGCTCGTTTTTCTTATTTCCAGACAGGTCTGGTATCCGTTCAGTCCCGGCATCATGACATCAAGGATAATTAAGTCGAAATGTTTGGTTTTTATTATCTCTAATGCTTCCTGGCCGTTTTCTGCTTCTGTAATAAGAAAACCCTCTCCTTCCAGTAATATGCGTATAATTTCCCGGATTTCCTGATTGTCGTCGACAACCAGGATGTGTGAATGCTCTGTCATTATGTATGTGTTCCTTTCCGTTAGCTGCCATAGACGCGAAAACGCATGCAGGCATCTGTTTTGTGTCCATTGATCCCTTGTCTCATATTATAACTGATTTTTAGAAAAGATAAGGATATGTTAATAATTCTTAAGAATTAATTAGCCCGTTTCTTAAGAACTGTCGATTAAAGTATAGATACGAAGGAAAAAATAGATAGAAAGGCAAGTCGGAGGTGTAGCAGATGAACAAAATAAGTGTTGTAGTTCCTTGCTTTAATGAGGAGGAGGCGCTTCCTGTATATTACCGGGAAATGTGTAAGATTATGAAGCAGATGCCGGATGTAGAGTTTGAGCTTTTATTTATAGATGATGGTTCGACGGACCGGACACTTGGAATCTTAAAGGAATTTCATGAAGCGGATGCCAGATGTGAGTATTTTTCTTTTTCCAGAAACTTTGGGAAAGAGGCGGCTATCTATGCGGGGCTTCAGAATGCGGCTGGGGATTATGTGGCGACTATGGATGTGGATATGCAGGACCCACCGGGACTTTTGCCGGAAATGTACAGACTTTTGACGGAGGAAGATTATGACAGCGTGGCAACCAGACGTTCCACCAGGGCCGGAGAACCAAAACTTCGTTCCTTCCTGTCTGAAAACTTCTATAAGTTTATAAACCGGATATCGAAAACGGAGATTGTGAACGGGGCCAGGGATTATCGGCTTATGAAGAGGAAGATGGTAAATGCAGTGCTTGAGATGAGTGAGTATAACCGCTTTTCGAAAGGGATTTTCGAGTGGGTAGGCTTTCGGACAAAATGGCTGGAATTCCAGAATATAGAGCGCTCGGCAGGACAGACAAAATGGTCGGTGAAGAAATTATTCCTATATTCGCTGGAGGGAATTACCGGATTCTCCGTAGCGCCTTTGTCTCTTGCGGCGGTTGTCGGCGTTGGGTTTTGTATGCTTGCATTTTTTATGATTTTATTTATTATCGCCCGGACGCTAATCTGGGGCGACCCGGTATCCGGATGGCCGTCTCTGGTATGTATTATATTTTTGGTGAGCGGCATCCAGCTCTTTTGCACAGGGATTGTTGGACAGTATTTGTCTAAAACTTATCTTGAAACGAAACATAGACCAATCTTCATACTGAAAGATTCGAGTGAAGGTGAGGAAGGGGATAGACATGAAAAAGTTTCTTTGTAAACATCGAAGATGTTTTCCATGTTTTGCTTTCATCATGTTTACTGCTTTTTTCTGTTGGTTGTTTGTCCTCAGCCATGGAGTATTTGGCTCTAAAGTGGACTGGATCAGCCAGCACAGTGTGCTGCCGGATTACTTTCGCAGGATGTTCTATGAGACCGGAGAGTTTTTTCCGGAATTTGCGCTTCATATCGGTGGAGGGCAGAATATTTATAACTTTGCATATTATGGGTTGTATAGTCCGGTTGTTCTGCCGTCGTATCTGCTTCCTTTTGTGAAAATGGCTGATTATATGATGGCGGTGCAGTTTTTGTGTCTTGTGGCGTCGGTTTTGCTGTTCTATTACTGGCTCGTGAAAAGAGGATTTTCTAAAAGTCTGTCCTTTGGAACGGCACTTTTGTTTCTCCTTGCAGGACCGATGATTTATCATTCTTATAATCAGATTATGTTTGTAAATTATATGCCCTTTTTGTGTATGGGCTTTCTTGGTGTGGAGCGTTATTTTGAAAGGCGCGGGGGTCTTCTCACAGTCAGTATTTTTTTGATGATTATGAGCAGCTTTTATTTCAGCATTGGTGGAATGCTTGTACTGATTCTGTACGGGCTTCACCGTTATCTGGAAATTTGTGAAGAGACGAGGCAAAATGAAACTCTGGGGAAGAGAATTCTGCGTTTTCTGAAGGAAGGAGTGAGATTTTCCTTTCCTTTTATTACGGCAGTGCTGATGAGCGCTTTTCTGCTCGTTCCGACTGCAATGGCTTTGACCGGGAGAGATGGTGCAGGCGCAAAGTTCGATATAAGTACACTTTTTATGCCTCGGTTTTCTTTGGATGAATTTTTCTATTCCCCTTATGGGATGGGGCTTACGACCCTTGCAGTCACAGCTCTCATTGCGATGTTGTTTTTCCGGAAGCTGCATGAGAGGGCGCTGGCGTGGGGGTGTCTGATTCTTCTGAGCGTTCCGGTGTTCGCCTATCTGTTGAATGGAGGATTGTATATCCGGGATAAGGTGATGATTCCGTTTTTGCCATTGCTTTGTTATATCCTTGCGTATTACCTGCGTGATATGGAGAGGGAGGGAGTGAGGCAGACAGCTTCCGGAGCCTGGGGATGGTTCTGTAAAGGAATAAAGCTGTTACCATACATAGTAACTCTGGCGCTTATCTATGCCGGACGGAATCGAGGAGATGCAGGACATTGGTGGATGTTCATTTTTCTCGACGGGTTGCTCATGATGACAGGTTATATTATTTTTTGCATTTCTATAGAAAGAAAATACTTTCCATTCTTGCATGAAAAGGCAGTTTTGCTGATGATTCCATCCATCATATTTCTGTTAGGATATGGCTATGTAATGAATACGGAGGCGGACCGGGCAGAGGACCTGGAATTTTATGAAACAGTAACGGATTCAGAGATAGAAAATAAACTCAAACAGATTGCCGATGAGGAAGACGGATTTTACCGGATGGAGCAGCTGGGAACGGATGATGAAAATGCGGCAAACTTAAACCGTATTCATGATATGGGTCAATATGTGTCATCTATATATTCATCTTCTTATAATAAAGAATATTTAAAATTTCGGAGGCATACTTTTCAGCTCGAGCAGCCCTTCCGCAATTTTCTTATGCAGTCTCCGGCACAGAATCCGGTATATCAGAGATTTATGGGGATAAAATATGTTCTTACCGGTGATAAGGTTCAGGTAAATGAGAATATTCTGCCGATAGCTTATGCATCAAACCGGATGATATCCGAAGAGACATACAAGAAACTGACATTTCCTTATAATCAGCTTGTACTGCTTGAAGCTTCGGTAGTAAATCATGAGGTGGATAGGGACTCCGTGTCCGGGAACAGCCAGGAGGAGCCGGTGAAGATAGAGCTTCCGTCAGAAGTAGATTCTCGTAAAAATAAAAGCTGTAAAGTAAAAATCTCCGGTACAGGAAGCGGAGAACAGCCGGAGGTGCAGCACAAAGCGGCGGACGGCAGCAGAGTATTATTCTTACAGTTTGATGTGAAAAACAAAAAGCCGTCACAGGATATTGCAATCTGGGTGGAAGGGATTCGCAATAAGCTAACTTGTAAAAGCCATTTTTATTATAATGATAATACGACCTTTACCTATGCGGTGCCTCTAAGCGCTGGTCAGGAGCAGATTGAAATAAAATTTGGAAAAGGCAAATATGAACTGTCAAATGTAAAAAGTTTTCTTGCAGAGCTTCCGGATTCTGTTTTCTGCCAGTCGGAATTCCAGGTGGATAAGGAGAAGACAAAAGGAAATATTATCGCAGGAAAAATGAATGTAAAAGAACAGGGGTATTTTATTACATCAATTCCGTATGATGAGCATTTTGTTGTCCGTATAGATGGAAAGGAAGTGCGGAAAGAAAAGGTGAACACAGCATTTCTTGGAGCAGAAATAGAAGCAGGAGAATATCAGGTAGAAATCAGGTATCATGCACCGGGCGCCAGGCTGGGGAAATGGTTGTCGATTGTTGGGTTTGTGATATTTGCGGGGATGTTATGGTTTAAGAAAGGGAGATTTCAAAATTAAAATTTGCATCAATGAATTTTTATTGCACCTCTTTTTATTTACTGTTATACTTTGTACACATAGAGAGAGAAAGAAGGTTCATAAATGAGTGCCCCACAGACGATAAATGGTTTAATGCGGCATTTAAGAAATGCTTGCAACATTCAAATCAGCGGTAGCTACCAAAAACAGCAATTAATCAGTTACGGTTATTATCACGGATATAAAGGCTATCGTTTCATTAAAAACAGGCATAATCAAATTCCATATACAGATTTCAGTGAAATAGTTGCTGTAATTGAATATGACAACAATTTAAAATCTGCATTATATTCCGATTTAATGTTTATTGAAACTGCTATAAAAAATATTGTCTGCAATGAGTCTGTAAATGGTTTAAAATTTGGCACATTTGAGCATGTTTATAAAGAACGTATGCGTGACAATACGACAAATACAAAATTGCAATCCAAGCGGCTTAAGTTGAGAAATTCTGTTTATTCAAAATTATCCACACGTTACCATGATGAAGAAAGCAAAGATAACCAGATGGTTCGTCATTTTTATAGTCGTGGAGAGGATGCTCCTTTATGGGTTGTTTTTGAAATATTATATCTAAGTGATCTTGCCAGTTTTTTTGAGTGCTTGAATGAATCAATGAGAGAACACATCATGATGCAATTAAACATGTTCGATGTTTCTATTGATACAAACAGAAATCTGCTAAGCAGCATGCTGTATACCATAAAATCACTTCGCAATTCAGTAGCACATAATAATATAATTTTTGATACAAGATTCAAAGACAGAAAAATCAGTTCAGTTCTTAAAAAGTGGATTGAAAAAGAAACGGGTATACAAAATATCACTTTATATTCTCTGATTGATTACATAATCATCGTATGTTGTTTACTGAAACGTGTCGATTTTAGTTCCACAAGAGCAAAACAACTGGTTCATGCCTATAAAGAACAAAACCAACTTCTTCAAAGCAGCGTTGCACCTGCAATTTACGCACAAATTATACAGCAAAATGTTACTCAAAAAATAACTGCTTTAGAAACCTATCTTAATACATAATTGCTTCACATCCCAAACTTGTCTTGCATTTTTTTTGTTTATATTGTATATTATAGTCATTGAAAGAGGTGTATGTTTTAGGACTGCACTGGGGGAGTCACTCTGTGGCTCCCTTTTATGTTACTTATCTATGAAATACAGCTTTTCACTCTGATCTTATATTAAGAAATTTTTGATAACAGGAGCATTACGAATATTTCCGGGGGTCATGGACATACTATTTATCAACGATTTATATCAGGAGGAGAGTATGTTATGGACGAAATAAAGACAGATTTATTTCCGGATGCTCTGCGTGCCGGAAAGAAGAATGGGCAGAAAGAACGGGAACAGCAAAATCCGCACAGAGATTCCCAGAGTAACGCAGTTACTCTGACAGAACCGCTTCCGGAATCATCCAGACCGAGAAAAGACGGTCCGGGTGGAGAATAACTGCGGGGAGACGGATTATGAATATACAGAAATGTGGAATTATCGGCTGTGGCGGTGTGGGAGCCACAACCGCATACACGCTGGTGGAAAGCGGACTTTTTAATGAAATGGTATTGATTGATATTGACAGGCGGAAGGCAGAAGGGGAAGCGCTGGATATTGCCCATGGAATTCCCTTTACCGTGCCGTCGGAAATATATGCGGGAGATTACCCGGACCTGAAAGATGCTTATCTTGTGATCGTGACTGCCGGGGCAAATCAGCTTCCGGGAGAGACAAGACTGGATATTTCGGAAAAGAATGCCAGGGTGTTCCGGCAGATTATTCCCCAGATTATAAAATACAATTCCGAATGTATTTTATTGATTGTTACAAATCCGGTTGATGTGCTGACCAGCCTTACATTGAATTTATCCGGATTTCCGCCGGAACGTGTCATTGGAAGTGGAACGGTGCTTGATACCGCGAGGCTGAAATACCTCCTGGGAAGAAAATTTGATTTGGATTACCGGAATATTCATGCATGGATGATTGGAGAACACGGAGACAGTGAGCTGGCTGCATGGAGCAGCGCTACTGTAGCAGGATTACCAGTAGATGAGTATTGCAGCCAGCACGGAACGACCAGGGCAGAACTGCAGTTAAATGAGATATATGAAGAGGTAAGGGACAGCGCATATCAGATTATTGACAGAAAGGGTTCGACCTTTTACGCAGTAGCAATGGCAGTCAGGAGGATTGCCCAGGCGCTGGTCCGGGATGAACACTCCATCTTGACGGTGTCAAGTCTTGCGCAGGGAAATTATGGAATACGGGATATCTGTATCGGGCTTCCGACTGTGCTGGGGCGCGGCGGTGTGGAAGATGTGATGCGGATTCCGTTAAATGAGCAGGAAATGCAGAAACTTAAGGAATCCGCGGAAGCATTAAAGAAAATATATGAAAAGCTCGTGTAAAGTCTTTACACTTTTTTTGACGATTGTGTTCGCAGGAGTGAAAATGAAAATATGCGCCAGGGAAATCCGGGCGTATATTTTTATTGACAATTTTTTATATTTCTGATAAGAAAGAAATAGAAAATAATTGGCTGTAAGATAGGACATGTGGTGAGTGAGGATGAGACGAATATTTATTTTGCTGTTGGGGGTAATTTTTTTAACCGGATGTGGCAGTAAGGGAGCAGTGGAAGGACAGGAGGAAGAGTCTGGTTATAAGAGTGTGACATTGTTCTGCGATGTGGAATTCTGGGGAGCGCCTTTATGGGATATTTCAGAAGACAGTATATCGGGGGAAATATCCAAAAAGACAGGGGCTGTTATAGAAGTGATTGATAAGATGGAGGATGCGGATAAGCAGCTGAGTATCATGCTTGCCAATGATAATCTGCCGGATGTTATTTCTGTAACAGATGGAACGGTCATGAACCAGCTGATAACATCTGGAAAAGTTTGGAATCTGGAAGAGTTTTTGAAGAAATATAAGCCAGATTCACATTTGCTAAAGGATTTTCCGGAAGATATCAGGTATGAGCTGGAAAAACGGGATGGCGGCTGGTTCGCTTACCCATCCCATATGAGTTCACCGGATAACCGGAAGAAATGGAAACCGGATGAGTATTACCGGCAGGAGACGGAATTCAGCTGGAATCTGGTAATTATGTGGAATAAAGAGCTTTTACAGGAGCTAGATTTAAATGTTCAGGAACTGGGGAAGGAAACGCAGGTGTTAAAGGCGCTCGAAAAGGCCCGGAAGGCAGGAATATCAGAGGGGAAGGAAATCGTTCCGCTTCTGGTGGATGGGGAGTTCTTCCAACAGCATACCCTGCATTTTCTTGCGAGGTCTTTTGGGGCAGAAGATATAGATGAAAATGGAAACTATATAGATTACTTTTTGCAGCCGGAGATGAAAACCGCGCTTGCATTTTTAAATACTGCTATGCGAAACGGATATATGACGCCGGACCAGCTGGTATATAAAAATAGTAGAGTAAAACAATTATTAAATGATGAAAAGGTACTGTGTTTTATCGGAAATATGTCTAATACAGGTGCGAGCCCTTCATTATGGGAAAGCTCAGGTGCGGTTTTTTCAGAGACAGGGGAAATACCTATATATATGCAGAATCTGCGGAGGACTACCGGATGGATAAATACATTTATTTCCAAGGATTGTGAGTCACCAAAGACAGTTGCAAAGCTGCTGGATTATATGACAAGTGATGCCGGACAGCGAAGATGGGTATATGGGACAGAGGGGATACATTATACGATGGATGAGAACCGGAAGATTGAGGTGACGGAAGATGGAACGCAGGCACAGGCGGATTATATACAAAGCGGTGTGAATGTCTGGTGGATGTTTTTTAATCTTGATTGGAGCAGAAGTGTTGTGAAAGCGCCAGATAGGTTTTCAGAAAATGCGATGAACAATAATATTGCCTGCGCGTATGCACGTAGCAGCGGGGTACGCAGTTGTGACGGGACTGCATTGCAGTATCTGAATGAAGGTTATAAGCTGGATGAAGAATATGAGCAGTTGGAAGCTGAGATTGAAAAGTGGAAGGAAGAGCAGATTAAGCTTGTTATTCTGGCAGAGACAGAAGAAAAGTTCGAGAGCGAATACAAGAACCTGGTACAGGGGCTTATAGACCGTCGGGTTGAAAGACTGGATGATAAAAAGAATGAAGAATATCAGAAAAACTGCGAAGAATACAATGTACATATAGAAAAGGTAAACAAACATGAAGAGATTACAGCAGATAATTTTGAAGAGAGTGCCAGATAGCCTGCAGCGACAGATAAAGCTATTAAGTGTCATACTTTTGCTGGCGCTGACAGGCGCATATATAGTGAACATCTATTACATAGCCTCTTCCAATGCACAGAATATAAAAGTGCTGAACCGCAATAAGATGGAGCAGATAAAGAATGAAATGGAAGTTTATTCGGAAAATATCAGTCATGTTGCTTCTGCTTTGATGTATTCGTCGCCAGCATATGAATATTTTACGATGGATGAGGTAAAGCGTGTTGTCAGCAGGAACGAGCTTACATCTGTATTTTTAAATGCGACTATGATGGAAGAGGACATAAAGCATATATGTTTATATGATGGGAAAAAGAATATGATTGCCGGAAGTGAGATATTTCTCTCAGAGGGGAAATCAAATTTTTCAGAACAAAAAGGAGGGCATTTAGAATTTGGCAGCCTGTTCGTATCGGATTATAATGGATTGTCTTATTATACCATTTCCTTTCCGGTGTTTGACCTCTCAGATAAGACTTATGGTATACAGATTGGGACCACTCTTTTTGTGATGAGTACATCTGGTCTGGAAGATATGATACAGGATACAAAAGTTACAGAACATTCCAGTATGTATCTTCTGGATAATGAGGGAAATATCATGGCTTCTTATGGTCAGATACAACAAGACAATTTGAATGAGATTCTGGAACAGAAAATGAACCGGTATTATGTAGAAGAACGTGCAATTGATGCGGCCGGATGGAAATTAGTCAGTGTGATTCCCCAAAAGGAAATATTATTTGGAACTCCAGGACTGTATGTGAATATTACATTGTCCTATCTATTTGTTGTGATGATATTGACAGCGCTTTTTCTTTTATTCCGCAGGTGGGTTATCAGTCCGCTTGAGCATATGGATGGATTTATTAAAAACATATTATCTGAGCCGGATGCCAGTATGGAAACAAAGAGAAAAGATGAGATTGGGAGTGTGATTAGGAGTCTGAATCAGATGCTGGATGAAAAAGAGATTCTTGAAAATAATATTCAGCAGTCTCAGAAAAAAATGTATGAGATGGAATTATCTAAAAAGAAAATACAGATACTGGCATACCGCAATCAGATTAATCCTCATTTTTTATATAATACATTTGACTGTATCCGGGCAATGGCGCTCTGCTATGACGCAGAGGATATTGCGGAGATTACAATGTCTCTGTCAGAAGTATTTCGTTACGCCGTGAAAGGAGAGAATATTGTCCGGGTTGAAGAAGAGCTTGCATATGTCAGAGAATATGCAAAGATTGTAGGCTATCGTTTTATGGGGAATATACGGATTCATATTGAGACAGAAGAAGCTGTAAGACAGAAAAAAATGATTAAACTGCTTCTGCAGCCATTGGTTGAAAATGCTGTTTTTCATGGAGTGGAAAAAAATCTGGATGGGGGAGACATATTTGTAAATGTGCAGATGACAGATAAAGGACTCATTCAGTTTTGCGTAGAGGATAATGGATGCGGTATGACAGAAGAAAGAAAAAAAGAGATTCTGGATATGCTGGAACAGGAAGAAAAAGAGGAAAATGTAAAAGGAATCGGATTGTTAAATATCTATAAAAGACTGCGGTTGTTCTATGGAATGGATGCAGATTTTTCAATAGAAAGCAGCCAGGGGAAGGGAACAAAGGTGTTGATTGCGGTTCCGGAGCAGATACAGGGAGAGGAAAATGTATAAAGTATTTTTGGCAGATGATGAAGCCTGGATTACAATCGGACTGAAAAAATTGATAGAAAAGACGGAGTTACCGTTTCAGGTTGTTGGAGAGGCAATGAACGGAATTGTTGCAGTGGAGGCCGTTGAAGAGAAAAGGCCGGATTTGCTGATTACGGACATTCGCATGCCAGGATATAATGGGCTGGAGTTAATGGAGCAGATGAAAAAGAAAAATCTGGATACGCAAGTGATTTTTCTCAGCGGATATGCAGAGTTTGAATATGCCCGGCGGGCAGTCCAGCTGGGGGCTTTTGATTATCTGGTGAAACCGGTCAAGTATGAAGGGCTGAAAAAAGTATTAGACACGTTTATGGAGACATTTGAGAGGGATGGCGCCATTCGGGAGGAGAATCTGCAGGAAGAGGTAAATTTATCAACGGTGCAGGCGGTTATAAGTGAACTTCAGAAAAACTATATGAAAGATATTACGTTAACGTCCATTTCAGAGAAGCATAATATTAGTATCAGCCATCTGAGTGAAATGATTAGGGATGAACTGGGAATGTCCTATTCTGAATATATTATATCTAAAAGGATACAGAGGGCAAAAGAGCTTTTGGCAGATGAAACACTTTCTGTAAATGAGGTGGGAGAAGCTGTCGGATATAAGGATTATTATTATTTTACCAAAGTGTTTAAACGAGTTGTGGGTATAACACCAAGCAAGTACAGAAAAAATCTGTAAAACCGAAAAAATGACAAAAAATAAGAAATAAAAACATTTTATTTTATATAAGAACTTTCTATAATAAAAAAGAAATCATAAATACTCTTTTATTATGGGAAGTTTTTTGTTGAAAAAATTTACTAAAAAGAGAAGGGAGAAGAACGAATGAAAATGAAAAAAATGTTAGCGGTAGTTTTGTCTGCAGCAGTATTAGTAAGTCCGATCCTGCCTGCAGCGCCACTTCAGACAGTACATGCCGCAGAAAAGGAAAAAGTTCTGGATATGAACTTTGATGACAACGATCTGACTGATACTGCAGGAACAGTAACAGCGGGAGCGGAACTTGGAACTCCAAATTATGTAGAAGGTCATGATGGGAAAGGAAAGGCCATTGAACTGAATGGTAGTATTCTAAATCTTGGGACATCTGACAAATTACAGCCGGACGATCTTACACTTTCCTTTTGGGTAAAAGCTCCAAAGGGAGGATATTCCGGTGAAGTATCCTATTTTTGGTTTAAGAATGAAAGCGCATATGATTCAGATGGGTGGTATTTGACGTCTTCGGATGATATGGCATTGTATTTTCTTGCCGGAACCGGCTGCTATGCTGGTGGAGTAAAAAGTGAGACAATGTCCAGGGGGGATTTCTTCCCGGAAGAAGAGTGGGTGCATGTGGCAGTTACTTATGATGGGGCAAGCCATGAACTGAACTGCTATAGAAACGGGGAAAAGATTCAGACAGATATGACATTTGGTTCTCCTTGCGATATCGTAGGAACAGATTGTACTAAATATATAGGCCGTCAAGGGTATGCGCATGCAAATGGACTGACAGGTGCGCTGGATGATATCCAGATATACAAGGGTGTGCTGACAGATGAAGAGATTGCAAGGCTTGCAGGAAAAGAGACATGGAAGGATTCTTTAGCATTTGAGATGAATTTTGAAAATGTGGAAGGAGATGCAGGAACGAATTTGCCGGGTACGATTACGGCTAATACAGGTGAGACAGTAACTGTTCATGATAATGTAGCGCTGGTGGAAGGCCGTGATGGAGGAAAAGCAATTGACCTCGGTTTTAAGAAGGGGTACCTTACCACGGCAAATACGGACAAATTAAATCCCAAAAGTCTGACTGTATCCGTATGGCTTAAGAGATATGAGTCTGCAAATGCAGAGGCACGTGTCATCTGGGCAAAACCGGACAACTCCTGGGATGGGCAGGGATGGTTTCTGGGATGGACCGTCGGTGAAAGCATGGCGCTTGTAACAGATGGGAGAAATATGGCAGTCCAGAAAGCCAGTGCAGATACATTACTCCCATTGAATGAATGGACAAACATCACAGGTGTATTTAACGGAGAAACTGGTGATATTATCCTTTATCAGGATGGTGTACAGTTTGCTTTAGCGCAGGTGGCAGATGCGTCCATTACAAAATCAGCGATTGCGGATATCCTGATTGGCAAATCTGGTTATGGAGATGTAGGAATTGGATGTTATGCTGATGATTTCCAGATTTATAATAAAGCGCTTACAGCGAAAGAAGTCAGCGAGATTGTAGGACTTACAGATCAGGATCTTGTAGATGCTGATGCAGAAAAATTAAGCATTTCATCCAGAGTTTCATCTGATTTTATATTGCCATCAGAAGGTGAAAATGGCTCTGTTATTACGTGGCAGTCAGAGCATGAGGCTGTCAAAATTGAGGAAAACAAAAAAGCAGTTATCACGAGAGGAAGCGAAGACGTAACCGGAAAATTAACTGCAACCTTAACGTTAAATGGCAAAAGTGCAACGAAAACATTTGAAGTAACGGTTGTAAAAGAAAATGAACCGGTAGAGGGAATGCAGAAGTTGAGTCATGACGAGATTCTCTATGTGGGCGGAAGTGTAGGGAAGCGTCTGGAGGATGCAGTAAATAATTATGCAATGGACTACCTGTATGGACAGAAATTGCCGGCATATTTAAATGAGTACAAGAATCATAGTCATTCCGGATGGAGCTGGTTGGAAGGCGAGCAGCCGGGAAAATGGCTGGAGAGCATGGCGAACTACAAATGGATGAACAATCCGGAGATTGATGCGGCAATTAAAGATGTCGTTGCGCAGCTCGCGGCAACACAGACTGTAGAAGACAGGAGTAAGAGAGGATACAACCAGTTTGGCGGCTATCTGGGCAACGGTACAGAGACAATCCGTAACAGTGTGCCTGTAAAAGGTATGGACCCGTATGAGATGTATTCTACTTTAAATGGTCTGATAAATGTATACAAGAATTATAAAGAAGACGATGCAGAACTTGCGGCGCAGGCAATGGACTGTGCAGTGAAACTGGCGGATTATCTTGTGGCAACAATTGGTGATGAAAATACAAAAGTCTGCTATCAGGATGGTACGCAGTCCAGTATCAATAAGAAAGAATTCTGGCCTTTCGCTATTACGAATGGCGTTACAATTGCGGGCCATGACGTACATCAGGGCTGGGAAGGTGCGTTAATTATTGATCCGATGATGCAGCTTTCGAAAACGGTAAAAGAAGTAAAAGGCCAGGAAAGCAAATCCGCAGTATATTCACAGTGGGTAGACTGGGTGATTGGAAATATAGATAAATGGGCTTCTTCTTACGGCGGATACGGAGATACCCCGTATGCGGACCTGGAAAAGGTTGCAGCTGGAGAAATGGGAATTGATGAAGTGCAGCATTATGTACATGCACACACCTTCCAGATGACATTCCTTGGATTTTTGAAGAAATATCAGGAAACGGGAGATGCGTCTTATCTCGATAAAGTTGTTGGTGCATGGGAGGATATTATTTCCAGACAGGTATATATTACAGGTACGACATCGGTAGGTGAACATTATGAAGCAGGCCACAATCTTCCAAATACAGGAAGTGTCGGTGAGACCTGCGCGACAAACTCCTGGACGTTGATGAACAATAACCTGTTTGAGCTGACAGGAGATGCAAGATACCAGCAGGTAGTCGAAGATGTTATTTATAACCATATGTTTGCTACCTCTACGATTGATGGAGACGGTTATAGCTACCACCGGCCGTTGAATGGCTCCACAGAGCGTTTTTACACAGGACCTGACTGCTGTTCTTCCTCCGGTATGAGGATGCAGTCTTATGTGCCTTATTATATTTATACAAAGGCAGAGTCTGATGTATATGTAAATCAATTTATCGAGAGTGAAGCAAAGATTACGCTGGATAATGGGAAGGTCATGCATCTGAAACAGACGACAGACTATCCGGAGACGGATGATATCCAGATTGAGATTATGAAGGACACAACTGCGGATACATTGCATGTACGTGTCCCTGACTGGGTAGAAAATGCAGTTGTAAAAGTGAACGGTGCAGAAATAAAGAATGTGGCAGCCGGTGAATATGTTGAGATGAAAGTAAAAGCCGGGGATTCTGTCAAGATTACATATCCATCTGAACTTACCTGGGTAAAAGGTGACTTTTCTAATGAAGGTTCCTGGGCTATGAAAAAAGGTCCAATGGTATATTGCGTGGACGCAGCATTCATGACGGTTGAAGAGTCACAGAAAGCATTTGGCTCGGATGTGGCGCCTGTTACAGGAACGGCAGTTATCGGTGCAGCGGATGGAAAAGCAGTTGAGACAACAAGAGAGATTGTCTTCGACAGTGAGAAATATTTTGGAAAAGGCTACATGATGCTGATGGCAACGCCGAATGGAGAGCAGGAAATTGCGGTTGTGCCATATGCGAATATCGGGCAGTGGTATCGTTACGGCGAGGATGCTCCGGGCCTGTATGGTGCAGGTTATAATTCTGCAGTTCGTTATTCCTACGCAATCTGGATGTCGAAGGATGTTTCTGAATATCCGGAAGTTCCGGAGCCGGAGACAAAACCGGTTGTGCATTATGATTTTGATTCTGTTGACGGAACAACCATCAAAGATATATCTGGAAACGGAAAAGATGCGACTGCAGTAGGAAATGTTTCTTATGAAAATGGCAGATTGGAAAAAGGGATTCGTTTAAATGGTACAAATTCCTATGTGCAGCTGCCAGCAGATGTCATTTATGGACTGCATAATATGACAATTGCTACATGGGTAAACCCGGAAGAGGTTGTGAACTGGGCACGTGTATTTGATTTTGGAAACGGCCAGATAGATCCTCCGTATCCGAATCTGTTCCTCACTGTACATAATTCGAATGGAAATACAAGGCTTGCATATGAAGACGGAGCAAATTCTCATGTAGATACAGCGGCTTTGCCAATAAATACATGGACGCATATAGCTGTTACAATCCAGGGCTCCAGGGCAATCTTATATATAAATGGAACAAAGGCAGCTGAGAATGCAGGGTTCCATATGCTTCCTTCGCAGATTGCAAGTATGACCAGTAATTTTATCGGCAAATCCAATTATACAGCGGATTCACTTTTCAAAGGAGATATTGATGATTTCCGTATTTATAACCGGGCATTAGGCACAGACGAAATATCAATGCTTGCAGAAGGAGAGGAGCCTGTAAGAACAGTTCAGACAGTGGAGCAGCCGGGAGAAGTAGAGACAACAGTTGGAGTGGCTCCGGCGCTTCCGGAAAAGGTAAAAGTTACTTATACAAATGGAACAGAAGGCCGTGAAGAGGTTGTCTGGGAAGAGATTGCGGCTGAAAAATATGCACAGACCGGTACTTTCAAAGTAAAAGGTAAGGTTGGTGAATTTGAGGTAGAACTTACGATAGTAGTAAAAGAGGAATCAGAACCGGAAAAAGAAGTTGTTTCTATTTCTGTAACGGAACCGAAGAAGGTAGAATACCTCTTAGAGGATGAACTTTCAACAGAAGGAATGAAAGTAACCGTCACATATTCAGACGGAACGAAAGAGGACATCACGGAGGGTTATGAAGTAAAGGGATATGATCCGGAAAAAATTGGAAAACAGACCATTACAGTTTCTTATGGAGGAAAAGAAGCAACATTTGAAGTAGAGATTCTTGGACTGCCGTTTGTGGATGTGACAGAGGCGGAGGAATGCAGCTGGTACTTCAAAGAAGTATATTATAACTATTATAAAGAGATTATGACGGGCACAGATAAGACGCACTTTGCACCGTTCGAGAATCTGGCGAGGGCACAGTTTGCGGTAATTCTTCACCGGTTGAGTGGCAAGCCCGCAGTGTCATATACGAATAGGTTCCCGGATGTGGAAAAGGGAATCTGGTATACAGACGCGATTCTCTGGGCGGCGAGCACTGAGGTTGTAAATGGCTACACCGATAGTGGATTGTTCGGACCTTCCGATAATATTAACCGTGAGCAGATGGCGGTTATGATGTACCGTTATGCGAAATATCTGAAAAAAGATATTAGTGCAGAAGCTGATTACAGTAAGTTTGTGGATGCTTCAGATGTAAATGACTTTGCGAAAAAGGCAATGAGCTGGGCGATTGGAAACAAAATCATAACTGGTAAAGACCATGAAACCAGACTTGACCCACAAGGTTATGCATCTCGCGCAGAATGTGCGATTATTATTCAGAGATTTATGAAAGCTTATGACAAATAAAAAGGTCCGGGCGGAGAGCAGATGTTTTCCGCTCGGATTTTTTATAATTTTTAAGATGTTAACATATATATAACTTTTAAGGGGTCAACTTTTCATTGACAGTCGGGGATATCGTTGTTATACTACAAGAGTAATAAAAAATATTAATAGTAAATTTTAAGGATGTGGAGAAAACAATTATGGTATCTAAGAAATCAAAGTATTTGACAAATAGTGAAGAAGATTTAATGGAAATGTTCTGGGAAAAGAAGGAACCTTTGACAAGTGTTGAAATTCTGGAGATTTCTGCAGACCGCTCCTGGAATGGAAACTATGTACATATTATGCTGCGCTCACTGCTTAAAAAGGGAATGATAAAGGTATGCGGTACCGTGCAGTGCGGCACACAGTATGCAAGGCAGTTTGTGCCTGCGGTTACGAGAGAGCAGTATGCGGCAAAGCTTGTTATGTCGAAGGGGATAGGAAGCAGTGATATTGCCGCAGTAACGGTGGCGATGGTGAATGAAGCCGGCGAACAGGGCGGGGACGCGTTAGTGAAGCAGTTAGAGGAAATTATAGAAGAGCTAAAGAGTAAGGAATTAAAGGAGTAATAAGTATGCAGATTACGATTTTTTCTTTATTTATGTCAGTGATATGCAGCAGCATACTGGTAGTATTTAATTATTTCTGCCGGAAAAAACATTTTTTTATCAGACAGATTGGAATCACAAATATATTATTTTTATATCTGATTTCTGTACTCCGGATGGTAATTCCTTATAAATTTTCCTTTACAAGGGTGATTCCTCCCAGTGGAGCTTTGAATCATTTTTACAGAGAAGCTTCTGTCAGTAAAATAGGGGCGGCACAGATATCGCCTATGGATGTTCTGGCCGCCGCCTGGCTGACGGTATCTGCGGCGCTGATGATACGGTTTATCTTCCGCTACCGGAAGGCCATGAAGGAGGTTGCCTCCTATGCTGTATGTGAAAACGAGCAATGTAAGCGGGTTTATAACCGGGTGTTAAATAAAAGCAGAAGAGAAATATCGATTACAATCCGGCGCAGCAGCCATGTCACAATCCCGATGGGAGTCGGTATTTTCCGGAAATCGATTATTCTTCCGGAAGAGACATACAGCGATTCGGAATTATATTATATTCTCCGGCATGAATATACACATTTCCAGAACCGGGATCTGGTGATTAAGATTTTCGTACATATTTATGGATGTATTTTTTGGTGGAATCCGGTGGTCCATCTGTTGAAAAGAGATCTGTCCCAGATTTTGGAAATCAAATGCGATTTGGATGTGACGGACAAGCTGAAAAGCAGAGACAAGGCGGAATATCTGACCACAATTGTCAAGATGCTGAAGAATGCAGAAGCAAAAAGGCAGGAAAAGATATTTTGCGGGGCGACGGCTTTCGTTACGAGAAATTCGGAGTCTGAAGTTGTGGAGCGGTTCCGGATCGTTTCGGCAGGGAATATTTCCCGAAGAAAGGGAAGGGTATTCTCGGGTGCATGCTTCCTGGTGTTTGGGTTGTTTTTGTTCCTTTCTTATTCGTTTGTAATCCAGCCGGACTATGAAGCGGCGGCGAAGCAAGGCGTTACGGAGGGTGCATCAAAAACAGGAGCTGGTAATGCTTATCATATAAAACACAGTGATGACACTTATTATGTTTATTTTAATGAGTAAGGGATGATGGGTAAATTTAGAACGACAGGAGGTAGGAACTTATGAGGAAATCCATTGCTTTCAAGGCGCTTTTGCGGGCTCCGATGAAAATGATACTGACCTTCCTTTTGATTGCGGCGGCTTCGTTTGCCTTGTTTTTCAGGGTGACGGACTATGCGGTTACTACAAGAGAATCAGCAAGGGCACAGAGCTTCTATTATGGTGTTGCGGCGCTTGACGTAAGCGTGCCGGAAATCCTGGTATATGACCAGGAACTGTATATCTACCCGGAAGATAAACCGTGGCCGTCTGATGAACAGATTGAGGAATTTTCATCGCTGCCCGGTGTGACTCTGGCTGATACAAGGTATACAACAGATGGGCTTGTGGAGGATTATAAGCGTGTTCTGGACCAGGAATGTTCCTGGCTTACAAATGATTTTATCGTGGAAGGCACTTATAACGGATATGAGGAATATGATGCAGATACGTACTGGCCTCATTTATATCTGCTGTTGGATGACGTCAAAGTGCATGCCGGAGATCTTGATTTAAGCCTTGGTAAAAACCGGGAGAATAACGATGTAAAGACAATGAAGATAGAGGTGCAGTTTGAAAACGGCAAAGCATTTAATGTTTTAGATGAGGTGAAACAGCGTAGGGAATACTACGATACACTGGAAAAAGGGAGCAGATATCTAATCTGTGGTTTTTATTCTGAACGCACTGGCACGGCATTTTGTCTGGGAGGCGGAGAGGATGGAGAGAACACCTATGACGTGATACGTAAGATAGACGGGCTGGGGGAGGATTATCTGGAGACAGAGGATTTTGCCTGGTATAAAGGAATGATTGCAGCAATCAACCAGGGAATTATGTCATATGACATCGAATATGTTTCGGATATGCGTGCAATCCCATATGTGAATGAACGGAAGATCGTTATTTCCCAGGGGCGTCCTCTGACGGCGAAGGATACGGAAGGCTGCGTGGTGAGTGAGACATTTATAGAAACGTATGGTCTGTCGCTGGGAGATACCATTCACATAAAGCTTGGAGACAGGGTAAAGCGTCATGGGAGCGCTTTGGGGACGCGCGCCAGGGATGCGGAAACGATGTCAGAGTTTAAGACTCCTGTAGAACTTGAAATTGTAGGTGTGTACAAGCTTAATAATCCGGTGCAGGAACGGATGAATGAGTGGCAGTGGCGTTATGGGCCGGGGACAATTTTTGTAAACAAATCGCTCTTGCCGGTTCCGGTTCCGGATGATCATGAAATCGCGATGGGAGATTACAGTGTCTTTGTGGAAGACCCGGACGATATAGACGAGTTCCGGGATGCGGCAGAGAAGATGGCTTCTGAAATGGGGCTGGCACTCCGCTTTTCGGACGGGGGATGGTCCGGCATGAAGGATAGTATTGAGACAGGAACACTCACCTCGCTTCTGACAACCATTCTCTATGTGCTTGGCGCCACGCTCGCATTGTTCCTTGCCGTATACCTCTATGTTGGAAGGAACGGGCAGGCGTATGCGATTATGCGGACGCTGGGAGTTCCCGGCAGAAAGGCAGGAGGCTCCATTGTACTGCCACTGATGGCTTTATCCGTATTTGCGATATCGGCGGGCGGTATTGCGGGACTGTTCTATGCGTCTTATACAGTGGCAGAAACACTTGCGGGCATGTCGGACAGTACAGCGCCGAAAGGTTATTCCTACATTCTGGATGCGTCGCTTCCGGCAGGTGTCGTTATACTCTGCCTGCTGTTTGAACTGGTATTTATCTTCCTTTTAACGTGGATTTTCCTTTGGAAGATGAAGAGACTGTCGCCGCTTGAATTGTTGCATAAGGGAGCGGACCATATTGCAGGGATAAGAACTCCGGGGATTTTTGCAAATAAATCTGCACAAGCAGAGAAAATATCGGATATTGCCGATACAGCGCCGGTTCCCGCAGGAATTGATATGGAGAAGCTTTCTTCGCAAGACTTCTCACCGGTACATGGAAGATATCACGCATTTCGTCACGGAATGGCTTATATCCTGCGCCATATGCAAAGAGGTCTTGGGAAAACGGCAGTATCGCTGGTCCTCACCATTGTACTGACTGCCGGAATCGGAACATTTGCACTGGCAAGGCTTACCTACCGTGACGCTGTCCGTGAGGCTGAGGTGAAGGGAAGAGCCGTAGAATATACTTCAGATTCTGTCAGCAAACTGGAAGATTCAAAGTTGCTTCGGGATGTTTACTATTATAATTGTTTTGATGTGCGTGTGAATGGAAAAGGAACCCGCAGCGGCATCACGTTTACAAATAATTTAGACCGCTATCTGACAAAGGATTATACCGTCACCTATGCTGAAGGATATGATGCTTCCGTCTTCAAAGGTATGGGCGGAGTATGTCTGGTAGAGAAGAAGTTTGCAAAGGAGCTTGGCGTTCAGGCGGGAGATGAAATAACGTTGATGTCAGATATGCTGTATCAGTTTATGCCGCAGGTGTATACGGCGGATAAGCTTGAGGCGGCAATTGCACGGGCGGGAAAGCCGTATAAGGTAGTAGGAATCCTGGAAACTGAGGATGAAAAGGGAACGGGGATTTTTACATCCATTAATGATGCGGCACAGACGCTATATGGACAGGTATTTCCGGTCAGCTACTGCGAATTTACGCTGACAAATAATAAGGACACGAAGGAAGCTTCGGAATTGCTGGAGGATTTGAGAAAAGAAGGAATGAGATATTCGAATACTGCGAATTTCCATATTGACTCGGAGGTTTTGAAAAATACGAAACGTATCCGTGACCTGTTGGAGTCGCTGTTCCCGATTGCTGTGGCAGCAGCCGTGCTGATTGGATTGTTCGGCCCGTGGCTGATCGTCATGCAGTCGGCACAGGAGGCCGCATTCCTGCGGATTCTCGGAGTGACGAAAAGGCGCGCCCGGTGCATACTTGTATTTGAACAGATGATTTTGTGTATTGTTGGAATTGCCCTCGTGGCGGGAATTCTTGCCGTATTCAGTCCGGGGTTTCTTATGAGGAGCATAAAGACCATTTCCTTCTGCTGGATGCTGTATTTCCTTGGCAGTTTCTGCGGAGCATTTGTGGCGGCAGTAGAAGTGACCAGACACAGAGTGTTAGAGTTGTTACAGGTGAGAGAATAGCCTGCAAATAGAAAGGAGAAAACATATGCCGATTTTAACTTTAGATAATGTAACGTATACTTATAAAAGCGCACACAGAGCCGCTGTTTCAGGAGTTTCCTGCACGTTCGAGGAGGGAAAGGTCTATGCGATTGTAGGCCCCTCCGGCTCCGGGAAGTCTACACTTCTGTCCCTGCTGGCAGGACTGGACCTGCCTACGGAGGGTGAGGTTACTTTTGAAGGAGACAGCCTGGCAGGACTGAATCTTGATCGTTACCGACGTGAGAGTATTTCTATGATTTTTCAGGCGTTCCATCTCTTTCCATTGTTGACGGTTATGGAAAATGTATGTTTCCCTATGGAGTTGTGCGGAGTGTCGCCCAAAGATGCAAAGCCCAGAGCTACAGCGTTGCTTGAGAGCGTAGGAATTACAGAAGAACAGATGAAGCGGTTTCCGTCAAAGCTGTCAGGCGGAGAGCGGCAGCGTGTGGCGATTGCAAGGAGTCTTGCATCCAATGCAAAGATTATTCTGGGAGATGAGCCGACCGGAAACCTTGACGGCGCGAATACACAGAATATTATTGAGATTCTGTGTACCCTTGCACATGAGAAAGGGTATTGTGTGATTATTGTAACGCATGACATGGAAGTCGCTGAAGCGGCAGACGTGGCATATAGGATGAGAGATGGGGAACTGGAGCTGCTGGCCGGATAAGGAGTCACTTTGGACACTAGAGTTACTTTGAATACTACAAGAGGGGAAAACCCCTGCTGCGTCGCATATTGCTTACGTCGCAGCAGGGGTTTTTATGTGAAAATCTTATTATATTTGATAAGCAGCTAAGCCACTGGAGACCATCATAATAACGTATAGGATCTGAACAACTGCTCCGCCGATTGTACCAATCATGTTCATCGTGAGAGCGTTCTGCAGAGCCTTGTTCTGCGCATCCGGAGTCGGTTTGTTCTTAGCAGTCAACGAGAAAACCAAACCCGCAATTCCAAGGGGCATACAGCAGCAGATCAGATTGACAATAGACCATACAGTGAGTTTTGTTGTATTCAATTGCATACTGCCTAGAGAAGCAGTAGGTTCACTGTAATTGTTCTGCGTATAATCCTGCTGATAATTGTTATTCATGTTGTACTGCGGATTCGCATTGTAGCCGTTCTGTGGGTTCGCGTTGTAGTTATATTGTTGATTCGCGTTGTAGCCGCTCTGTTGATTCGCATTGTAACCGTTCTGTGGGTTCGTATTGTAGTCGTTCTGCGGGTTCGCATTGTAGCCGTTCTGCGGATTTGCATTGTAGCCGTTCTGTGGGTTTGTCTCATAGCTGTTCTGAGTATTCGCTGCTTCCGGGTTTGCGGACTGTAATTCGTGTCCGCACTGCTGGCAGAACTTCACATCATCCGAATACTGAGCGTTACAAAATGGACATACTTTCATGTTGTACACCTTTTTTCCATATGATTTTCATAGGAACCTTTCTTTTTTATGTTTATGAAACCGGAGCCAGCAGGGTAAATGGAAACCAAGGCAGGTTTCGTGCAATCCAATATATCAGGATGCCAGTCATGATCAGCTGATAGGTCTTTAAGGATATGACAGGCACTCGGATGAAGCTCCGGTGAAATACCAGTTCCAAATATCTGCCGGAAAAATACCAGCCCACAAACGGAAGTGCAAATAGTAAAAAAAGATTGTTCCGAAAGGCTGTCAGAATATTTCCGTGTACCAGGGCATAAAGTGCGCGCCCGCTTCCGCAGCCGGGACAGTATAATCCGGTAACCGCATGGAAAAAGCAGATGAAAGGATTCCCGTAATGATACAGGACCCATATTCCTGTCAGTAAAACCAAGGGTGCCAGAATGCCAAAGGCAACTCGGAACAGCAGTGAGTTTTCCAGTTCATGTTGTATTTTCGGCATGTTATCCTCCATAGTATTTCTTGTTTTTTTATTATACTATAGATAGGTAGATAAAGAAAGTATAATTATACAATATTTCCTGCCGGATTCTTGTATGTTGTATCAGTTCAACTGTTTCTGGCTTCGTTGTACTCTGAAAGGGCCTGCTGGATACGCTCGCTTGGATTTAGGATACTGCTGATAGAACCATCGTGGTTGAGCGTATCAATCATAAGTGCGATATATTTACTCATATCACAGCTGATATAGTAAGGACGTTCAAGAAGCTCCGGAGTCTGATAAATCAAGTTGGTAGTCAGGATGGCGTCAATCAGCCCTTCTTCGTATGCCTGATCAAATTTATCTAATCCGTTTGTGAAAAGTCCAAAAGTAGCGGCGGCAAAAATCCGTTTTGCCTTGCGCTGTTTTAATTGTTTTGCAACATCCAGGATACTGTCTCCGGAGGAAATCATATCGTCCAGGATAATGACATCCTTACCCTCCACAGAGGCTCCGAGAAATTCGTGGGCGATAATCGGGTTGCGCCCGCCGACCATGCGTGTATAATCACGTCTCTTATAGAACATTCCCATATCCAGGTTCAGTACATTAGCAAGATATACCGCACGGCTTGTCGCACCCTCATCGGGACTGATTGCCATCATATGTTCACTGTCAATCTGCAGATCGTCATAACGGCTGAGAAGTCCTTTGACAATCTGGTAGGTTGGACGGACTGTTTCGAATCCGTTTAATGGAATTGCATTTTGTACTCTTGGGTCGTGTGCGTCGAAAGTAATAATATTCTCAACGCCCATGCGCACCAGTTCCTGAAGCGCTATTGCACAGTCCAGAGATTCCCTCGTGCTTCTCTTGTGCTGGCGGCTTTCGTAGAGGAAGGGCATAATGACATTTAAGCGTCGTCCTTTTCCGCCAACAGCGGCAATCACACGTTTCAGATTCTGAAAATGGTCATCCGGGGACATATGGTTGATATGTCCAGTCAGTGAGTAGGTGAGGCTGTAATTGCATACATCGACCATGAGATAGAGATCCTTGCCGCGGACGGATTCTCCGAGGATTCCCTTTGCCTCTCCGGAGCCAAAACGGGGAACCTTTGCACTAATGAGGTAAGTATCACGTTCATACCCATTGTATACGACATCATTTTTGTGGATATGTCCATCTTCCCTGCGCCATTTGACAAGATAATCATTTACCTTCTTTCCCATTTCCTGACAGCCATCAAGAGCGATAATGCCCAAAGCTCCGATTGGTATATTGTCCAGTATTCGTTCATTACGGCGTATCATCTTTTGTACCTCCCAGATTCAATAATTTTTTTTGGATTCTAATATCATCACCCGTCAGCCGGAGCATAATATAGCTGCTGCTGATGCGGGAAAAAATACGTTCAGAGTATATAGATTTTATGTCTTCCAGCGCTAGATTTGTGGAAATAACAGTCGGTTTTTTCCTCAGTATACGTTCATTCAGGCACGCAAAGAGCCGGGAAACAGTGAAGCTGTTGGCGAGCTCTGTTCCGAGGTCATCAATGATCAGTAAATCGCAGTCATAAATATGGTCGAACATATCATCTTCCGGATTCTCCTTCTTTCCAAAAGTATTTCTCGCAAGAAGGTCAAATAACTGGGATGCGGAAAAATAAATGACGGAGCAGGAACGCTCAATCAATTCCTTTGCAATACAGTGGGAAAGAAAGGTTTTTCCAACCCCGGTATCTCCGTACAGGAAAATATTCTGGAAGGTATTCTGGAAGGTATCTACAAATTCATGGCATATTTTTAAAGCAGTCTCTATGGATTCTCTGGAAGACCTTCCGGTCAGAGGATCTATATGGCTGTAGGAATAATAATCTGTGGAGAAGGTGGAAAAGTTTTCCTTTTCAAGAATCTCCTGCAGATTGGACTGTGTATATAGTAAATCAATGATTGCTTTTTTGAAGCAGTGACATTTTTCAGAATCAATATAACCGGTATCATGACAGTCGGGACAGGTGTAATGGAGTTCCAGATAATCTTCAGGAAATCCATGTTTTAAAAGCAATGTGCGTTTCTGTGCGGAAAGAGCCTTGATATGCTCTTTTAATGAAAAAAGAGAAGAATCGTCCCCTTCAAGCAGGGCGCGTGCACTGGAAACGCTCAGAGATGCAATTTCATTATCGATACTCTGAAGCTCCGGAATCATCCCGCAGGCCTCTTTATAATGGCCGCGGAGCAGGTGTTCATTATCCAGTTGTCTCTGTTCATAAATACGCATCAGTTGGTCATACTGGGAATTTGATAAAGCCATAAGCTGTCCTTACTCCTGTCTATTGTTGTACCAGTTTGCGCTCCAGATCATTCATATCATAAGAGCGGCTGTCAAAATTGTTAAATCGGTTATTTTTTACGGCAGGTCTTGAAGGCTGCCTTTTTTGCTTTTGTTTCAGATAATCGGCATCGACAGTCTCAATGTCTTTTAGATGTCGTACACCTTTCTTCAGCCAGTTGCGCAGGATAGAATCTGCATAGTCAAAGCTTGGCTGGTGAATCGTATTCATCGTGCGGTCACAGGCCTCCAGAATGATTTCCAGTGAAAAGCAGTATTCCTCATTCCACTTCTTTATATAGGAAAGCTCAGAAGATGCCGGGGCACGTCCTTTGATACCAAATGCGTTCAGGACGCTGTAACAGTTTTTGTTATAAGCCAGTGTGCCTGACTTGGCCTGTGCGGTAGTGGTAATGCCGCGCTCATTCCAGGAAAGAGCTACTTTCTGAATATAGTGCATGCTCTTGTGTCCATTGTCTACACAGTATTCAATCAGGTATTCAATTAAATCTGCAGACATATGTAAGGTTTCGTAAAAGTAAGTAATTGTGTCGATATCTGTCGCAGATAACGTTTTGCCCAGATACTGCTCCGCAACAAATATAAGCTCCCGGAATTCCTTGCGGTTGCGGTACTGCTGAATGTCCGGAACTGATGTAAGCGGCGCCGGCGCCTCCACCGTGGCGGCAGGTGCCGCAGTCTGTTTCTCCGGTGCGTTTGTCCGGGTATTTGCTTCCTGTTCTTTGGAAGAACCGGTCTCATATTCAAGAAGTCCTTGCTTTTTCCAATAATTCAGCGCACGAATCACATCTTTTTCCGTGTGGTCCAAAAGATCCGCAATCCTGGAAATAGTCAGAGTTCCGGCAGGCTCATTCAGATGGCGCAAAAGAAGAAGATATACTTTTACATATTCTCCGTTTGCTTTTGCCATGTAATTATCTATAAATTCATTTTCAAGTACAGTGGTGTCAGTCTGTACATGACTTGTCAGTGTTAGCTTTTTCATAACCAGTGCCGGTCCTCCTTACAAAATTTCGTTGGTGACATCCATTATAGCATCAAGAGGACTGGCAAAAAAGGATTTTTTGGCTCAAAAAAAGAGTTTTTTGTGGATAAAATTATGTGGAAAATGTGGATAATTATTTTCCAATTAAAATTTCGCCAATGTTTACAACGTCTCCGGCTCCCATAGTTATCAACATATCACCTTTCTGGCAATGTTCCTGGCAGAAGACTTCTATTTCCTCAAAGGATGGGAAGTAATAAGCATCGCAGCCTTGTTCTTTCAGGGCATCAGCAATCGCTTTTGATGAAACTCCCAGAGTATCTGTCTCTCTTGCAGCATAAATGTCAGCAAGGATAACATGGTCTGTATGGGAAAGCGCCTCTACAAATTCCGGAAACAATGCTTTCGTGCGAGTATACGTATGCGGCTGGAAGAGACACCAGATTTCCCGGTGCGGATAATGTCTTGCCGCAGTTAATGTAGCAGTGATTTCTGTCGGGTGGTGCGCATAGTCATCAATGACCGTAACGCCGTTAAATTCACCCTTATATTCAAAACGGCGGTCTGTTCCGGTGAAGTCCTTTAATCCTTTTTTGGAAGTTTCTACCGGTATGTGGAGCAGATCTGCCGCTGCCAGCGCCGCGAGTGCATTCGTCACATTGTGGATTCCGTTTACAGACAGGGAAATACGCGTCACAAACATGCCATCCTTCAGGAAATCAAAGGAAGCTTCTCCCAGTCTGTTATGCGCAATATTCACTGCGCTGTAATTCATAGCATGGTCACAGCCAAAGGTGACAACTTTGCAGGGGAGGCCCTCGGTGATTTCGCCCAGACGGTCAATCTCTCCATTTATAATCAGAGCCCCATCCTTTGGCAGGAGCTTTGCAAATTCACGGAAAGAATGGCGGATATCTTCCAGGTCCTTAAAGAAATCCAGGTGGTCTTCATCTATATTTAAAATAATACTGATTTTTGGGAAAAAGTGTAAAAAGCTGTTTGTATATTCACAGGCTTCTGTCACGAAAATATCGGAGCCGCCCGCACGTATATTTCCGCCGATTGCTTTTAAAATACCGCCTACAGATATGGTTGGATCCATGTCTCCGGCGAGAAGTATGTGAGACAGCATAGAAGTCGTCGTTGTTTTTCCGTGGGTGCCGGACACAGCAATCGGTACATTGTAGTTGGTCATGAGCTGTCCGAGAAGTTCAGCTCTGCTCAGCATAGGGAGTCCTTTTGCAAGGGCTGCCTGGTATTCTTCATTGTCCTCATGGATGGCGGCTGTATATACGACAACATCAATTCCTTCTATAATATTCGAAGCTTTTTGTCCGTAAAAGACGGTCGCGCCGGCTTTCTCAAGATGGTCGGTCAGCGCGGATTCCTTATTGTCAGAACCGGATATGATAAATCCTTCTTTTAATAATATTTCCGCCAGGCCGCTCATGCTAATGCCGCCGATTCCTATGAAATGTACATGTACAGGCTCTTTAAAATTAATTTTATACATAAAATCCCTTCCTTATATTCATACTGATTCCTAGAACTTTCGGAGAGTCTTCCATATTTGTAATATGGTAAAATTCCCCTTCATATATTATAAACATATATGCAAAAAAAACCAACCCAAATTTTTTGTTATAATTTCATAAAAAGTTAACAAAAAATTAAAATTATTTGTAAAAAATGTTCACTAAAGAAGAAAAATATGGTATACTCCAAATAAGAGACATTTTAGAAAGGGTGATGACATGAGAAAGAAAGAGATGATAGCGATGCTGTTGGCAGGAGGACAGGGAAGCAGACTCGGTGTCCTTACAGCAAAAGTGGCTAAGCCGGCAGTTGCTTTTGGAGGAAAATATAGAATTATTGACTTCCCGCTCAGTAACTGTATTAATTCGGGAATTGACACTGTCGGAGTGTTGACGCAATATCGTCCGCTGCGGCTTAATACGCATATTGGTATAGGTGTTCCGTGGGATCTGGACCGTAATATCGGTGGTGTTACGATTCTTCCGCCGTATGAGAAGAGTACAAATAGTGAATGGTATACTGGTACGGCGAATGCTATTTTCCAGAATCTGGATTACATGGCAAGCTTTAATCCGGACTACGTGCTGATTCTTTCCGGCGACCATATTTATAAGATGGATTATGAAGTAATGCTGGATTATCATAAGGCAAATAATGCGGATATTACAATTGCCGCTATGCCGGTACCGATGGAAGAAGCAAGCCGCTTTGGTATCGTGGTTACAGACGATGACGGAAAGATTACAGAATTCCAGGAGAAACCGCCGGAGCCGAAGAGCAATCTGGCGTCTATGGGTATCTACATCTTCAGCTGGCCGGTGTTAAGAGACGCGCTCCTTGCACTGAAGGACGAGCCGGGCTGTGACTTTGGTAAACATATTATCCCATACTGCCATGGGAACGGACAGAGGTTATTTGCATATGAGTACAATGGCTACTGGAAGGATGTAGGAACACTTGGCTCATACTGGGAAGCAAACATGGAGCTTATCGATATCATTCCGGAATTCAATCTTTATGAGGAATTCTGGAAGATTTATACCAATACCAATGGTATTCTTCCTCCGCAGTATATTTCAGAGCAGTCTGTGATAGAGAGAAGTATTATCTGTAATGGCTCTGAGATTTATGGAGAAGTACACAATTGTATTATCGGCTCCGGCGTTACGATCGGAGAAGGAACGGTAGTACGGGATTCCATTATTATGAACGATACGGTTGTGGGTAAAAACTGTGTAATCGATAAGTCTATCGTTGCAGAAAGCTGTAAGCTTGGGGATAATGTAACACTGGGAATCGGAAGCGATGTGCCGAACAAGCTGAAACCGGCAATTTATTCCTTCGGACTTGTTACAATCGGAGAGAACTCCGTAGTTCCGGATGGCGTTCAGATTGGTAAGAATACAGCGATTAGCGGTGTGACAGTGAAAGAAGATTATCCGAATGGAGTATTAGAAAGCGGAGAGACATTAATAAAGGCAGGTGAAATGGCATGAGAGCAGTAGGACTTATATTAGCAGGCGGTAATAGTAATAAGATGCGGGAACTGACACATAAGCGTGCCGTAGCGGCAATGCCTGTTGCAGGAAGCTATAGGGCGATAGATTTTGCGCTTAGTAATATGTCCAATTCCCATATTCAGAAGGTGGCAGTGCTGACACAGTACAATGCACGGTCCTTGAATGAGCATCTGAATTCCTCCAAATGGTGGGATTTCGGAAGAAAACAGGGAGGACTTTATGTATTTACACCTACCATTACAGTGGACAATGGTTATTGGTACAGAGGAACAGCAGATGCCATTTATCAGAATCTTGATTTCCTGAAAAAATGTCATGAGCCATATGTAATTATTACATCTGGTGATGGTATTTATAAAATGGATTATAATAAGGTGCTGGAGTACCATATTGAAAAGAAAGCAGACATTACAGTTGTATGTAAGGAACTTGCACCGGGTGAGGATGCAAGCCGTTTTGGAACTGTAAAAATGAATGACAACATGCGGATTGAGGAATTCGAAGAGAAGCCGATGATTACAAGTGCGACTACGATTTCCACAGGTATTTATGTGATCAGAAGAAGACTGCTTATTGAGCTTATTGAACATAGCGCAGAAGAGGAAAGACATGATTTCGTAAATGATATTCTGATCAGATATAAGAATTTGAAGAATATCTACGGATATAAGATTAAAGATTATTGGAATAATATTTCTACAGTAGACGCTTATTACCAGACAAATATGGATTTCCTGAAGCCGGAAGTAAGAAATTATTTCTTTAAGCAGTATCCGGATATTTATTCTAAAGTAAGCGATCTGCCGCCGGCAAAATACAATCCTGGTTCTACCGTAAAGAACAGCCTTGTAGCAAGTGGAAGTATTATTAATGGTACGGTAGAAAATTCAATTATCTTTAAGAAAGTATTTGTCGGTAACAATTGTGTAATCAAGAACTCAATTATTTTAAATGATGTTTATCTGGGGGATAATACGTATATTGAGAATTGTATTGTTGAAAGCCGTGATACGATCAGAGCAAATACGCGTCATGTAGGCGAAGATGGTGTGAAAGTTGTAGTTGAAAAGAATGAGAGGTATGCACCATAGTGCGGCTTGCAGGAAAGGGGCAGTCAGACAATGCAGATTACAGATGTGCGTGTACGTAAAGTTGCAAAGGAAGGCAAGTTAAAGGCTGTAGTATCTATTACGATGGATGAAGAATTTGTTGTACATGATATTAAGGTCATTGAAGGCGAAAAGGGTCTTTTTATTGCTATGCCAAGCAAAAAAGCGATGGACGGAGAGTACAGAGATATTGCGCATCCGATTAACTCGGGAACAAGAGAACGTATTCAGAATATCATCCTTGAAAAATACGAGGAAGCATTACGTGAAGAAGCGGATGAAGCAGAGTAAAACAGAATAGGACAAGAATAAAAAAGGACGGCTGCATCATGCTCCGTCCTTTTTATCTTCTTAATATAATCGTTTTAATAATTCTTCTTTCGTGTTCAGGGAGGGATCATCCAGGACAAGCGAAAGAAATTCGTTCAGCTTTTCTCCGATTCCTTTCCCGGGCTCCATACCGGCCTCTATGAGGTCTTTTCCTGCCACGGCAAGGGTTTTGAGCGATACACATTGTTTTGCAGCTATAATATCATTATAAATGTTCTCGATATCATCAAGATTTTGAAGCTTTTCTTCCCGTTTATAAAGGCTCTGTGCCATTACGTCTGCCCGGCGCACCTCCATATAATAGGGGAACAGGTCTTCCCCGATCTTGTTTATCGCGCGCCGTACATTTTTGGGGGTTGCAGGCATACGGTAATCATGATAAAGAACGAGCCTGCTTGTTTTTGCGAGGGTGTCGTTATCAAACTTTAACCTTCTCAAAACCTTCCGGGTGATAATTTCGCTTTCAACGGCGTGCTTTTTAAAGTGTGCCCGTCCGTTTTCGTCAAATGTTTTGAGAGCAGGCTTGCCCATGTCGTGAAAGAGCATGGTGAGGCGGAGAATCTTGTCTGCGCGTATATTCTGCAGTGCATGTAACGTGTGTTCTCCGACCGTATACATATGGTGGGGCGTCTCCTGTGTGGTACTCATAAGAATGTCAAATTCGGGAAGGAACTGTGCTGTTATTCCAAGCCGGAAGGCGTCCCGGAGAAATTCCGGGTGGTCAGATACCAGCATTTTAACCAGCTCGGTCTGTATGCGTTCCGCACTGATCTTCTGAAGTGTAGGTGCAAGCTCCCTCATGCTGTCCTTCGTCTCTTTATCAATGGTAAAGCCGAGTTGGGCGGCGAAACGGAGCCCTCTTAAGATGCGGAGTGCATCCTCTGAGAATCTGGCGGAAGCATTTCCGACACAGTGGATGACTCCTCTTTCCAAATCCTTTTCACCGTCAAAAATATCAACAAGTCCAGCGGTGTTATTGTATGCCATTGCATTGATCGTAAAGTCCCGGCGAAGCAGGTCCTCCTGAAGACACCGGGTAAATGTTACCTCAGAAGGATGGCGATTATCTTCGTACTTGCCGTCAATCCGGTAGGTGGTCACTTCAAAACCTTCTCCGTCCAGAAGAACGGTAATGGTACCATGTTCAATGCCGGTATCAAAGGTGCGCGGGAATAGGGCTTTGGTTTCCTCCGGCATGGCTGAGGTCGTAATATCCCAGTCTTCCGGAGTGCGTCCGAGAATGGAATCTCTGACGCAGCCGCCTACCGCATATGCTTCAAAACCATGAGCCTGCAAGGTTTCGATAATGTAGTTTACTTTTTTGGGTAATAAAATCTTTCTCATAATCATTTCCTTCTTTTTTATATGGCTTTTACATCACTGGCAGAGATTTCAAAATGCATCTGCCTGCGTGTGACCGGATGATAAAAGCTTAACTTGTATGCGCACAGACAGATATTCTGCCATGTATGCATGTGCGATGATGCAGGATTATATTTTGTATCGCCGACAATGGGGCAGCCGATGCCGGCAAGCTGTACCCGGATTTGATGATGCCGTCCGGTGTCCAGATGTATTTCCAGAACAGCCGGAGATGTCCCGGAATCGAAACTGTACTGGTCAGGGGCAAAGAAATCTGTCTTATCTCTCAGCATTTTGTAGGAAAGACGGGCAAATTTCGCGCCGGGAGTATCGGGGGTACAGATTCGGGACGTATTGCTTTTTGCATCTTTTACAAGATAGTGTTCCAGTACTGCTTCCTGATTTTCGGGAGCCCTGCTCACAAGCGCAAGATAATATTTGCCGAATTTGTGAGTCGTGAGCTGGCGGTTCAGTTCTTTTGCCGCGGAAGGTGTTTTGGCAAATACAAGAATTCCGCTGACCGGCTGGTCAAGCCTGTGGATGACGGCGAGATAGGGATTCCCTGTCCGGGCGGAAGATTGATTGATATAGTTTTTTAATATGCTTACCATGTCCGGTGTGCCGATTTTGCTACTTTCTGTTGCAATTTTGGCCGGTTTATAGCAGACGAGTATGTGTTCATCCTCGTAAAACACTTGTAAAATGGGGCTTTTCATAGCTTTTCTCCTGATTTTCAAATCTTATCTATCATTTAACCACGGAGCAGAAAAATATGCAACCCAGAAAAATTATGTTATAATTAATTTAATTGGTGTAGGGCGGAACGAACATATCACAGGAAAATTCTTTTCCGTAAAATGTCGAAAGATGTCGAAAAATATCTGATTATATCAGGATAGGTCCGAGAATATCATTTAGAAAGAGCGGGGAATATCCGGGAGGAATTTCCCGCTTTATCTTGACAAACATTTCCCCATAGATTAAAATTACGGATAATTGCAGAAATCTGGGAAAGATTCGAATTTAATCGTAAATGATGGAGAGAAAATCAATGGCAAAGGAAAAGAAATTAGTAAAAAACATTACTTCAAGAGAAGTAGATTTTGCGCAGTGGTACACGGATGTTGTCCGTGAGGCACAGCTGTGTGATTATTCAAGTGTAAAAGGGTGTCTTAATTATCTGCCGAATGGCTACGCGATCTGGGAACTGATTCAGGCGGATCTGGACAGAAGATTCAAGGAAACAGGTGTTGAAAATGTATACCTTCCGGAATTGATTCCGGAGAATCTGCTGCAGAAAGAGAAGGACCATATTGAAGGATTTGCCCCGGAGGTAGCATGGGTAACGCATGGCGGGATGGAAAAACTGCAGGAGAGATTCTGTATCAGACCGACCTCCGAGACGTTATTCTGTGATTTATGGTCAAGAACGGTACAGTCCTACAGGGATTTGCCGAAGGTGTGGAATCAGTGGTGTTCTGTACTCCGCTGGGAGAAGACGACAAGACCGTTCCTTCGTTCCAGAGAATTCTTGTGGCAGGAGGGACACACGATTCATGCGACCTATGAGGAAGCAGAAGAACGTACGAAGATGATGGCTCAGATATACAGAGATTTTTATAAGGAAACACTGGCAATGCCTTTCGTGTCTGGAAGAAAGGCGGAGAACGAGAAATTTGCCGGAGCGCAGGATACCTACACGGTTGAGGCGCTGATGCATGATGGAAAAGCACTGCAGGCGGCGACCAGCCATTTCTTTGGCAGTGGCTTCCCGGATGCTTTTGATATTAAATATATTGATAAAGATAATCAGTTAAAGAGTGTTTATGAAACCTCTTGGGGATTATCTACAAGAAGTATTGGCGGTCTTATCATGGTTCATGGAGACGACGACGGGCTTGTGCTTCCGCCGCGCGTAGCGCCTGTGGAGTGCCGGATCATTCCGATTGCGCAGCATAAGGAAGGTGTGCTGGATACTGCGTATGCTCTCTTTGATGAGCTTAAGAAAGCGGGCTACAGAGTGAAAATCGATGATTCTGATAAGAGTCCGGGATGGAAGTTCTCCGAGCAGGAGATTCTTGGAATTCCGACCCGTATTGAGATTGGACCGAAGGACATTGAGAATCATCAGGTAGTCGTTGTACGGCGCGATACCCGTGAGAAGATGATTGTTTCCATGGATGAAATTGTAGAGAAGCTAAGAAGTATTCTGGAAACCATTCAGAAGGATATGTATGACAGGGCAGAAGAATTTCTGAAGGCACATATTGATACAGCGGTTGATATGGATGAGATGGTAGAGAAATTCAAAGAAAACCGTGGCTTTGTAAAGGCGTGCTGGTGTGGAGACCCGGACTGCGAGGCAGAAGTAAAGGCAGTTACAGGCGGCGCTTCTACAAGATGTCTGATTGAAGATGAAGAAATGATTTCAGATGAATGTATCTGGTGTAAGAAACCGGCAAAACATATGGCATATTGGGGAAAATCTTATTAATGATGAACGAACCCGCTTTTGGCTTGAACGCAGCCAGAGCGGGTTCATTTTTTTCTGTGGATTTCAGGTCTATTTCTGTATTTTTTCACATACGATAGAGAGAATATGTAATGTGAAGTGCAGGGGATAGTTATGCAGGAATATGAGCGAGACAGCGTATTGGAGCAATACGATATTGTGGCAGACAGCACCCGTAAAACAAGGGGTGCTATTTTATGCGATACGGATAAAGGATTATTAATATTAAAAGAGGTGGCTGTTTCATCGGCGAAGCTTCCCGCACTTTTTGAGTTATACGAATATCTTGCCAGCCAGGGATATGTGAAGGCAGATTATCCGATAAAAAACCGGGAAGGAGAATACGTAAGCTTTTCGCAGACCGGGGATAAATATCTGCTCAGACAGTGGTCTTATGGCCGGGAATGTAATGTGCACAACACGGCAGAACTCTTGAAAGCAGCGGGAAATCTTGCAAAGCTTCATATTTTGATGAGAAAAGAAATGGAGAATCATGTGCCGGCCGTCATGCATTTGAAAGAAGAGTACATGCGTCATAATCGTGAGCTTAAAAAGGTGCGGAAATTTATAAGAGGAGTTTCTCCGAAGGGAGAATTTGAATTTGTGTTTTTGAAGTATTTTGACAAGATGTACTATCTGGCAGATACTGCATTGAACATGATGGAAGAGTCAGATTATGATGAACTGTATCAGGAAAGTGTTCGGGAATCGCATATCATGCATGGAGAATACAATTACCATAATATACTGATTACACAGGCTTCTGCTCCGTCCGAAATGATGACAGTTAATTTCGACAGGATGAAAAAAGGTGTGCAGACAGAGGATTTGTATTATTTTCTGAGAAAGGTAATGGAGAAGCACGGATGGAGAGAACGGCTGGGGGATAGTATTATGAATGCGTATTCGGCGATAAAGCCGTTAAATAAAAAAGAGATAGAATATCTGAAGCTTCGTCTTACTTATCCGGAAAAATTCTGGAAAATTGCGGATTCTTATTATCGCTCGAATAAAGCATGGATATCTGTGAAGAATATAGAGAAGATGAATATGGCAGTTCGCCAGGCAGAGGAAAAGGAGAGATTTCTCAATAATGTTTTTTTGTAACAGGCATGTCTGAGCGGTTACATTTTTTCCCTTCATATACGGGTAAAAGTGAGAAATTACCTTGACAAACACAGTGAAAACAGTTATAACAATAATTAGAGGCGATTTGCCCAGAGATTTAAACAAGAGGAGGAAAAATATCCATGAACAGAACAGAGTTAGTTGCAGCTATTGCCAGCCAGGCTGAATTGTCTAAAAAGGATTCTGAAAAAGCATTAAAAGCTTTTGTTGATGTAGTTACAGAAGAGTTAAAGAAAGGAAACAAGATTCAGTTAGTCGGATTTGGTACTTTTGAAACATCTGAAAGAGCTGCAAGAGAGGGCAGAAACCCACAGACAGGAAAGACGATGAAGATTGCAGCTTGTAAAGCACCGAAATTCAAAGCTGGTAAGGCATTAAAGGATGCTGTTAATAAGTAAGAATCATAGATGGATATGTTTGAAAGGCGGAGAGGTGTAACGGTCTCCGCTTTTTTTATGGGAGGAATTATGAGACTGGATAAATTTTTGAAGGTATCCCGTTTGATTAAGCGCAGAACGGTTGCCAATGAAGCATGTGACGCAGGAAGAGTACTTGTGAACGGGAAAACTGCAAAGGCATCTGTAAAGGTGAAGCCGGGCGATATTATCGAGATACAATTTGGATTAAAAACGGTGAAAGCAGAGGTCCTTGATATTCAGGAGACAACAAAAAAAGAAGAAGCAAAAGACTTGTTCAGATATTTGTAATAAAAGGGAACAACCTTTCATATGATTACTAAGAAAGGTTGTGAGATGCATGGAAGAAAGAACGGTACAAAAAGGGCATAAGCTTGTTATAAATAACCGGAAAACAAGTATGGTGACGGGGGTGCTTGACGTACTTTCGTTTGATTTGAATGAAATATTGCTGGAGACGGAACAGGGGATGCTGATGGTGAAGGGAACTGACCTGCACGTGAACCGGTTAAGCCTTGAAAAAGGAGAAGTGGATCTGGCGGGAAATATAGACAGTATCGCTTATTCGGAAGTTCATACTGTGACGAAGCAGGGTGAGAATCTGTTTTCCAAATTGTTCAGGTGATGTATGCCGGGAATAGAGAAGGAATTCATTACATTTGTGGTGGCGGTGATTGCCGGAATGAATGCACGTCTTATCTACCGGTGTCTGGAATGTGTCCGGGAAATTTTCAAGCACAGCCTTATTGTAACAGGTATCGAGGATGTTTTGTTCTGGCTTGGGATTGCTTTTTATTTCTTTGTGCAGATTTACCAAACCAGTAATGGTAGTATACGTTGGTATTTTGTACTAGGTATTGTAGCAGGAGTATTTTTGGCAACTCTATTACTGCGAAAAATGCAAAAAATACAAGAAAAATTTCTACGTAAAAATAAGAAAAAATAAAAGAAACCTATTGCGCGCCCGAAAGAAAAAGGGTAATATTAAATTACTGTTGGGAGATTATAAGGGTGAGTAGAATGAATAGGAAAAATAGGAGAAGGCGGTCTGTTCGTCAGAGGCGACGGGCGAGCCAGCACAGAAGAAGTATGCTTGCTGTCAGTGCAGTGATTATCCTGTTGGCGGCGGTTGTATCTGTGAATGGAATTACGCTTCGTGCAAAAGATAAAGCGTACCGCGAGCAGATAGAAGAGCTTGAACAGCGGATTGAAGAGGAAGAGCAGAGAACCGCTGAGATTGATGATCTGGAAAAATATATCAATACGGATGAGTATGTAGAAGAGCTGGCAAAAGAAAAACTGGGTCTGGTGAATGAGAATGAGATTATTTTTAAAGCCGAGTAACCAGGCAGTGTGCAAAAATACATGAGATAAAGCTTCGGGCGAGATGTCCGGAGCTTTTTGTGTATGTAAAAGGGAACACGTGTAGAAGGGAGTATTACGATGCCGGATGTAAAAGAAAAGGCGGTATTTATGAATCCGTATGTCATACAGATGGACAAGCTGGCAGAGTCGCTGAAGTCCATTTCCAGTACGTTTGTAGGACTTACGGATTACAGAGTCGCATTTACGAAGGAAGAGAATGAAACAATGTTCCGTAAAGTGACAGAGAAGGTTTGCGAGGGATGTGAAAGGAAAGAGAGCTGCCTGGGTGAAAAAAGGGTGGATACATACCGCATGATGTATGATATTTTGAGTACTGCGGAAGAATACGGGGCGGAGTTAAACGTGGAGCTGAAGAGGAATCTTCAGAAACAATGTATGATGGCGCCGCGGTTCTTGAGAGAAACGTTGGAAAACTATGAAAACGCAAAACAAAAGCTGATGTGGACAAATAAGCTGGTGCAGAACAGAGAAGGATATGCGAGCCAGCTTGATTATTTTGCGAAGACGATCCAGTGTACAACAAGGGAACTGGATGCGGGGATTTTTGAAGATAATCATTTGGAGAAGAAAATAAAGAACCATTTAAAAAAATCAGGGATACGGATGCTGTCTTCTGTGTTTTATATTACACCTCAGGGGCGCTATGAGATTCATCTTACCATAAAGGCGTCCAAAGGCCATGTGATACCAGTGAAGGAACTGGCGGCAGAGGTGGGGGATATTGTAGGAAGGGTGATGATACCGCAGCAGGGGGAACGCCCGGTAATTGGGGATGAATACTGTACGGTGGCCTGCGTGGAGGGAGCCAGATACCATACGCTGCAGGGTGTTGCAAAGATTGGAAAGGATTGTGATACGATATCCGGAGATACCTTTCTTATGACTAATCTGCCGGGCGGGAAGAAGGGGGCCGCGCTTTCTGACGGCATGGGCTCCGGAGAAGAGGCTTTTCGGGACAGCGCTATGGTGGTAGAGCTTCTGGAGGAGCTTCTGAATGCCGGGTTCCCGGTGAAAACAGCAGTCCAGATTATGAATACCGCGTTGGTGATCGGACGAGAAGACGTCCGTTTTTCGACGATTGACGTCAGTTTGTTTGATTTATACGATGGGACATGCGAGTTTGTAAAGGCAGGCGCTGCGGCAACTTATATCAAGCGGGGGAAAAAGGTAGAGAAAATCCATTCGGTGGCGCTCCCGATTGGCGTCATCCAGGACCTGGAGATTGAGACCGTGACGAAACAACTGGAATCCGGGGATTTTGTAATCATGCTGACGGACGGGGTGACAGATGCAGTTCCGGCAGACGGACAGGAGGAATTCATGAGCAAATTGATAGAGGATACAGAGCTGCAGAATCCGGGGGAGCTGGCACATTACATTCTCGGAAAGGTATTGGAGCGCTCTGGTGAACTGCCGCTTGATGATATGACAGTGCTGGTAATCGGGATATGGAAATTATAGAAAATATGGGAAGACTTGCTTTTTGAAAGGATTTTATATATATTTAATGGAAAGAGATTGTAGAAATATACAGAAGTAAAGGATTGGATAAATGTATCAGAAAGTAAAAGCGTATGTTAAAAAATGTCATATGCTTACAGGTGATGACAACGTGATTGCGGGCATATCAGGAGGCGCAGATTCCATATGCCTTCTTTTCGTGCTTCTCAGGCTGCAAAAGGAGATTCCATTTACGCTTACTGCAGTTCATGTGCACCATGGTCTTCGTGGTGAAAGTGCAGACCATGACGAAGCGTATGTAAAAGAGGTGTGCAGCCGGGAGCATGTGGAGCTTGTTACCTTTCATGAGGATGTAGAGCGGCTTGCAAGGGAGCAGGGGCTTACGTTAGAAGAAGCCGGGCGTCAGGTGAGAAGAACAGCGTTTGAACAGGTGCTTAAGGAAAAGGGCGGGAACAAAATTGCGCTTGCGCATCATTTAAATGATAATGCGGAAACACTTTTGTGGAATTTATGCAGGGGGACAGGACTAAAAGGTCTGGGAGGGATAGCCCCTGTATCAGGAGTGTGGATTCGTCCGTTTTTGTGTGTGAAACGCATAGAAATTGAATCATATTTGAAAAAATGGGGAATATCCTATTGTACAGATGAGACAAATCTGGAAAATGTTTATACGAGAAACAAGATTCGTAATCAGGTAATCCCTTATCTGGAAGCGAATCTGAATGAACAGGCGGCAGCTCATATCGCAGAAACGGCGGAACAGATGCGGGTGCTTGGCGAATATATAGAGGAAGAGGCGGCGCGTGCAAAGAACATGTGTACAGAGTGCAGAGAGCCGGGGGAGACTGTGCTTGTGGAAGAAAAATACCGGCAGATTGCCGCAGCGCTCCAGCCGTACGTGCTGCATCAGATTATCTGTGAAACAGCCGGAAGAAGTAAAGATATTGAAGCGGTTCATGTCAAATCACTGGAAGACCTGTTGGAAAAGCAGGTTGGAAGGAGAGTGGAGCTCCCTTATGAAGTGACTGCCGTCAGATGCTATGAAGGATTAAGGTTTTACAAAGGACAGGAAAAGGAAGCGGCGCCGGAGGAGGGAGAATTTGTTTTTCGAATTATGGAACGTGGGGAAAAGAATGAAGTATTTCCAGAAAAGCCCTACACGAAATGGTTTGATTATGATATAATTGAAAATACTGTAAAAATCAGGCACAGGCAGCCTGGTGATTATATTACGATAGATAAAGCCGGAAATACCCAGAAGCTGAAGCAGTATTTTATAAATGAGAAAATTCCGCAAAGTGAACGTGATGCGGTATGGCTTGCGGCAGATGGCTCACATATTATGTGGATTGTGGGATACCGGCAGAATCAGATGTATCAGATTACAGAGAGAACCAAAAGAATTTTGGAAATACAATTATACAAAGGAGAAAATCATGGCAGAGACAATTAAAATTATGTTTAGTGAAGAAGAAGTTGCAAAAAGAATTGAAGAAATGGGAAAACAGATCAGTGAAGACTATGCGGGAAAGCAGGTGCATCTAATCTGTGTGCTGAAGGGCGGAGTATTTTTTATGTGTGAGCTTGCAAAACGTATTTCCGTGCCGGTATCACTGGATTTTATGAGTGTGAGCAGTTATGGAGACGGCACGTCCTCCAGCGGCGTTGTGAAGATTGCAAAAGACCTGGATGAATCCCTGGAAGGGAAGCATGTCATTGTAGTGGAGGATATTATTGATTCCGGAAGAACGCTTTCCTATCTTCTGGAGATTCTCGCAAAGAGACATCCGGCAAGCATGAAGCTGTGTACGTTGCTTGATAAGCCTGACAGAAGGGTTAGAAAAGTGGATGTGGATTATACCGGTTTTGAGATACCGGATGAATTTGTTGTGGGATATGGACTTGATTATGCACAGAAATATAGAAATCTGCCATACATTGGAATTGTAGAAGGGGTAGAATAGAAAGGGGCAGCAGATTGAATACAAAACATAACCGAGGATTTGGCGGTGGAACACTGCTGATATTTATCATTGTTTTATTTGCGGTATTTTGGTTTACAAACCTGTTTGAGCAGAGAGAGGATGAGATTACCTGGCAGGCATTTGAAAAGCTGGTGAAGGCAGAGGCTGTGGAAGAGGTGACGGTAAGCCAGAATAAAGCGGTTCCGACCGGACGGGTGGAAATACGTCTGAAGGAAAAAGAGAGTATAAGTGGTGAAATCAGATATTTGTACGTCTCTGATGTCAATGAGGTTCAGAAGTATCTGAAGAAAAACGATGTCGCTTATACGATGGCTGATGTGCCGGGAGACAACTGGTTTTTGACAGCAGTTATGCCGACACTTCTTGCTGTGGGCTGTGTCCTTTTGCTGTTTTTCCTTATGAACCGGCAGGGGGGCGGAGCAAACGCTAAAGCAATGAATTTTGGAAAGAGCCGTGCGCGCCTGAGTACGGAGGAAGATAAAAAGATTACATTTTCACGGGTTGCAGGGCTGAAGGAAGAGAAAGAAGAATTGGAAGAAATTGTGGATTTCCTGAAGACGCCGAAGAAATATATACAGGTGGGCGCCAGAATTCCGAAAGGAGTACTTCTTGTAGGGCCTCCGGGAACCGGTAAAACATTGCTTGCAAAAGCTGTTGCAGGCGAGGCGGGAGTGCCGTTCTTTACGATTTCCGGTTCTGATTTTGTGGAGATGTTTGTCGGTGTAGGAGCTTCCCGTGTGAGGGACTTATTTGAGGATGCCAAGAAAAATGCACCGTGTATTATATTTATTGATGAGATTGATGCTGTGGCAAGACGCAGAGGTACCGGAATGGGCGGCGGACATGATGAGAGAGAGCAGACCTTGAACCAGCTTCTCGTGGAGATGGATGGATTTGGAGTCAATGAAGGGATTATTGTCATGGCGGCGACAAACCGTGTAGATATACTTGACCCTGCAATTCTCAGACCGGGACGATTCGACAGAAAGGTTATGGTAGGAAGGCCGGATGTCCAGGGAAGGGAAGAAATCCTCAAAGTCCATGCAAAGGGCAAACCGCTCAGCGAGGAGATTGATTTAAAGCAGATTGCACAGACAACAGCGGGATTTACCGGGGCAGATCTTGAGAACCTGCTGAATGAAGCCGCAATAATTGCGGCAAAGGAAAACCGGATGTTTTTAAAACAGGAAGACATCAAGAGAGCGTTTGTAAAGGTCGGTATCGGAGCAGAGAAGAAGAGCCGGGTTATTTCTGATAAAGAGAAGAAGATTACCGCGTTTCATGAGGCTGGTCATGCGATTTTATTCCATGTGCTTCCGGATGTGGGACCGGTATACAGTGTGTCAATTATTCCAACCGGAGGCGCGGGAGGTTACACGATGCCGCTCCCGGAGAAGGATGAGATGTTTGATACAAGAGGAAAAATGCTGCAGGATATTACGGTGTCACTCGGAGGCCGTGTGGCGGAAGAAGCGGTGTTTGATGATATTACAACAGGCGCGTCGCAGGATATCAGACAGGCGACCGGTCTGGCAAAATCTATGGTAACAAAATTCGGTATGTCTGAAGCAGTGGGACTGATTAACTATGACAATGATAATGATGAGGTGTTCATAGGACGGGATCTTGCACATACGCAGAGACAGTATGGGGAAGGCGTTGCTTCTGTTATAGACAAGGAAGTTAAGCGTATTATTGATGAGTGTTATAAGCGTGCAAAGGAAATCATCCATGAGTATGATGATGTGCTGCACGCATGTGCAGAGCTGCTGCTGGAAAAGGAAAAGATAACGAGAGAAGAATTCGAACAGTTATTTACAGATAGAAAGGGCAAAGGGAATGAAGGAGCAGGCATTATTTAGTGATGGGACAGCAGGGTATGTGATTCCTCCGGAACCGGACCTGAATGAGAAAGTTACGATTAGATTCCGCACGGCGAAGGATGATGTGTCCGGAGTAAAATTGGTGACCCCGGAAGGCGGACGTGAGATGAAAAAAGCATATACGGAAGGGGCATTTGATTATTATTCTATCATATGCAGAGTGGGGGAAGAGCCTTTCCGGTATTATTTTGAAATCAACAGTGAAGGGGAAATATATTATTATAACCGCTGTGGTGTCTCAAGGGAAGTAATAGATGTTTACAGCTTTGTGATCGTTCCCGGATTTTCCGTTCCGGACTGGGCGAAAGGCGCGGTTATGTATCAAATCTATACAGACCGTTTTTGTAATGGAGATCTCTCAAATGATGTAGAGACGAATGAGTATTTTTATATCGGCGATTATAGCCGGAAGGTAGCGGACTGGAACAAATATCCAGACAGTATGGGTGTCCGGGAGTTTTATGGCGGAGACCTTAAGGGGGTTATGGATAAACTGGATTATCTGCAGGATTTGGGAGTGGAGGTTTTGTATTTTAATCCGCTTTTCGTATCTCCTTCGAATCATAAATATGATATTCAGGATTATGACTATATAGATCCGCATTATGGCGTGATTGTTGAAGATGGCGGCGATGTATTAAGAGATGGTGTGACAGAGAATTCTCAGGCAACAAAGTACCAGAAACGGACAGGGGATTTTAAGAACCTGGAGGCGAGCAATCAGTTTTTTGCCCGGTTTGTGGAAGAACTTCACAGGCGGGGAATGCGGATTATTCTTGACGGTGTGTTTAATCACTGTGGCTCCTTTAATAAATGGATGGACAGGGAACGGATATATGAAAACCAGGAGGATTATGCTCCGGGTGCATATGTTTCGTATGACAGTCCATATCACAGTTATTTTCGATTTGCAAACGAAGGGCCGGAAAACTGGCCATATAATAACAATTATGATGGATGGTGGGGACATGATACTTTGCCGAAGCTGAATTATGAGGATTCTGAGAGGCTGGAGGAATATATTCTTCAGATAGGGCGCAAATGGGTGTCCCCTCCATATAATGTGGACGGATGGCGCCTGGATGTGGCGGCGGATCTTGGCAGAAGCAATGAGTATAACCATAGTTTCTGGAAGAAATTCCGCAAGGTGGTAAAAGATGCGAATCCGAATGCGGTAATTTTGGCGGAACACTACGGTGACCCGGAGGAGTGGCTTCGGGGAGACGAGTGGGATACGGTGATGAATTATGACGCGTTTATGGAGCCGGTGACCTGGTTCCTTACCGGAATGGAGAAGCATAGTGACGAGAAACGGGAAGACTTGCTTGGAAGTGCGGATGCATTTATGGGTGCTATGACACATCATATGGCGGATATGATGACATCCTCTCTGCAGTCTGCTATGAATGAGCTTTCCAATCACGATCATTCCAGATTTCTTACAAGGACGAACCATATGGTGGGGCGTACCGGAACACTTGGGCCGGAACAGGCAGAAAAATGTGTAAACGAAGCAGTGATGAGGGAAGCGGTTGTAATACAGATGACATGGCCGGGGGCGCCGACCGTGTATTATGGAGATGAAGCAGGCGTGTGTGGATTTACGGACCCGGACAGCAGACGTACGTATCCCTGGGGACATGAAAATCAGGAATTAATACGCTTCCATAAGGAAATGATACGCATACACAAAGAACATTCCGTGTTCCGGAAAGGTTCGCTTCTTATGCTTGGCGGCTGGGAAAATGTAATCGCATATGCAAGATTTGATGAAAAAGAGCAGATTGTAGTGATTGTGAATAACAGTGGTGAACTGAGGGAGGTAACTGTGCCGGTGTGGCTGGCAGAAGTGCCGGTAAATTGCCGGATGCGCAGATTGATCTATTCTTACGCCAACGGGTATACAAGGAGCTACGAAGAATATATTGTAAAAGATGGGAATGTAGTTGTGAATATGGGAGCAAATTCAGCGCTTGTCATGAAGACGATAAAGAGATAATTATTCGTTGACACTGGGGGAGAAATTCATTAGAATTATAGATAGGTATCAGAGAACGGAAATACCTTCTATAATGAAAAAAGGACAGGTGAAAATCAATGTATATGGATGATTACAAACGCTGGGCTCAGGCGGAACTTGAGGATGCCGATCTGACAGCAGAGCTTGAGGCAGTTGCGGGGAATGAAGAAGAGATTAAGGAGCGTTTTGCGGTTGCATTAAAGTTTGGTACAGCGGGCTTAAGAGGTGTGCTGGGAGCAGGCTCAAACCGCATGAATATTTATGTGGTACGGCAGGCTACACAGGGACTGGCAAACTGGGTGAAAACACAGGGCGGAAACCAGCTGGTTGCAATCAGCTATGACAGCCGTATTAAAAGTGATGTTTTTGCAAAAACGGCTGCCTGCGTACTGGCTGCAAATGGAATTAAGGTTCGTATTTATGATGCATTAATGCCGGTTCCGGCGCTTAGCTTTGCAACCCGTTATTATAAGGCGAATGCCGGTATTATGGTAACCGCTTCCCATAATCCTGCAAAATATAATGGCTATAAGGCATATGGACCGGATGGATGCCAGATGACAGATGAGGCGGCAGATATTGTATATGCTGAGATACAGAAGACAGATATTCTGGAAGGTGCGAAGATTGTAAGCTTTGAAGAAGGCATGGCTTCCGGGCTGATTGAATATGTGGGAGATGACTGTAAGGAAGCTTTGTATGAGGCGATTGAGGCATGCAGCGTGCGCCCGGGGCTTTGCAAGACGGCGGGACTTAAGCTTGTGTACTCTCCGCTTAACGGAAGCGGTCTGGTTCCGGTTACCCGTGTGCTGGGAGATATCGGAATCGACGATATTACGATTGTTCCGGAACAGCAGTATCCGGATGGAAACTTCCCGACATGCCCATACCCGAATCCGGAAATTTTTGAAGCTTTGAAGCTGGGCCTTGAACTGGCTGAGAAGTCAGGTGCAGACCTGATGCTGGCAACGGACCCAGATGCAGACCGTGTAGGTATTGCAATTAAGTGTCCGGATGGAACATATGAGCTGGTATCCGGTAATGAGGTTGGCGCACTTCTGTTAGACTATATTTGTGCAGGCAGGATTGAGAATGGAACGATGCCAGAGAATCCAGTAGCTGTAAAATCCATCGTTTCCACACCGCTTGCGGATGCCATAGCGGCACATTACGGGGTAGAGCTCCGCAGTGTTCTGACAGGCTTTAAGTGGATTGGCGACCAGATTGCAACACTGGAGGAAGCTGGTGAGGTAGAAAGATTTATCTTTGGATTCGAGGAGAGTTATGGATATCTGGCAGGACCGTATGTGCGTGATAAGGATGCGATTATCGGTTCCATGCTGATTTGTGAGATGGCGGCATATTACCGCAGTATCGGTTCCTCTATCAAAGAAAGACTGGAAGAAATTTATGCAGAATACGGCCGCTACCTGAATAAGGTTGACAGCTTTGAATTCCCGGGATTATCCGGTATGGATAAAATGACGGGTATTATGGAAGGGCTTCGTGAGAATCCACTTACGGAGATTGCAGGATATAAAGTAGTGAAAGCGGTTGATTATAAGAAACCGGAGGAGACAGGTCTTCCGGCAGCAAATGTTCTGATCTACAGCCTGGAAGGCGGGGCAACTGTGATTGTTCGTCCGTCCGGTACAGAACCGAAGATTAAGACATACTTTACTACATTAGGTAAGGACCTGGCAGAAGCGCAGGCACAGAAAGATAAGCTTGCAGAGGCTATGAAGCCGATTCTGGCATAGAAAGATAACAAGAAGAAAATAAAAAGACAGATAAAAAACAGACCGGGGACAGGTTCCCCGGTCTGTTTGAATGTGGTTTGGATAATTATTTCGTCAGAACTTCCACACCGTTTTCGGTAATCAGTACCATATATTCTACTTGTGCAGATAATCCGCCATCGATGGTATAGACCGTCCAGCCGTTATCTTCATCTACATAGAAATCCGGACTGCCCTCATTAATCATTGGCTCGATGGTGAACATCATGCCGGGAACAAGCACCATTTCACTGCCCTTAGGTGTGACATAGCTGACAAAAGGATCCTCATGAAATTCAAGACCGATGCCGTGTCCGCCGATGTCCTCTACGACAGAATAACCATTTGCACGTGCGTGGCTGTTAATGGCCCAGGCAATATCTCCCAGATGTCCCCATGGCTTTGCGGCTTTTAATCCCAGCTCTACACATTCCTTTGTAATACGTACAAGCTTCTCGGCACGGGGAGAAATATTTCCAATTGTAAACATACGGGAGGCGTCCGAAAAATAACCATTTAATATAGTCGACACGTCTACATTAATAATATCCCCGTCTTTTAATATTTCGTCTTCACAAGGGATTCCGTGGCATATGACATCATTTATGGAAGTGCAGACACTCTTGGGAAATCCCTCATAGTTTAGGGGCGCCGGGATGCCGCCATGTTCTGTGGTGAAATCATAGACCAGCTTATCAATCTGCGCAGTACTCATGCCCTCGCAGATGTGCGCCTGTACGTGGTCGAGAATGGCAGTATTTAACGCGGCGCTTTTTTTGATGGCTTCAATCTGCTTTGGAGTCTTTAATAAAGAACGGTCAGGGACAATCTGACCCTTTGAGGCAAGCTTCCAAAGTTTTATATCAAGTCTGTCCAAAATAAATTCCTTCTTTCCTTTTGAATTTCCTGTTCCAATTTCTGCCTCGCCGCCCGCCACAGCCATGGGCTCTGCCATCGGTTTAGCGGAAACTGTGCTCTGCGCGGGGCAAACGCGCTGCCGTTACAGAAGCGTGACAGATTTTTGCAGTTTTTTTCGAGACTAGCGACCGTTGCTGTGCAATGTCTGAGCATTCGCATGAGCCAAACCGTACAGGCAGCAGTTTGTCTCCGTCTGAGACGGCTGTTACAGACACTCAAAACAGCCAGGCAGAGATGAACTGCGGTCTGCATCGATGTCTGAGCTTTGCGAGTTTGAGGCAGACCGCAGCTATCAAACATCTCTGACTCTGTTTTGCTAGTGTC